>CAYXDX010000113.1:0-1885 GCA_964463865.1 uncultured archaeon | reverse complement strand
CACACAACAGTAGCAAAAGATTTTAAGAAATGCTTAGAGAGAAATTTAAAGAATGAAGGATTTTTAAATTTTAAGTTTTCAAAAAAGTTCACATTTTATAAATGCCTCCTCTTTAGATCTCTTCTAACCTCTTCCAAGCTTTTTCCTTTTAATAACTCCTCTACGGCTTGAGTGTCTAAAGCCAGGTACTTGCCGGATTTTAATCCATAAACGATCATGTCTTTGTCGTTGGTCCAAATTGGAACGTTAAGCTTTAGAGCTAAGGCGATGAACGGATAATCCTTATAGTCGAATTGCTCTGCGATTTCTTTAGCTCCCCTGATTTTATCTCTGTAGAATTCATCCTCCACCACGGAGATAGCTGGAAGTATTAACTCGTTGAAGATGAAATCGAAATCATCTGATGAAATTCCAACTTTCGCGCAAATTCTTTGCTTGTGTTTGTCCATCTCGTTCAGCATGTATTTGGGAGCTGGAAAAGACTACGATCTTCCTAACCTTCCCGGAGCGTATTACCGCTGACAAAATCTTGTTTGTATCGATTACTGCTTCCATTTACTTTCGAGCTCCTTTAGGGCCATTTCTTTCAGTTCTTCGTCCATTTCAAGGACATCTGCCTCAGAAACTTTAACGTTTTTCGTTATCTCTTCAGCTATTAGGTATTTTAACAGTTTTTCTTTAAATACGTCTACTGCAATTTTTTCAAAATACTTCTTTAGCATTTCATCCCTTTCCAGAATTCTTGAAATCTCTTCGGGAATTTCAATCTGAATTTCTTTAGCCATAAAACTTGGTTGCCTGAAGATTATAAATACCTTCTTCTCTGCTCTTCTTTAATTTCTTCCAAGCTTAAAGCCTTAAGGCTGTAGCATTAAGAGGATGATCAGAAAGATCGAGAATACCTCCATCTTCGAGCTTTTCGAACGAAACTCTTGCTTTTTATACCAGATTGAATCTACGGAAAAATAAAAGCCGAGATACGGCAGATTATATAAAAAACTAAAAAACTGAGGTTGAAAGCGTCGGGAAAGACGAGACGAACGGGGTCTTCTGAAAGTTATGGAAGGCGATTTAGTAGCGGCAAAGGAGCTGTTCAAAATCGAAAGATACAGAATATGCGTATTTCACTGCCATCAAGCACACCCTCGAGATTGCAACCTCACTTAAAGTAGTAATAATACTCCCCAGCAGCTTTCTGTTCCCTGTCGAGCTTCGAACCGAGCTTGTTCACTCTCGGCCTCTTCGTCTCCTCGTCTCTCCTGAAGGTTATTTCAAGCTCCGCTAAAAACCTGTTCATACCGTCTCTCATGCTCTGAGGCTTCGATGCTTTACCTTTCACTCCTGGTTCTCCGGAGAACACTATCAGTCTGTCCGAAACGAGGTCTATTAAGTATATGTCGTGGTCGACGACGAAAACGCTCTTCGAGTTGTTCATCGCAAACCTCTTTATCAGCCTCGAAACCTCCGCTCTCTGCTCCACGTCAAGATGAGCGGAAGGTTCGTCGAGGAAGTATACGTCTGCGTCTCTCAACAGGCACGCGGCTATCGCAACCCTCTGAAGCTCTCCACCGCTCAGCTCGTCGAGGTTTTTGTCCATCAGCTTTTCGAGTTGGAGCGGTTTTACGAACTCGGTCTTGTAATACGAGCTGTCGATCATCGGGTTTATGCTTCTCAGGAACGCTCCAACTGGCATGCTGACGTCTGCTTTTACGTATTGAGGTTTGTAGGAAACTTTGACTCCGACGTCTACCTTTTCTTCGTCGTCCTTCGTAACTCCGGCGAGAACTTTGACGAAAGTGGACTTTCCGGTAGCGTTCCTTCCGACGATTCCTATTACTTCTCCTACCTTGATCTCTCCTCCCTCTGCTTCGAGCATGAAGTCTCT
>CAYXDX010000112.1:0-2001 GCA_964463865.1 uncultured archaeon | reverse complement strand
ATCATGCTCGTGAGGAAATAAAAGATTACCCAAACTGCCGGACTTTTCTCTTCGCCAACCTCACTTTTCATCCGTAGCACGGTATCCTTCAACCTTGACGAGTTCAGATAGTCGGCAATGGACTCGTATAGCGCTGTCGTCCTATCAAAATGGGAGTTCCTCCTTGAGATTAAAGCATACAACAGATACACGCCGACTGCTGCTCCCAAGATTACCATCAATAGACCAAAACCGAGCAAACTTCCTTCTCTAATTTCCGCGATCATGAAAATAGTTCCGAAGATTATCAAAACTGGTGGCACAAACATTAAAAATACTGGGACAATTTTATCAGTTTCTTCACTCTTCTCGATCAACCTCTCTATAACGTCTACGCTCATGGTTTGTAACTGTGTTTGAATTTTGGATAAATATTTTTCTAAAAAATGCTTACATTACTAGAGTGCTTTAAAATATTAAATTAACTATACTACTAACGTTTACAAAATTTTAGAGTCAAATGTTTTCGCCCTTGAAGATTCCAGAATAACCTTCCGTCTCCCCGGACAATCTTATGAAGATCAGCTGAACGATTCTCGCGTTTCTCTTTAACCAAACTCCGTTTTCGTTGTGAACGGCTATAGCAACCTCGCTTCTCCCCTCGTAGCCAGCGTCCCACACGGCCGTGAGAACGTTCACGCCACACCTAACCAGAGACGACCTCGGGCGGGCTAACGCCATTAGGTCGCTCCTAAGCCTGACAACTTCGTTTAGATAAGCCCTGTAAACTCCCTGAGGAAGATAAACCCAGTCGTTCACGAAGTCTATCTCCTCCACCTGCGGAATTTTTCTCTCGGAGTTGTCGAAGTCTATTTTTCCAGCTTCTCTTATTCTCGCGACCTTCCTCAAAGTCAGGTCGATTCCGTTGGGTTGAAGCTGCGTCTCCAAGTCGATGTAATCCTCCACGAGCTTTTCCTCAACTATCAGCCTTCTTATTTCGTCTTTCGTTAGAATCACTTCCAGCCCCTCCTCGAATCGATCGATATAAAGTCGACGTAATAGGCATCTACCTCGTCATAAAGCTTTAACTCGTCCGCTATAGCAACCGCCATAATGTGTGCACATGGCTTTGCACTCCTTAGATTTATCTGAAAATCCTTGCACGTGCAGAAAAAGTCCTCGACGACGTATTCTTCTCTTCCTACGACGACGAAAAAGTCCCTATATTTTTTGACCCTGCTCTCCTTAACGTAAAGAAAAGCCTTTTCTCCTCGCTTTCCAAAATTTAGGAGCATAAATTTGTAAAGTTCGTAAGTAAATCCCAGCTCCCGGGCTTTACTCCGAATCCTCTCCAGAACTCTCATCCCTGTCTATCTCTTTCAGCAGCATAACAGTGTTTATAGCGTCGAGTCCGTCGAAATACTCTAACAGCTCGCTGTCCTCCTGAAAGTCGATTTCCGGCATTTTTTCACCTCTGAAAAGCTTCGCACCCATCATTGCGATCGACTCAAACGCTTTCTCCAAATCTCCTTTCTTTTCACTCTTAAGAGCCTCGTCCAGCAACTTCTCAAAGCTTTTCTTACTGATTTTTCCAGAGAGAGCAATTTCGGCAGACCTGATTATGAGCTTGACACTCTCCTTTATCATTTCGAACAGGTCGTTCTTGAGCTCGTCTCCGAGATCGACATCTCTTGAGAAAAGTTCTTTCATCTTCTTCAGCTCCTGCTCGGCTTCGCTCTTCTTCATTTCCCTATCCTTTACTGCCTTCAGCAAGTTGTGGCATGCTATGACCACATCCTCAAGCAGTCTGTCGAATACCTCTAAGCTCTCGACTTTGTCCAAATCCACTTCTTCGCTCTTTATTCTCTCGATCCAGTTGTTGAACCTCTGTTCGTTATACATCACCGCAGCATTTGAAGGGAGAAATATATAACTCTTATCCCCGCAGGCCAAGTATTTTAAACAGCACGAGAATAAAATCCAGCCAGGAGGTGGTGCGATGATAGTGGCGGCATCCAACCT
>CAYXDX010000111.1:0-2542 GCA_964463865.1 uncultured archaeon | reverse complement strand
CGAACTTAGATGTATCTTTTGTTCGAAGGACTTAAAACTTTCGCACCGCAAAAGAAAGCACAGCTAAGATTTTTCGTCGCTGAACAGCGCTATTAATCCGTAGCAGAGGGCGTAGAACACGGTAGAAATCAACGTGACTTCCAGATACGGCAGTAGAGCTGAAGTAAAGTGAAAGACCGTCTTGCCGAATTTCAGAACGTCTCTGTAGTCGATCAACCCAAGCAAGCCCATCGTCGGAGCTGGCGTCCCCATCACTGAAGCAAATCCCCTCATGAAGAGGATCGCCAAAATTACGGAGAACAGAAGCACCATGTATTTTCTCTGCTTTTCCGTAGTCTTGCTTTCGAAGATATGTATTGGCGTAACGATACCCATTGCCACCTCCGTCGCGTGCACAAAAATGAAAGCCGATCCGAGCAACGAGTAGCTCAGAGGAAGGTTCGTCGAGAAGGTCGTGAAGGTTGCGAGGAGCAAGGCCGAGGTGGGAGGAACAAGGAGTCTAAGTCTGCTTTTAATCCTCGAGAGAAATCTGTAAATTATCCACGCGTATATCGAGAGAGCGAGAGACGGGATGAGAAACAGGAGAACGACGAAATAAAAGAAGGAGATCACGATCATGTATCCATCGACTCTGCGATCTTCAGCAGCTCGCTTTTGTCCAATCTTCCGGTTATCGTTACGATTACGTCGCCCTTCTTAAACGAGAGCACCTTGTTTCCGTAGAATTCCGCGTAAATGCCGGAACTTTCTCCTATCTTTACTTTTTCCGCGTTTTGAAACTCAGGCAACTTGCCGCCTACGTTTTCGATTATCGTCATCACCTCACTTCCCCTGACGTAAACCATGCTGACCGAGTTGGAGACGACGGTAACTTCCTTGAGCTCGTATCCGGCTGTGTAACTTGGCTTCAGGACTTTGAAGTTCACGAACTTTTGAGCCTCCTCAACGCTTTTGAACTTCCTGATTCCGAGCTCCTCTTCGGTCTTTACTTTAGCGCCCTCTGGCGGAGTGAAGTTGAAGAACTCGTCGCTCACGCCGGTGTTGAACGAGACGTTCGAGTATTCGGCGACGGATTTAACCCCACCGAAGTAACTTTCTATCCTCAGGGGATACCAGAACTCCTTGTCGACCCAGATTTTTACCTTCATGCCTTCGCCGGTTTTCGGCTTGAGGGATATGACGTAACAGTCTCTCCCGGAAACTTTCCCGGTGCCGAGAAGTTTCACGTCGTATCGCTTCAGCATGTCTTTAATTACGCTTCCGTAGTCGGGATCGACGGCTCCGTAACTTTTTGCACCCATGACAACGACTTCGTTCTCCTTCTCGTTGTAGACCCACGTCTTCTCTCCGTTGGAGACTATCAGTATGCCGAGCTTTTCGCTGCGCATCCACACCTTGTTCGGCTTTTTGAAGACGAACTCGTATTCTATCGTAAAGTTACCACTCTCGCTCGTAGCCGTGAATCGAAGATTTCCCCTAAAATCTTTGACCGAATCGTACTTTTCCTCTATTTTCTTCGCTATCTCTTCGGCGCTCATCTGAGCACAGCCTACAAAAAGTGTCAGGGCGAAAAGCACGAGCAAGACCTTTCGCATGATTCGAAGATACACTTCATAAGATATAAAATTTTTCTTTTCATGATTTCCCGCAGGTATTACGGTAAACCCGTGGGTATCGTAGGGCAACCATATTAACTTCGTTCACCCTTCGTCAGAAGGTAAATAACCCTTCCGATAGACCCGACAAGAACGAAAAGGACGAGGATCGTGAACAACGAAAGCTAACGACTTTCGACGTCTCTTGAGATCCACGAAACTGCGATCGTCGTCACAACGATAACGAAAAATACCGCATTCTCATCTGCCGAAATTCCGGAAACGTCGATCAGGTATCCCGCCCCAAGAAATGCGATGTAGATTAGCAGTGAGAGAATTTAGCCTCCTCACGCTATTCCTCCGAAATCGCCTCCTCTATTGTTTTTCTCGCCAGAACGTAACTTACCGGGAATATTATTGTGGCGGAGATTAGAGCTGCGGTAAGGCTGTGCTTTATCGAAAGCAGCATTCCGAATCCAGCGTAGCTTAAGAAGAAAGTTGCAGAGAAGCTGAGAGCGTAGAGAAAAGCCGCTTTTCTCACCCCATGCCTGTAACCAAGCTTGACGAAAAGTTTCCAGTCAAAGTAATCTTTCAGCTTTATTTCCTCTTCGGGATTAACTCCCTTACGTTTCAGAACTTTAACCCAGTCCTTCCAAGCGAACGGAAGATATATTATCGCTACGATCGTCGCTGCAAAGAAAATCAGAACGGCAGAAAACGTTTTATCGAAATAAAGAAGCGTGAGTCCCAGAATGAGCATTGAGCCGAGCAGAGGCACTACTGGTGAAATCCCGTAAATCGCCCTTTTCCTGACGTTCCAGAGAGTTACGGCAGCGAGAACGACGATGCTCGCGAGAAGGAAAGAGTGAGGAATTTTGACCATGCACTCACCTCGCGGCCTCACATCATCCCGTAATCACCCACGATTCTCGATATCACGAAGAGGT
>CAYXDX010000110.1:0-2610 GCA_964463865.1 uncultured archaeon | reverse complement strand
GCCCCCTCATCTCTTGCGATTCTTACGGCTTTTCCAATGAGCTTCGGAGGGATGTGAGTTAGCTCAACTCCTACGAGGATTTCCAGTTCGTAATCGTCTCTGTAATCGGCGAGCTTTCTAAGTGACGCCAGAGTAGTCGAGATGTTGCTGAAGTCTACGTGGTCCGCTATGCAGAGAGCCTCGTAACCGAGAGCTTCAAGCCTTCTCGCGATCTCGCTTGGTATCAGTTCGCCGTCGCTGAGAACGGAGTGAATGTGTAGGTCTATCATACACAAGTGTTAAATAGCTTTCAATATAATACTTTACCGTGCCAGGAATAAGGAGACTCGTGCTCGATGTGTTAAAACCGCACGAGCCGAGCAACATAATACTTGCGAAAGTTCTCAGCGAACTCGAGTTTGTTGATGGCGTAAACCTCAGTCTGTATGAGATAGACCAGAACACCGAAAACGTGAAGATCACGATAGTCGGCGACGACATGGACTTCGAGGAGATAAAGAGAACGATCGAAAGGCTTGGGGGAGTGATACACAGCGTGGATGAGATCGTAGCGGGGAAGAAGATCGTCGAGACTGTAATGACCGAGCAGGACAGGTAGCGGAAACTATATATTTTGGTTTTTAAACTCAAAATTTTATGGATTTTAACCTCTGCTTTACCGGTGCTGCTGGGGACGGGATTAAGGACGCGGGAATACTTGCCGCGAAACTGTTCGCGAAGCTCGGATACAGGACGTTTGTATATCAGGAGTATCAGTCCCTCATCAGAGGAGGACACAACGCGAGCGTTGTTAGAGTTTCTGACAAGGCTATTGGATCTCACAGGTATTATTACGACCTGCTCGTCTGTCTCGAAGACTACGTTTACGAAAGACACAAGGATAGGCTGAAAGGAGTCTTGATTCACGATTCTAAGTTCAAACTCGGCGGGCTTGAGGTTCCGATGACCGAGTTCGTCAAGGAGGAGCACAAGCCCATTTTTTTCAGGAACGCAGTCGTGCTCGGAGTTATTGCTTACATGTTCGGTATAGACTTCGAAGTTCTTGAAGACGTTTTTATAGAGTCCTACGGAAATCTGGCCTCCGACGACATAACTCTCGCGGAAAGCGGCTATAACTACGCGGAGCAGAACTTCGATAGAATCGCTGAATTAAAAAAGATCGGAAACGAAAGGAAGGTTCATTCTGGGGCGGAAATGATAGCTCTCGGAATGCTGAGAGCTGGACTTGAGAGGTTTTACGCTTACCCGATGACACCTACGTCGCAGATCCTTCACTTTCTCGTTAAGAGAGACGACATCGTAGCCTATCAGCCCGAAAGCGAGATAGCGGCAATAATGATGGCAATCGGATCGGCTTTCGCCGGAAAAAGGAGCGCTACCGCTACCTCGGGCGGCGGTTTCGCGCTGATGACCGAAAGCGTAAGCATGGCTGCCATGTCAGAAACGCCGATACTCGTAATTTACGGACAGAGGAGTTCTCCGTCTACCGGAATGGCAACTTACACGGCTCAGGAGGATTTATACTTCGCTTTAAATCCCGCTCACGGTGAATTTCCGCTCATAGTCGCTTCTCCGGTGAACTCTGAGGACGCGTTTTCGCTTGCTGCAGAACTGCTGAATCTTGCGTGGAAGTATCAGACTCCTGCGATACTCTTAACGGAAAAACACCTGCTGGAGAGTTACGAAAGCGTAGAGTATCCGAAGGTTAAAAGGGAGAGGGTAAAAGTCGTTAGAAGAAGCGAGGGCGTTTTTAAGAGATACGAGGTCACGGAAAGCGGAGTGTCTCCTTACGCAATTCCTCCGGCTATCGTTAAGGCTAACAGTAACGAACACGACGAATACGGGTTTACGACCGACGACGGAGAAGTAGCCAAACTCATGTACGCGAAGAGGATGAGAAAGATGAAGATGATAGAAAGCGACGTTAGGGGCAGCTACATCGTCGAGGGGAAAGGAGAGGAGATGATAGTTACTTGGGGTTCGAACTACGGGGCAGTAAAAGAGGTCGCGGAGGAGCTCGGTTTTAAGGTCGTTGCCGTGAGGTTTCTCAAGCCCTTCGATGCTCCCGTTATAAAGGACGGGTCTTACTGTGTCGAGTGTAACTACACCGGGCTGTTAGCGAGTATGATAGAGAAAGAGCAGGGTGTTAAGCTCAGAAGGGTGCTGAGGTGGGACGGCAGACCGTTCACGCCGGAAGAACTTAAGGAGGTAATCGAATGAAGGAGATAACGTGGTGTCCTGGCTGCGGAAACTTCGGAATTCTGAGAGCTTTTAAGAACGTCGTTCGAAGACTCGTGGAGGAGGGTTACGAGGTTGGGAAGATAGTCGTGGCATCTGGAATCGGCTGTCACGGGAAAATTACTGACTACATCGAGAATCCGTCTTTTCACGTAATACACGGGAGGGTCATTCCGTTTCTGACGGGATTGAAACTTGGGAATCCTGAGCTGTTGGCTATCGGTTTTGCCGGAGACGGAGATCAGTATAACGAAGGGCTCGACCATCTGATTCACGCCGCTAAGAGAAACGTGAACGTAACGATTTTCGTTCACAACAACGGAGTTTTCGGATTGACTACCGGCCAATTTACCGCCACGACCCCTCAGGGCA
>CAYXDX010000109.1:0-2655 GCA_964463865.1 uncultured archaeon | reverse complement strand
AAGTCGAACTCCTATTCCGGTAGAAACTCCAACGGAAACCCCGACAGAAATCGTTACGAAAACTGTCGCAACGCCGACTCCCGAAGAACTCGTCCTTCAGCTGGGGAAGAACTACACCGTCAGAGTAATTTACGTGGTCGACGGAGACACGATCGTCGTTCTCTTCCCGAACGGGAAAGAAGAAAGAGTAAGAATTCTCGGAATAGACTGCCCCGAGGTCAAAGCTGAAAGAAATAAACCGGGCGAGTACGATGGTATATCGGATCTGCAATACTTAGCAGCCTGGGGGGAGAAAGCTAAAGAGAAGGCAAAAGAGTTGCTTGAAAATAAGCAAGTAGTAATCAAGACCGACGAAAAAGCTGGTTTAAGAGATGTCTACGGTAGACTCCTCGCGTACGTTTACGTCGACGGGAAAGACTTCGGAGCCACTATGATAGAAGAGGGCTACGCGAGGTGCTACTGCGAAGCCGAGTTTTCGAAGAAGGACTTGTACGAGAGGCTCGAGGAGAAAGCTAAGAGGGAAAGAGTAGGTCTTTGGAACTACTCGCCGCCTGAAGTCGAGATAGCGGAGGTGCACTACGACGCCTGCGGCAAAGTGGACGACAGAAAGTGTCTGAACGACGAGTACGTGGTTATAGTCAACTCTGGAAACTCTCCGGTTTCGCTCTTCGGCTGGGTGATTAAAGACGAGTCCGGCAAATACTACGTATTCCCCGATGTGGTCCTCAATCCCGGAGAGAAAATCGTCCTCCACACAGGCTACGGAAGAGATAACGCGACTGATTTGTTCTGGAACTCCGGCAGACCGGTATGGAACAACGACCACGACACTGCTTACTTGTACAACGCCAACGGAGAGCTCGTGGATACGTATTCGTGGTGATTTACCCGTAAAAAACAGTATCATCGGTTAATCGGAGAAATTACCTTAACTGCGCCAATCTGACAACAATCGAAAGTTATACAAAGAAGCTTCAAAAATCTAAAACTCACACCCTTCACGGAAACGGCGAAAAAACTCAAACCCTATCGAAGTCTGGCAAGGTCACAGAAGTAAAAAAGACTAAAAAGGAAAAGCTCGAAAGAAATGAAGAAGAAAGTTATGGAGCTGTTACTCACTGGGAAGGTGAGAGTTGAATGACGGAGATCGAAAGGATATTGAAAATCCTCAAGGAGCACGAAAGAGAACTGAAGGAAAAATACGGAGTAAAATCTTTAGGCATCTTCGGTTCTTACGTCAGGGGTGAGCAAAGGCAGACGAGTGACCTCGACGTTTTAGTCGAATTCGAAAAGCCGGTCGACTTCTTCGAATTTCTCGAGCTTGAGGAATACCTCGAAAAGCTCTTGGGCGTTAAAGTCGATCTCGTCCTCAAAAAGACGCTAAAACCCAGAATAGCCAAGACTGTTTTAAAGGAGGTCGTCTATGTCTGAGAGGACTTACGTCGACTACATAAAAGACATAGCTGACGAGCTTGAGAGAATTGAGAAATTCGTCGAAGGCTTAACTTACGAGGAGTTTGTTAAGGACATTAAAACAGTTTACGCTGTCATAAGATGTTTTGAAATAATAGGGGAAGCCGTAAAAAACATTCCGGACGAGATAAAACAGCGTTATCCCCAAGTTCCGTGGAAGAGAATGGCGGGTATGAGGGATAAGTTGATTCACGGATACTTTGGCGTCGACTACGGAATTCTATGGGAAACGATAAAGCGAAGAGTCCCAGAACTAAAGCCCCTCATTTCGGAAATCTTAGAGGAAATGAAAGCAAATCGTGACCCTCGAACTTGAGGAGGTCTCGAAGACTTGCACGAAAGCGTTTTCAAATCACAGTTCCAGATTTCAACCTCAAAACGCTCTTTGAGGAAATTAAAATCATTACGTACCTAAATGTATGAGCTGATCATCATTGAGCTAAAGAGGAGTATGTCGTGTTGAAGGTTGAATACCTGGCCTGTTGGACTGTAAATCGCTATTGAGCGGTAGATTGTGCCGATTGAAGTTACAAGCCCGTAGAATATGACTCCAAGCTGCCAGATGTCAGTTCGCTCGTCTTTCTCCTTTAACGTTAAAGGAGAAACTCCGGACTTCAAGGAGATGTAGTGAAACACGAACTCGCTGAAAACTATGTCGTTGATGAAAACCTCGGCATCCAGCTCGAATAACTTGTCGAGAATTCTTTTAGCTTCGACGTTTCCTTTGACGAATTCTATCAGAACTGAAGAGTCGACGAAAACTTTCATTGGAGGTACCACTCTTCCTCCTTAACTTCGACCTCTTTGGGAAACTTCCCGAAGTACTTGCCGAGAACCTCTCTTTTCAACTTTCTCGATTGAAGGAGATTTTTCACGACCTCCTCCACCGCCTTCTTAACTTCTTCCTCCATGCCGTCGGGAACTTTCAACTTTATCGTTATCTCGGCCATACTCAAATTGCTTTTTCCCGGGAAAATATTTTAATGTTTGCTCAGCTCTCGGTCAAAGCCTTCAGCACGAGGTCGGCGCGATACTTCTTTATTATGTACCTCGTTCTTCCTCTGCCCTTCTTCCCGACGACTACATCGATCAGCCTCAACCTCTCGAGCTTGTTGATTATCTCGTAAAACCTCGTGTAGCTCATGTTCACTTCCGCTTTCAGAATCTTGTAGACTTCTCCCG
>CAYXDX010000108.1:0-2852 GCA_964463865.1 uncultured archaeon | reverse complement strand
GTATTCGTCGACTTCGATCTGAACTGGGAACCTTCTGGAAATCTCGTCTATCAGTTTTTCTACCTCTTTTTTCAGCTCATCGATCGTTAGCTCGTCTTTTTTAACAAATATGCTGTCCGTGTCTCCGTAAAGGACGTCGAATCCAAGGCTTTTCGCTATTTCTACCGACGACTTTATCAGGTGTCTGCCCCAAGCCGTTGTAGCCTCTGCACACTGCCTGCAATACCACCTCGCGCCGCTCCACCCGGTGTATCCGTAGAACGAGTTCGTGAGAACTTTTAACGTCTGTTGCTTGATGTCAAGGAGTCTGTATTCGTGCGAATTCTTGTCGATCTGCTTCATCCTCTCTTTGATTTCTCTCCTCTTCTCTATGAGCATCTTCAGTATCCTTCTGAAGAAGCCGTCCGGCTGTTTCCTGAACTTGTGTCCGACCTCCGGAGCGACGAAACAATCTTCGCACTTTCCGACCACGTAAGTGTCGGGGCTTATGTTAAAGGCGATCATTATGCTCGGATACATCGAAGCGAAGTCCAGACAAACCACGTTTTCGTGCAACCCTCTTGAAGGTTCGAGGACGAAAGCCCCTTCGTAGCTTTCCTCGACCTCCGCTTGATTCGGAGCGATTTCGCCGAGCTTGAACGCCTCGCTCAGCAGGAACCAGTCTACCTGCTTACCTCTCCCTATCCTCGCCACGTCGTCGGTGGGTATTCTTATCATCCTGGAAAGTTCGTAGTGCATCGGAAGTAACTCCTCGGCGATGAAGTAAGTGTTCAAAACGTCCTGCTTGGAGTATTTCAGAACGCTTTCCACGTCTCCAGAAGTCCACCTCTTGTATATGTCCTTGGCTTCGATGTCCGCAAGCTCTACTTTCTTTCCAAGGAATTCAGCCACGTTTTCGAGAGTTTTTATCTTAACGTCAAGCTTCATCGCTATGTCGTATAGGTCGACGTTCAGCCTTCCAGCTATTTTTGGTCTTCCGCCTCTAAACGAGATTTCGCTACCGTCTCGACCGATAGCCAGCTTTACAGATAGCTTTTCCGCTCTTTTCTTTATGTAAGGCCAGTCGAAGTTATCTTGATTGTATCCGACGATCACGTCAGGATCGAGCTCCTTTATTATTTCGACGAACCTCAACAGGATTTCTCTCTCGTTACCAGTTATCGTCTCCTCGAAGTCGCCGCACTTAACACCGATGATGATTATTCGGTCTTTCTCCGGATCTGGCATCCCCATTTCGGTGAGCATCTCACAGTCGAAGGCTAAAACCTTCGGCTCTGGCAGGGGGACTTCGAAACGCTCGACCTTTTCCGCCTCGACGATTTTCAAACCCTTCTCGACCCTGATTTTCCCCTCAACCCTTATTCCGTCCATGCAAGCGAGGTCCTTGTCGATGAGGTATCGATACGCGAACGGTATGTCCGCCTCTCTGACCTCGGTTATCTTTCCGATCTCCTCCCTCAACTTCGGAACGTGCTGAGGGTGTTGAGCGTAAACCTTGAAGACTTCCACTTCTTTTCCGAAGACTTTTCTCTTAACTTCCTCAACTCTCAGAGGTTTGATTACTCCTTCCTTCGTCTTCACGACTACCCTTTCTAAATCCTTCTTGCTCAAACCGTTTTTAAAAGCGTAAAAGTATGGAGTGAAGTTTTTATCGTAAACCACGAAGGTATTTCCGTCAAAGTCCTTGCACCACAGCCTTATTATCGCCCTACCTTCCTCGGTAACGTAATCCGCGTCAAGGAGCCAGCCCTCAATCATCATTAACTTACTACTTTCGAACCTAATAAACTTTTACTCGACAATTTTTTCGAGCTCTTTTGGAGCTTCTGCGAACTCCCTCAAAAATTCGTATTCCGTGATGTGAATTCCTCTCGAAAGAACGACTATGCAGTGAAGTGGTTCTCCGAAGTCGTAGTCTCTCAGCGAATAGAAGCGATCACACTTCACAACGTTGTCTCCGCCAGCTCTCGCTATCCCAACCGCGAAGTGGTTCAGCGTTCCGTCGTCGACCTTACTTAAAATCTCAACGGCTTCGGCTATGGTCATAGGCTTTGGATTCAGGTCGAGTAAAAGCAGCGTGTGTGCGTTTATGCTCATGTTCTGCTTAACAACTTCCAGCGGCGTCCTTGACACTATACCCCTGTAAGGATAACTTACGGTAGCGGACTTGCCGAACTTGTAGCTGTGCAACCCCGTTAGCGAGCAAACGGCCGAAATTATGCTGGCGTTGTGCACTACTCTCGTCTCCACACCCCTCTTCCTCGCTTCAAGAAGGAGAGACGAATGCGTCGTCGCCACTCCAGGGTCTCCCGCTACGAGGACTACCACGTTCTTACCTTTCGCCTCCTCGATTATCCGGTAGCTTTCCTCTTCAAGGTCCTTTCTCTCAAGAACTTGCACCTTCCTTCCGTAAAGTCTTTCGAGCTTGTCGAGAGTCGTTCCCATTAACTTCGACGTGTAAAACTCCGCGTAAACCACGTCAGCGTTCCTAACGGCATTCAGCCCTCTCAGAGTTATGTCATTCTCGTCCCACAAGCCCAAGCCTATCAGCGTGAGCATGCAGTTTACTCGAAGAAAAAACTATAAAAGTTTGAGGAAAACTTAAACGCGATGCAAGAGTTGATGAACGGCGAATTTTTGAAAGCTATAGAGTTTACAGCCCAGAAACTCGAAAAAGTCGAGGAAGAAGTTTACGTGGTTCACCACAACGACGCCGACGGTATCTGCTCCGCCGCTATTCTAACTGCCGCCCTGATTAGGGAGGGAAAGGACGTTAAAAGGATATGTATCGAGAAAGTTCACCCGAAAATAATAGAGGCAATCCATAAAGATAAGGAAGAAAACATAATAAT
>CAYXDX010000107.1:0-3008 GCA_964463865.1 uncultured archaeon | reverse complement strand
GTTCCTCAACGCGACATCAAGCCTCCTCAAGCTTGAAGTGTCAACAGCTTTGGGAACAGCAATACCACCGTATTTGAGCCTGACGACTTCTTCTCTCGGACCGGCGTTAACGAGAGCGTCTACGAGAACCTGCAGGGGGTTCTTTTTGGTCTTCTTTTCTATGATCTCGAAAGCCTCCTTGACTATGTTGTAAGCCATGATTTTCTTTCCTGTGTTCCTACCCTTCCTCATCACCTTGTTTATCAGCCTCTCGACGATGAACACCTTCTGCTTTCCAAAAGGCACGTTAACGTGTCTTCCGTGCGTGTGCGGAACGACTCTCGGCTCTAAGCAGATGTAGTTCTTCAGCGCCGGATCCTTGACTTCGACCTCGAAAGGATCGTATTTCCCGAATACCAAAAGCTCTTCTTTCGTCAAACCGTATTTCATTAGATCACCTCAACGGCTTCTCCTTCTTACCCTTCCAGAGCTCCTTAAGGCTCGTTCTGTTAACCTTGATTACCTTGAACCTTACTCCCGGAATGTCTCCCATCGACCTACCCATCCTGCCTCCGATTCTCTCGACGATTACCTCGTCGTGCTCGTCTATGTAGTTTATGGCTCCGTCTCCAGGAACGAAAGCCGTGATTTGCTTACCGTTCTTTATCAGCTGAACTCTCACGGCTTTTCTGATTGCCGAGTTAGGCTGTCTCGCCTCTATACCTATTTTTTCGAGCACTATTCCCCTCGCCATCGGAGCTCCTTCGAGCGGGTCAGCTTTTACGTTCAGCTCGAGCACTCTCCTCACGTACCTCTTGTCACTCCACCTGAACTTCTTCCTGTTTTCGATGAGCTTTCTTGCAGCGAATAATCCTCTACCCATTCCCACCACCTCACTTTACGATCACGTCTTCAATATCGTGATGTCTCCTCACAAGCTCTTTGGCCTTGTTTATATTTTTTCCGCCCTTCCCTATGACGAACCCTTTATACTGAAGGGGCGCGTAAATGTGGGCTATTTTCTTTCCACTCTTCTCGATTATCCTAACTTTGACGTCGATCGGCTTGAAGATGTTCTTTATGAATTCCTCAGGATCGTCGCTGTGCTCAATGATTTCTATCTTCTTTCCGATGATTTCACTCGCTTTTTCTACGTTTATTCCGCCTTTCCCGATCGCCAACCCCATGTCGCCTTTCCTAACGACGAGGACGACCTTGTCGTCGTAGATTAAACAGTCCTTCACATTCGCCCCCGTTAGACTCTCAAAAAGAGTCATAATCCTGATACTCTCTGTCGTCAGCTTAACTTCCATTAAAAACACGCTCCTAAAAAATTATGAGAGAAGTATTTCTGACTCTCCCTCTTCTATTATCGCCAATGCTGCAACGCTAAACGGTTTACCGCACAAGGCTCCGAGCTCCATGTTCGTCTTGTCCACGGTTACGACCTTCACGTCGTACTTGCTCAGTTTTTCGAGCACCTCTTTGGGGCAGTTCTTCGCAACTATTACCATTTTCGCCTCTCCCTTCCTCACAGCCTTTATCGTCCTTTTGCTACCCAAGTACACCTTACCAGTCCTTAAAGCCTTCCTCAAAGCCTTCTCTATATCCACCTTCATTTACTTCCCCCCAGCTTCAACACGAGTTCCACATCACCCGTCCCGAGTTTTATGGGCTGTCCAACAATTATGTTTTCAGTTATTCCGTTAAGCCTATCGACCTCGCCCTTAACCGACGCTTCAAGGAGGTTGTTTACGGTCATCTCGAAAGCTGCTCTCGCGAGTATGCTCTGCTTCTCTCCAGCAACTCCGTGCCTGCCTATCTGTTTTAACTCGCCATCAGCCGTCATAGCATCGGCTACGAGCATTATGTGTCTGATATCCACCTCGAGACCCTGTTCTTCAAGTGTCGAAATTGCTTCGTTTATTATCGCGTTTCTCGCCGCCTCTATTCCGAGAACCTCGTAAATTTCGTAGATGTTGTTCGTCAAAGTCCTCGTGAAGTCCACGCCCTTCACCTTCATCACTTTTTTGAGGTTAGAGCCCTCGGTGTAAAGCACGTATTCGTCGCCTTCCTTCCTGATTATGACTCTCTTTATCTCCTTTATCCCCGCTATCACGAGCTTTCTGACCTTGTCGAACGTGTCCATCAGTTTCTTGTAGGACGGTTCCTTTATCTGAATTATAATTTTTCCGTCCTCCTCAAAAACTTCTTCTTTTACGCTCTTTTCTATCTTTTTGAGCACATCCGAAAACTTCAGGTCCTTCTTCTCAAGAGCTTTCGGATCTGGAGTGACGATGACCCGCATGTTCCTGAGGTCGGTAGCAACATCTGCGATGTCGTTGACCGTCGTCGCTTCGATTCTGTTCGCGACCTCTCTCGCCTTCTCTCTGTCTTTAGCGTATTCTGGCAGCAATCTTATCGTCATCATCGGCGTAGAAGGATTCTTTCTCACGTCAAGGATCTCGATGAGTCTCGGCAAACCGAGGGTGACGTTTATTTCAGCAACTCCAGCGTAGTGGAACGTTCTCATCGTCATCTGCGTTCCCGGTTCTCCTATGGACTGCGCCGCCACAATTCCGGCTGCTTCTCCAGGTTCCATGAGGTTTTTCATGTAAGCCTCGTAACACCTTTCAATGATTTTCCTCGCAGTCTCCTCGTCGGGCTTTAATTTTTCCAGCTCAGCTTCAATCTCCTTTCTGAGAGATTCCGGAAGGGGGTAATCTTTAAAAATTTCTTCGAACATGATTAACCCTCCTTTTCGGCAAGAACTTCCTTAATTATTCTCTTAACGTCCACGGACTTTCCTCTGAAACTCTTCATCGGGTCTATACCGTCTTCACCGTATTTGAACTGGACGACTATGCCAGACGTTTGCTCCCTCACCGTTCCGTCGTATTCGACTTTCAAGTCCTGCAGAGCGTTTATCAACCTTCTCTGCAGGTAACCGGACTGCGAAGTTCTAACGGCCGTGTTTATATTCGTGAAGGGCAAAATGCCGATCGTTTTCGATCTTTGTTCGAAAATGA
>CAYXDX010000106.1:0-3161 GCA_964463865.1 uncultured archaeon | reverse complement strand
CCGGAGAAGCTTCCACCGGATTGGTAGCCCCCACAAGATTTCTGACGACTTTCACTGCCTCCTTACCCTCGACGACCATCGCCACTACCGGGCCGGAAGTTATGTAGTTTATAAGGCTGTTAAAGAATGGCTTTTCCCTGTGCTCCGCGTAGTGTCTCTCGGCGAGCTCCTTAGGTATCTCGATCATCTTCATTGCTACTATTTTCAGCCCTTTTCTCTCGATTCTCCTTACGACTTCGCCGATCAGACCCCTCTTAACACCGTCCGGTTTTACCATTACGAACGTTCGCTCCATACTCACTTCCTCGCGTAGAACTTCGTCCACTTCAGCTTCCTCGGGTTCCTCCCGAGCTCAAGCATGTTCTTCTCGCACTTCCTTGAGCAGAAGTAGAGTATTCTGCCGTCCTTTCTTACCACCATTTTCCCGGTTCCAGGCTCGATGTCGTATCCGCAGAACGAACAGACCCTCTTCTCCAAACCCATCACCTCACTGCGAGCTTCTTGGCTTCTCTGGCAGTCTCCTTAATCATCAAAATGTCTCCTACCCTCACCGGTCCGAGGACGTTTCTCGTTATAATTCTTCCCTTGTTCTCTCCCGCGAGAATCCTGACCTTTACCTGCGTAGCCTCACCGTGCATTCCCGTTCTACCTATAATCTCAATAACTTCTGCTGGCTGAATGTCCTCCTCCATACTCTCAACTCCAACAAAAAAGGGTATAAAAATTTACTTCTTCAACGCGGCGACCTTCTTGACGAGTTCTTCGAGTTCCTTCTTCGCTTCTCCCTCGTTCAGTATCGCCGCAGCAGCCGCAGCGACGTCGATTCCGGCAGCTTTACCCAATTCCTCCTTCGACTTGACGTAAATGTACGGTATGTTCTTCTCCTCGCAGAGCAAAGGCAAGTGAGCCACTATTTCTGGCGGATCAACGTCCATCGCTATGTATACGAGCTTCGCGAGACCTCTTTCGACAGCCTTGGTGGTTTCGTTCGTCCCCTTCTTTATCTTTCCTGTCTCCCTCGCCTTTTCGAGCAGAGCGAGAGCTTCGTTCTGCAACTCCTCCGGAACCTCGAACCTAACGTAAACGCTCATACTCTCACCTCCTTCTTCTGAGTCATCATTCATCGGTTTTTGGAGAGCTGGAATTACTCGCTCAGCTTAAATACCTTTCCCTCACGGCCCTGTTAAACGCCACCTCTCCTATCGACTTTATGTTCCTCGAAACGTCGATGAGGGAGTAAATCGCGAGCCTGTAATTTACGTCACCTTTTTCGAGCTCTTTCAAGAGCAGATCCTCGATTTCGTTAGCTTGAGAAATAGAATCCTCCGCAAGACCGATGTCGCCTGACGAGTAAGCTTTCATGACTTTCGAGAACGCACTGTTTAAGTCTTCAAGGAACATGATTATGTTGCCCTTGCAGTCCTCGGATATCTCCGGAACTTTCTCCGAGAAATCGTAAAGGTCGTCAGCTATCTCTTCCAAAAACTTCGCCACGAGCCTCAACCCGAGGATGTGTCTGAGCTCGTTCCACCTCGACGGAGAAGAGATGTCCCTCATTATCCTGTTCTCCAGCCTGATCGCGAGCAGGTAAAGTCTGTCGGTGTCGTCTTCGAGGTTCCTCACGTCTTTCAGACCCTCCATGTCTCCGAGAGTCAAGCAGTCGATTATTCCGTCGAAGACGCCTTCTATTATCTGAGCCATTCTGTTGAGAACTCCGTCGATGTCGAACTCCGACGTCGTGAGAGTTCTTAAAACGACTCTCCCGTTGGAAGCGTCTATCACTTCCATTCCGATTATGGAGTGAACTATACTGCTGATCTTCGCTATTATCCTTGGCGTCAAACCCTTGTCCTCTATAACGACCTCGTCGAGACCCTGTATGAAGAGAGCGTATATGAACCTCTCAAGGAACTTTTCGTCGTACCTCGGCAGGTCGGTAATCTCTGCCCTGACTATCTTGTAGTCCTCGCTGATTTTTTTTGGAACTATCTTCACGATGTCGTCCTCGACTATCAGCAGCAGCTCGTCTCCCTGTTTTAGCCTGTTGCTTCGAACCCAGTTCTTGGGTAAGCTTACCATGTAACTCGATCCGCCTATAAGCTGAAGCTTCCTTACCTCCACGAATATGTATTAGGAAAATTAAAATTTAAATACTTTTTTCTTCTTACGTATGACTACGAAGAAAAGCTTACGTCGTCATCGATGCCGTAGGCCAAATCGAGAAGCATCTTCGACGCGAGTCCAGCAAGTATCTTGTCGTCGCTGACGAGCTCCCTGATTATCATCAGAGAAGCAGCTTCCTTCAATTCGAAGCTCTTCAGGTTTTCTAACTGGTTGAGGAGTTTCACAAACAGCCTGTAAATCTCCGCGAGCCTCTCGTCGTCCTCTTCAAATTCGTCGTCCTCGACTTCGTATATCTCTATATATTCTTCAAACTCGTCCATTGCTTAAGGAGTAAGGCGTTCCACTTTAAAAACTTATTGGGATCTCACTTCCTCAACTGTAATTTCGTCTCCGTCTCTAACGTTTTTCAAAACCTCAGGATCTCCAACGATCTTGCCTATGACGTTTACGGCGCTCGCCGGTCTTATCTTGTCGTCGCTTATCGGAGTCTTTCCGAAGAACAGGCAGATCGCTTTACCCGGTATCCAGAAGGCGACGTCGCCTACCTCCACGACGTCTCTCGAGTTCTCCTCCACCGACACGTCTATGTCCGTGTGAAAGTAAACCTCGTCACCCCACCTGTTGGCGACGCTCTTAATCGGTAGCGCCTTTCTTATCGCTTCTACTGTTCTCGGGGCAACCTTCTCGTCGAGTTCTGCCTCAACCACAACGCTTCCAGCTCTGATTCTCACCCTCATGTCGCTCACCGGGTTTCTCGGTAACCTTTTTAAATTTCACACCTCATCTAATTAAAATTAATGATTCCGGTAAAGTACGCTAATCTCTGCTCGGTATGTTCCAAAGATCTGAGCTGGGAGGAAATAGAGAAAGGCTTCTGTAAATTTAAAAAATTACCCGAATGTCACTCGTTCCTCGATAAAGTGTATTCTGAATTCGAAGAGTTCTTCAAAAAGATCATAGGAGAACCAAGAGCAATACAGAAGTTTTGGGCGAGGAGAATTCTAAGCTTTGAAAGTTTCGCGGCAGTAGCTCCGACT
>CAYXDX010000105.1:0-3348 GCA_964463865.1 uncultured archaeon | reverse complement strand
ATCTGCAGGTCCATGTGGACGAGCTTCCTGCTCCCGCCCCTCGGCACCGCTTTGACTATTCCGTTTATGATTACCCTGTCTCCCGGATTGACCGTCCCGGCGACGTCCTCTTCGAGGATTACGTCTATGCTCTGCGGCTGCTCTCCTCCTCTCAGGTTCTCGGGATACTCCTGAATCTTCACCCTCTGGCTGTCCACCGAAACGCTCCTCTCCGGGACGAGAATCATTCTGCCCCTCGAGTGACAGACCCTGCACTCCGAAGGCGGCTTTACGACGTTCTCCTCCTGGGGGACGAGCATCTCCTTCCCGCAGTTCGTGCAGACGAAGAGCGCCTCGACTATCCTCGGTCTGACCTCGGTAACCTTCCTGACTATTCCCTCTATGGCCACGAACTTCGAAATGTGCTGGGCTCTGAGGTCCCTTATCAAAATCCTGCGGGAGGAGGGGAGGTTGACGAACCTGACCCTGCAACCCTCGAGGCTGACGTCGTAGATGTTTTCTGCACTCGCTAATCCTTGCTCAGCGTGAGATATTACCACTTCGGGATTCTCAAAAAGCTCCTCTGCAAGTTTGCCTTCTCTAAATATGAGTAGATCATTTGTAACGTCAACATAAAGACTACCAGTAACTCCGCTAAGCTTTTTACCGGCCAACTTGTTTATCTGATCCCTGTAATACGTCTCGAAGAATTCCCTCCAGATTCCCGGGCTGCTGAACATTTTAGTAAAGTGTTAAGAAATAGGGAATTAAGAAGCTTTTGGTCACTCGTTAAATATTTCAGATACAGTTTCTCGCTTAGAAATTCAAAGTTTCTTTCTTGCCAATCCTGTAGAAATATACGGAAACCTTTTTCTGACTTCAATAAGATCCGCACCTCTTAAGTCGCTAAACAGTTCCTTAAACTCTTCAAACGTAAGGCCGTGCTTGAAAAACACACCAGCCCTTGCATCGAGGATGTAAAGAAAACCTCCAGGCTTTACCATCTTCCAGAGGTTCTTCAAGCCCTTTTCCGGATTGTTCCAGTGATGAAGAGAGAACGTAGAAAAGACGACATCAAATTCTCCAAAATAATCCTTTTCCACGTCTCCAACTAAAAACTTTGCTTTAGCCCCCTCTTTTTCTGCCCTTTTTCTTGCCAATTCTATCATATCTCTCGATACATCTACCCCCAAAACTTCGACTCCAAGAAGCTTAGAGATCTTTACCGTAAGTATTCCCGGACCGCAACCAGCATCAAGGTATCTGCCCTTTATTCCGAGACTTTTGAGGTCTCTAATGGCATGCCTGTAGAGGAGAAAGGAAAATATCTCTGCTCCTTTTTCGTATCGTTTCGCGTCGTTTCCTTCAAAACTTCCAAACATTGTCACTCTATAACGACCAGAACCTGCCCCGTTTCAACTCTTTCTCCTTCTCTAACTTTTATCTCCTTGACGATTCCTTCTTTAGTTGATACGATTTCGTTCTCCATTTTCATCGCTTCGAGAATTAAAAGCGGATCGCCGACCTTCACTTTCTCTCCTTCAGAAACGAGCACCTTTACGATCGTCCCGGGAATCGTTGCCTTAACTATGTTGCCACCGCTCTCTATCTTTCCGTATTCCCTCTTCACCTCGTGAACGACGACCTGCTTTACTTCCGGCAGCTTCAGCCTCGGCTTCTCTTCGAGTTCGACCTCAACAACTCTTCCAGCAACCTCGACTCTGAACTTCGTAGCGGAAAGTCTCTCGACGTTTGCAACGAGCTCTCTACCACCCACCTTAACCCTGTATACGCCCATCATCTCACCTTGCAGAGAAGTATTCGATCTGTATAACTTCGCCCTCGACCTCTCCAAGGAGTTCTTTCTTTCTCACGCTCGCGATTCTTCCGATCCCTCTCGGTTTCAGCTTAAGCCTAACGGCGGTCATTTCGTTTTCTTCGATGAATCCTTCCTTAGCGAAGACTATGGAGTGCGAGTGAACTTCCTTACCGACTATCTCGGCGATAAGTCCGACTATACCTCTGTCGAGCTCGTAAAACCTCGCAGGCGTCAAAAGAACGTAGTCTCCAACATCAGCCCTGACGGCTATCGAGACGTTGTGCGCGCTCCTCAACTCCACCGTTCTCGTGTAGCCGGAAATTATGTCCTCGATGACCCTCTTAGATATCCCCGTGAGGATCCAGCACCTCATAACGATCACCCATACATCGGCAACTCTTCTTTCTTCATCTCCTGAACTTTCGTCTGTTCGGCAAGCTTCTGCATCTGCGCTTCAATCATTTCAGCTTCTTTCTCAAGCCTCTCGACGCTGATGTTCCAGTTAAAGATTTTGTTCATGACTCTTATCACTTCCGCGGCCGCTCTCGGATCCGGATTGAAGCCGGCAGTCTCGCCAAGCAGAGCGAAGCCGTCGATTTTTCTTGCGACGCACTCCACGAGAATGCTCCCGGCTACTCCGCTTATCGTTCCCATCCTGAATATCTCGACGTGCTCCTTCAACTCTTCAAGAAGTTCCTTCCTCGTCGCAGCTCCGAAAACCCTTCTGCTCTCTTCAAACGTCGCTATTCCCGCCAGCGTTAAAACCCTCTTAACTCCGATCTCCTGAGCCCAGTCGAGTATTGAGACGCTTATATCGTAAGACAGCTGTGGAACTATCGGAATGTCCGAGTGTATCAGGACGAAATTCAACTCCTTGTGCTCGTAAACCCGTATCGGAGGCATGACGACGCCCTCATAAAGCGTCGCGACCGGAGGAATATATCTTGACTCGAGGACTCCAACCTGTTTTAGGTTGAGCTCCATTATCATGTGACCGCTCGCAATCGTCCCGACGAGGCCAATTCCGGGGAAACTCGTAATCAGCAGAGGATTTTCGACTTCAAGCTTCTCGACTATGATTTCGCTTTCAACTTCCATGGTTTGAAATCTCGGAAAAGAAATATTTATCCTTTGCTCAACATAGCACGCATGCGGGAATACAAGTTCAAAAGGGGCTTCAAACCCACCGTAGAAAGGCTGGAAGAGATGTTGAGGAAGCACTTCGGAGAATTTAGGAAGGACGGTGACAAATACGTGGTCAGCTACGGAGCTATGGAAGAAATGGTAGCCTGGATCGAGAACAAAAGGCTATACGTAGAGACGAAGACGAACAAAGACGTTCCAGATGACGTTGCGCTCGAAACGATAAAGAGATACAACAAATTCTTGGAAGAGCTGACGGGATACACAGCAAAGGAGAGGAGGAAGCAGATGATGAAAGAGGTGGAGAACTGATCAAAATTTTTATATCTCGAAGTAAACCTACAACTTGTCAAGGGCCCGTAGCCTAGCTAGGATAAGGCGGCAGCCTCCTAAGCTGCAGATCGCGG
>CAYXDX010000104.1:0-3993 GCA_964463865.1 uncultured archaeon | reverse complement strand
CTCTTCACTTTTCCCCACAACCTCTCTGACTGTGTCCTCACCAAAGCTGGCATACACTTCGTAGCTGCTTGCCTGCCTCAGCTCAAAAGCTCTGCTCAATGTTCTTCCAAGCTCTCTGTCAGCAAGACCTCTGAGAATTATCTCCTTTCCAAAAACCTCTCTCAAGCCCCTGTGAGTTCTGGGAGGAGTTATGCCGTTAAACGCGAGAATCGCCTGAGCCGCGTGAAACATCGCATAATAAGCGCAGTTTAAAGCTGTTCTAAACCTTGAATGCTCGAATGCAAGTTTTGCGTCCTCAAGATATTCTTCAGCGAGCCTCAAGCATGCTCTTGCGAAATCTTTCATAGACTCCTGCGTCATAAAGCGTGACACCTTCCTTCAGCACGTTGTGAATGAAGGGGTCTCCTGCTTTCAGTCTGTATTCAAATTCATCCTTTGTTAAGAAAATCGTTGTGATAAAAGTTCTGAATTCGTTTTCAAAATCTATCTCGTAAGCTATTTCGGAAACCTTTTTCCAGTCTTTTTTGTCCCTCCCTATTACAAGAATATCTATGTCGCTATCTTTTGTGTATGTTCCTCTTGCCAGAGAACCGTAAACAATTATGGAGAACACTCTATCTCTAAGCTCGTTCAGAACTTTCTTTTTGAACCTTTCGAGTGTTTTCCTTTCCTCCAGTTCGAGCATTTCAACCACAAATAAAATTTAGCTGGTGACATTTAAAAAGACTTGCACTCATAAAACCCGACCAATAGTATAACCAATCCTCTCAGCGGCTCTCTCCAGAACAGCGGAAACACTCTCTGGACTATCCAGAATTTCAAGAACGGATTTCCTTCTTTACCTGAAGTCTGTAAAAATTGGGTTAAACCTCTTTTAAGAGCCTGTAAACTATCGAGAAGTCTTCGTTGCCGTAATCTTTCAGTGCAGTTTTGTACAGTTCTTTTGCGATTGACGAGATCGGTGTTGGGGCACCGACACTCTCTGAAAGTTCTATCAGGTACTTCAGATCCTTGTGCATGTTCCAAACGGAAAAGTGCACCGAAAAATCTTCGTTCAGGAGCTTCTCTTTCTTAGCCGCCAGCACCAGCGACTTCCCGGCACCGTTCTCGAGGACGTCGATCATCAGCGTTTTTTCGATTCCGCACCTCTCTGCTAATGAAAGGCTCTCGGCTATTGCTCCCATGAATGCTCCGAGGACGAGGTTGTTTACGAGCTTGATTTTCGTAGCCTTTCCCGGCTCTCTCACGAAGTAGATCTTCTTCCCTATTATTTCAAGATACCTGTGCGCTTTTGCGTAAGCGCTCTCGTCTCCGCTTACGACCACCGTCAGCTCACCTTTCGAAGCGGGGACGACGCTACCCAAGACGGGAGACTCGAGGTAGTATCCTCCTTCGTCGCTGACGACTTCGTGAAACTCCAGAACGTCTTTGAAGTGGTTAGTCGTCAAATCGACGATTATTTTTCCGCGAAGACTTCCGGAAATCGATCTTATTACTTCTCTAACGGCGTTGCTGTCGGATAAGCAGAGAAACGTTATTTCGTTCTCTTCGACGACAGCTTTTGGGCTCTCCGCAACTCTCACGCCGACTTTCTTCACCTTCTCGATCGTTCGGTTCCATCCGGTGATTTCGACTCCGTTTTCGGATAACCTCTTTGCAATCGTCGATCCAAGAGTTCCAAAACCGATAAACCCGGCCTTCATAGTCTTAATGTCTCCTGGGCGAAACTTATTTATTGTTTTTCCCGGAGACGGGGCCATTTCTTAAAGCTTAAATATCATAATTTAGTATTTCGGATTTGTGAAGTTCGTCGGTCTCAAAGGATACAGTAGATACGGCGACGAGAAAGCTTTGAGCTTGGAGGAGATTAACGAGATCGCGAAAGAGGAGGAGATCTTCGTCGCTTTAAACAGGGTCAAGGAAGCGGACGAAATTTGCGAGGTTGCGAAAAAGCTGAGCGTTTCCGGTTTTATAGTCAACGAGATCGCAGCGATAAAAGAGCTGAAGTGCAGGAAGGTTGTTGCGAGCGTCGGACTAACTCCGATGAACAGGCTTGACGTCGAGTTTTTGAGAGACCTCGGTGCTTTTGCCGTCGTGATTCCGCCGGAATTAAACGAAGAAGTCGAAGGGCTTAAAGTCGACGGGGTTAAAATCGAAGCTTTCAAAAAAGCGTTCGTCGAGATGTTTTACAAGGGTAAGTGCTTACTTTCGGCTTACTTTTCCGGGGTTAGCGTAAAGCGAGACGGAGTTTGCAAAAAGGAGTGTTGCAGAAAGTGGAACGTCGAATTTGAAGGTAAATCGCTCGAAGTGAGTTTTGCTCCCAAGTTTAAGGAATTTGACGTTAGCGCGGATTTTCTGAAACACGAAGGTAGGCAGTTCTCTAAAGTGGGGGTGATCGAGTATGGAACTCACGACCAACGTTCCGAATCTTGAAAGCATGAGCGAGTGCAGTCTGAAGTATTACGACGCTGTGTATCTCGGGATGCCCTACTGCTGGGAGTTCGAGGGGAGTTTTTCGTCTGGATCGGACATCGGAGAAGGTGTTGAACTGCTGAGGAATCTCGGCAAAAAGGCGTATCTGAGCACTTACGCCGCTCCGAGGAACAAGGATCTCGACAGGTTGTTCTACGTTGTCGAACTTGGGCTCGACGCCGGCGTGGAAGCTTTTGAAGTGTTCAACATCGGTGTCGCGAAGAAAATAAAGGACGAATACGACGCCAGAGTTCACCTCGGAGGTCTTGCGAACGTTTACACGTCTTCAACTGCTGAGCTGCTGTATTCTCTTGGCGTGGACAGAATAGTTCCGGCTTACGAGCTTCCGATCGAGGACATAGAGAAAATAAAGGACGTCGGAGTGGAAGTGGAAGTCGTCGTCCACGGAAAGATTCCGCTCGGCATAGGGCACGAGTGCTTCTTGAAGAGGTTCAGCGACGCCGTCGGGAAGAAGTGTCCGGAGCTCTGCAGAGAAAAGGTCTGGTATAAAAGCGACGAACTCGTTCTAAAGCCTTTCGGTCAGGTTACGCTCAGCGGAAAGGACGTGTGCATGTACGAGCACATCGAAAAGCTGAAGTTCGT
Source organism: uncultured archaeon (assembly GCA_964463865.1). Lineage (GTDB taxonomy): Archaea > Halobacteriota > Archaeoglobi > Archaeoglobales > Archaeoglobaceae > Ferroglobus. The sequence continues at coordinate 918 of CAYXDX010000104.1, read as the reverse complement.
GGACGCGTTGAGAATTGAAGCAATCTCCGAGAGGGTCGGATACAGGGAGGAAGTTGGGAGGATTTATCGAAGAAGGCTGGAAGAGGGATTCAGGAAAGAAGACTTTTTGAGACTCGTCGAATTGGCGGAAATAGGTGTCTGTAACGGCTTCTACTTCAATAAAGCTGGCCAGGTTTACGTTTCGAGGTGACGCTTATGGTCGAATTGCTGGGCCCTGGTGGAAGTCTGGAAATGGTTCAGAAGGTTTTCGAGGCAGGGGCTGACAGCGTTTACGTTGGGGTTTTGGGCTGGAGTAGGAGGAGCAAAAAATACGAGATGAGCGACGAACAGATAGTTAAAGCCGTAAGGATCGCGCACAATTACGGCGGTCAGTTAAGAGCAGCTTTAAACGCATTTCCGAAACCCGGAGAGTTCCAGATGTTTAAGGAGAGGATGGAGTTCTTACATTCTGCGGAAGTCGATGCCGTAATCCTCAACGACCTCGGATTGATGAGATACGTGAGCGAAAATTATCCGGAAATTAAGATCGTCGCGAGCATAGGCTGTAACGTGCTGAACTACGAGGAGGCGAGACTGTATAAGATGGCAGGAGCGTCTCTTATCGTCGCGGACTGCAAGCTCTCTATTGACGAGATAAAGGAGATCAAAGAGAAGGCTGGTGTTGGCGTGGAAGTATTGATTCACGCGAACACTGATTTTACGTACCTCGGCAAGTGCTGGATGAGTAGCTACAAGGCGCTGAGGTTCGAAAACATCGACGGAAAGTCGTATTACGTCGGAAGTCCTAACAGAGGTGGGGTTTGCTTCAGACCGTGCCTGTTGAAGTGGAGTCTCGCCGGAGATCGAATTTACGAGAGCGGTTTTAACCTTCCGAACGACATGTTCTTGATGCTGAGGGAAATACCGAGTCTGATCGAT
>CAYXDX010000103.1:0-4017 GCA_964463865.1 uncultured archaeon | reverse complement strand
ACCTTTAAATTAGAGTTTTCGCGGCTCTCTAAGGATGAAAATAATAAGGTGTCCATCTTGCGGTGAGCAGATAGACCTCAGAGACCTCTACGAGGGGATGGAAGTTAGCTGTGAGTTGTGCGGAGCTACGTTGCTTTACGAAGAGGGGAAGTTCATACTCCTCGAAACGAACGAAGAATTCGAGCCTGAAGATCTTGAAGAGGACTTCGAGGAGGAGGAAGAATTCGAAGAGGAAGAGGAGTGGGAAGAGGAAGAGTACGACTACGATTACGACGAATACTGAGTTCAGAATTATTTAAATACTTTAAAATTTTTAAAAGCGAACATGAAGTTGCTCGCTCTGGTCGGGAGTAAAAGAACCGGAAACAGTATATTTTCGGCAAAATATATTGCAAAAAAGCTTGAAGCTGATTTAAAAATTTTGAACGTGGCCGATTTAAAGATAGAACCGTGCAAGGCCTGTTACGCGTGCCTTTTTGGTGAAGTGTGCAAAATTGACGACGACGTTTACGCGGTTCTCGAAGAGATCGCAAGAGCCGACGCGGTGTTGATATCTTCGCCTGTTTACTGGCTTGACGCCACAGGGAAGATGAAGCTACTTCTTGACAGGTGTTTCATGGCCTATCCTCGCCTCGAAGAGTTCAGAGACAAGAGGGGTGCAGTCGTATACTTCTACGGCTTCGAGGAGCTGAGAGGTTGGGCTTCCGCAACTTACAACCTCATGCTCAGGTGTTTTGGGATAGAGCCGCTGGTCGTTGCTCCGATTCACTCTCCACTTCCGGGGCAGGTTTTTGATGACGTGGGCAAACTCGATAAGGTGGCTGAGGCTATAAAAAGCGGGGAGAGGGTCGTATTCGAGGGTCAGTGTCCGGTGTGTTTGAGCGAGGTTTTCAGGCACGAAAACGGATTCGTCTGTGCTATATGCGGATCGAAACTCAACGAAAAATTGGAAGTGGTCGAAGAAGGTAACAGGCTGAGCTACGAATGGCTGTCGAACCATTACAAGGAGCTCATCCACTTTAAAGAAATGTATATAAGAGAGAGGGACAGGCTAAAGGAACTCGTGAAAAAGTATGTCGGTTGAGGATTTGCTTGGCAGAGACTTCGTGATCAGGTGCAAGAACTTAAAGAAGACGGGTAACATCTTCAACCCGATATTTTACATAGTTTTCACGAGACTCGTGGAACTGTCTGGGATAATCAACGAAATCTTTCTGCCGACTCCGGAAGAAGTGGAGGAAATGTTCAAAACGAGGAAAGATTTGCTCGAAGTAGATCTTAAGACGATAAACGAAACTCTGAGGAGGGCGTGGAAATACGAAATAGAGAGGGGCGTTAAATACAGCTTCAGCGAGGGAATAGAAGATCTGATGTACGTCGTTCACAGAATGAGTGAAATTCAGGAAAAAATCGACGATTACATAAGAACGAACGTAAAGGAGTGGAGGAAGGAGGTTCTGATCGAACTATATTTCGACCTGCTGAGGAGTCTGCTCGAGCTCGAGGAAAAGATTCAGAGAGAAGTGGAGCTGGAGAACCTTCTCGATAGCTACGTAAAGCTCGCAAAGGAGCTTGGATTCAACGGCGAAGCTCTTGAAAGATCTTTTGAAGTGTTAAGAGAAGAAGTAAAACCGATAAACCACGTAAAGCTTGAAGAGAGTGGAGGAAAAAGTAAGATTTCTGAAATCGTTCGGAAGCTCAGCGAGGAAGAAAGAAAGTTCGTTCTTTCTGCTCTGAAAACAATCTTTGGTAACTCTTAAATACAACGGAAAATAGCAAGAAATTAGACTTTCGAAAGGAGGTGGTTCGGTATCCTAATAGAAGTTAGGTTCCACGGTAGAGGCGGTCAGGGAGCTGTTACTGCTGCAGACCTCCTTGCCGTAGCCGGGTTCAAGCAAGGTTTTTACACGCTGTCCTTCCCAGCCTTCGGTGCAGAGAAGAGAGGAACGCCCGTAGCGTCATTTCTCAGGATTTCGGACAAGCCTATAGTGGTCAGGGACGAAGTTTACAATCCGGATTACGTCGTCGTGATGGATCCGTCTCTGCTCGAAGTCGTGGACGTTCTTGCGGGAATAAAGGAGGGTGGCATGCTGATAGTGAACTACCCGCTCGGTAGCGAGGATCTGAAGAGGAAACTTGACCTGAAAGGCAAGAATGTCGAAGTCCACTCGATAAATGCGACCAAGATGGCAGTCGAAATTCTCGGGAGGCCTATAACGAACACCGCCATGGTCGGAGCTTTTGTCGGTGCGACAGGTCTGATAAAAATAGAATACGTCGAGGAGGCGATAAGGGAGTTTTTCGAGGATAAAGAGATCGCGGAGAAGAACGTTCAGCTCGTGAGGAAAGCATATGATCACATGAAGGAGGTGTGTGGATGGAAAGATTGAAGCTGTATGTCGGCGCCAGCTCACCACCGAAAACGTCTCAGATGAAAACGGGTGATTGGGGAACCGAGTGGGCGTTTGTGGACGAGGAAAAGTGCATAGGTTGTGGCAGATGCGTAAAGTTCTGTCCGGAACCGTGCATAGAGCTCGTGGAAAAAGACGGAAGCAAAGTTGCCAAGATCGATCACGATTACTGTAAGGGTTGCGGAATCTGTTACACCGTTTGCCCGGTCGATGCTATAAGGATGGAGACGAAAGATATTTACAAGGTAGAGGTGTGCTGAATGAGGAAGGTCGTAAGAGGTTTTTACGCAATAGCTGAAGCTGTTAGACTTTGCAGACCGAACGTCATATGCGCGTATCCGATAACTCCTCAGACCGAAATCGTTGAGAACCTCGCGGAGATGTACGCGAACGGAGAACTCGACGCAGAGTATGTGACGGCGGAATCTGAATTCGCCGCAGCTTCGATAGTTCTCGGAGCCTCGGCTGCTGGAGCGAGAGTTTTCACGGCGACGAGCTCTCAGGGACTTCTGCTGATGACCGAAGTCTTGTTTAACGCTGCCGGAATGAGGTTGCCGATAGTCCTCGTTGTTGCTAACAGATCCGTTTCGGCTCCGCTGAGCATATGGAACGATCACCAGGACAGCATGACTTTGAGAGATGCGGGAATAATCCAGATGCACGCCGAAAACAATCAAGAAGCGCACGACTTGATCCCCCTCGCATACAGGGTTGCTGAAGACAAGAGAGTCCTTTTACCGTTCATCGTTAACGTCGACGGGTTTAAGCTCACGCACGCTTACGAGCCTATAGATTTGCTCAGTCAGGAAGCCGTGGACTCGTTTTTGCCTCCATACGAACCGGCAGTCAAACTATCTACCGAAAAGCCGGTCGCGATGGGTTGCTACGCTCCGCCGCCATACTACATGGAGTTCAGAGTCGCTATGGAATACGCGATGGAGAGAGCGAAGAAAGTGATGGAAGAGGCGTTTAAGGAGTGGAGCGAGATAACCGGAAGAGATTGGGGCTCTCACGTCTCTGCAGAGAACTGCGAAGACGCGGAAGTCGTTGCAGTAGCGATGGGGTCGTTGGTCAGCCTCGTCAGGGATGTGGTTCAGGAGATGAGAGCGAACGGTAAAAAGGTTGGGCTGCTGAAACTCAGGACGTTCAGACCGTTCCCGGCTGAAGAAGTTAGGGAAGCTTTGAAGAACGCCGAAAAGGTGATAGTATTCGAAAGGTCTCTCTCGATAGGTTCTGAACCTCCGGTGACGTTGGAAGTTAAAAGCGCTCTCTACGGGGCATCTTCTCCAGAAATACACTCTGTGGTAATCGGATTGGGTGGTAGAGACATTCCGAGAGACCAGGTTGTTAAGGTGATAAGCGAAGTTTACGAAGGTAAGGTGAAGCCAGGAAAGAGGTATGAAGGTCTTAAAGAGTTCGAAGAGGTGATTCCATGAGTTATTTCGGTCCCGGTCACGGAGCCTGTCCGGGATGCGGCTTTCCGATAGCCGTAAAGGCAGTTCTCGAAGCCTTAGACGGTAAGGTGTTCGTCGTCAACTCAACTGGCTGTCTCGAAATCGTGAGTTCGATGTACGGCAGAAACGTTTGGGGCGTGCCTTACATACAC
>CAYXDX010000102.1:0-4059 GCA_964463865.1 uncultured archaeon | reverse complement strand
GAAAAGCGTCGCTTCGAGTTCGCTCTCTCTCGGCTGCAGGACGTCGAACTCTATGGGTTTGTCTCTAATCCTTATGTTCTCCTCCACGAGATATCCTCTCAGATACTGGTTGATCCCGACTCTCGTCCCCTTCGCGTTGGTTATGACTCCGTAAACTCCCGGTTCGCCGTAAGATATGTGGACGAAATCCGTGAGCATGTCGAGGATCGCGAGGTCGTGTTCGACGATCATGACTGGCTTGTCCTTCGCGACCTCCTTGACTATCCTCGCCGCGTTTATTCTTTCGCTTATGTCAAGGTAGGACGTTATCTCGTCGAGGAAGTAAAAATCGGCATCTCTTAGCAAACATCCGGCTATCGCAACTCTCTGAAGCTCTCCACCGCTCAGCTCTTTCACGTCTCTTTTTATCGAATTTTTGAGGTTGAGCTTCTCGACTATTTCGTCCAACTTCCCGAGTTCGTCGACCCTCTCTAAGAGGTCCCTCGCCTTTCCTTTGTATACTTTGGGGATCGCCTCTATATACTGCGGCTTTACGCTTACCCTTATTTTTCCGTCCGCGAGACTCTTGAGATAATTGAGAAGCTCCGTTCCGGAGAACCTCTCGAATATCTCCTCCCAGCTCGCTTCGTCCTTTCCAAGGTTCGGCTTCAGCTGACCCGATAGGATCTTTAACGCCGTGCTTTTCCCGGTTCCGTTTGGTCCGAGAATACCTACGACGTAACCTTTTCTCGGAACCGGAAGGTTGTAGAGGACGAATCCGTTTCTTCCGTATCTGTGAACTTCTCTTCCTTCGAGCTCTTTTGGTAATCCGACGATCGATATGGCTTTGAAAGGACACTTCTTGACACAGATCCCACACCCGACGCACAGTTCTTCGCTTATGATCGCTTTTTCTTCAATTTTTATAGTCTCGTCTCCTGTTCGGACCTTCGGGCAGAACTTGAGACACTCGTGACTGCACTTTTTCGGCTGACACCTGTCCTTATCAACTACGGCGATCCTCATAGTCGATCACGCGTTCAGCAGGAGCGTCCAGCTCACGTACCAGCTGCAGAGGGTCAGAAAGAAGATGCCTATCCAGTCCTTGGACTCGACTTTCTCTCCGAGTCTGGGTAGGATGAACTTGTGCAACCAGACGAAAAAGACGAGAATTACTATTCCTATCGCGTCTCTGCTTCTCGTTCCTTGGGTTAGAAGGAAAGAGGTTACTCCTGCTAACGCTCCCAAGAGTATAGGAGCGAACGTTTTCCACTGCATCTCCATCACCTGAACGACGGCCTTTTCGATAGTAACATCGGAAGTGGCAGCGGTTTGAACGGCTTACCGTCGCACTCCTTTCTAATTCTCTCCGCGAGTTCTTCCACCTTCATTTCCTTCCTGACCTGATTCTTCAGAGTTGACTCGCTTCTGATCGTCACGGTGAGCGTCCCTTTTTCGAGCTCTTTGTCTCCGAGAACAACTATGTACGGAATCCACTCAGTAGAAGCGTCTCTTATCTTTTTGGATACAGTCTCATCTCTGTCGTCCACGTCCACTCTTATCCTGTTCTTCTTCAGAAATTCGGCGATCTCTATAGCTTTCTCTACGTGCCTTTCGGCTACGGGAATTATCCTCACCTGAACTGGAGACAGCCAGACTGGGAACATCGGGAGCTTCCCTCTTTCAGCCTCCATGTGCGCCTTTTCGAGTAACGCGTACATGACTCTCTCAACCGCTCCACTTGCCGAGCAGTGAAGGATTAAGGGTGTCCTCTTTTCTCCTCTGTCGTCGTAGTAGTGGATCCCGTATCTTTCCGCGTTCTCCACGTCTATCTGCACTGTGCTTAACGCGGAAGCTTTGTCGAGCGCGTCGACGAAGTTGAACTCGAACTTTAGGACGAAGTAGAAGAACCTCTCGTCCCACATCTCTATGAGCATGGGTTTCTTCAACACGTCGACGAGGGAGTATATGAACTCCCTGTTCTCCTCAAAGAAGTCTTTCGTTACTCTCAGAGCCACTTCGTAGTCGTCGGGATCGAGTCCGAGCTCCTTCAGAACTTCTACGGACAGCTTGTATTGGTTGAAGAACTCCTCTTTTGCCTGCTCCATGTCTTTAACTATCGTGTGCATGTCCGGCATCGTGAACGCTCTCAGTCTCCTCAACCCTACGAGCTCGCCTCTCTGCTCCTTCCTGAACGAGTATCTCGTAAGCTCGTAGATTCTAAGCGGCAGAGCCTTGTAAGGTATTACGCTGTCGGACGACATTAAGAACTGGCCGAAACAGGCCGCGAACCTGAGGAAGAAGTCTCTCTTGTCTCCTTTTATGATGTATTGCCTCGCGGGAAATCTTTCGAGGTATCTCCTCAGAGTGGGGTGCGCTCTGTCGTACATTATCGGAGTTTCGACCTCCATCGCCCCGAATTCTATGCACTTCTCGGTGACGTAGCTCTCTATGAGGCTCTTCATCAGCCTGCCCTTCGGGTAGTATCTTAAGTGACCGCTGTCGCTCGCCTCCTCGTAATCGGCTATTTCCAGCCTCCTCATCAACTCCACGTGTGGCGGGACTCTGTCCACGGCTCTCCTCTTCTCGATTTCGTATTTCACGAACTTCTGGAGCTTCTCGTAACCCGTGAAATCGAACTTTTCGACCTCTATGAGCTCTTTTTCGGGAGTAAGTATGAACCAGTAACTTTTTGCCTTCTCTTCGTCTTTAAGAGCTTTCGTGACTTCTTCCTCTTCTCCTCTAATTTCCCTTGAAAGTTCACTCAACGGGTGGCCTTTGCAGGAAATTTCGAAGGACTTGTAATATCCGAACGGAGCTCTGTGAACTTCGTATTTGTCTTTCAGCAGCTCTTCCATGTGCCTTAAAAGTCTGACGGCGGTTTCCGGGTCTGACAGGTTTGAGGACAGGTGAGCGTAAGGGTAAAGCATAATTCTCTCAGCTTTAACCTTTCCGGCCACGTCTACGATCTCTTGAACAGCTTTTTCCGCCACGCTCTCGTTATCCCCTTTTTCTACCGACACGAAAGCCACGAGAACTTCACTCATTTCGTATCCTTTTCCCTCGAAGTTTTCGGCGAACTTCGTCTTCTTCTTTACCTCGTATTTCATTCTGTCAGCGTGAATGAGCAAAAGCTTCATGCTTTCCCAGTGAAAGCGTTTGAATTAAATATTTTGCTAATGGCTCCCGGTCGTTTGCAAGCTATCCCAAGAAGCCCCTTATCATCCCGGCTTCCACGACCTTGTCTCGCAAGTCGGCTCGTCCTAAGGAGTTTATTATTTCGCTCGTCTTCTTTCTGTGCTCTTCGTTCGTTTCAAACTCGAAAAGCTCCTTTGCTCTTTTTACGTCCTCCTCAAGCTTGGAATTGAATATTTTTAGAGATTCGGGGTTGAAAAACTTAAGAGCTTCCTGCATTATCTCGTCGAACGTTTTGAAGACGTCGAAAACGGCTTCGTAGTCCTTGTCTGTTAGTTCAGCCAGTCCAAGAATTTCCGGAGGAAATCCGACTGAATACATTGTCGCGCAGAACGTTATGGCTCTGGGAAGCTTCACTTCCTCTCCTCTTGAATATCCGAAAAGTCCGATGTGTAGCTTCCTCATCCTCCTCCTCGGCACGTTCTTCGAGAAGGAATTTACGAAATCGGCGATTAGCAGTATCCTCTTTCTGTAAGCTCCCATCAGCTTTTCGGCTATTTTCACGTGATCTTCGTCTACAAGGTCTGCTCTACCTCTTCTCGCCTCTTTTATTTTTTCGATGGCTGTCTTCACTTCTGAAAACTCGTAATCGTATTTGAAAGCGGACTGGACTGTAAACGTCTCTACGGAAGGAAATTCTTTGACCGTGCATAGGTTCCTCGGCGACAGCCCTCCTCTGAACGGGCACGAGCCAACGCCTATTATCGGGTAAACGTCGACGTCAAGAGAGTCGAGACTCATTAGAGCGAACTTTACGTATATCGTCGCCGGAATGAGTCCGTAGTTTAGTGCGGGATCGGATCTCGCGAGAAACACTCTCAGCTTATCCCGGCCGGTCTTCTCGGTGAATTCTCTTACTATTTTTTCTGCACTCAGCAGGGACTC
>CAYXDX010000101.1:0-4066 GCA_964463865.1 uncultured archaeon | reverse complement strand
ACGACCTCGCTCAGTATTACCTCGCCAAGGCTGGAGTTCTCGCGGTGAGGAGAGTCAAGCAGAGCGACATCGAGAAGATAGCCAAGGCTACTGGCGCGAGGATAATAACCGACCTGAGAGACCTCAAGCCAGAAGACCTCGGAGAGGCTGAGCTCGTAGAGGAGAAGAAGGTCGGAGACGAAGAAATGGTGTTCATAAGAGGTTGCAAGAACCCGAAGGCAGTCACGATACTCATAAGAGGTGGAACCGAGCACGTCGTCGACGAGATCGAGAGGAGCCTCACCGACGCGATAAAGGTCGTCAAAGCCGCTCTCGAGGACGGAAGAGTCGTCGCTGGCGGCGGAGCTCCGGAGATCGAACTCAGCCTCAGGATAAAGGAGTGGGCACCGAGCCTCGGAGGTAGAGAGCAGTTAGCAGCTGAGTCCTTTGCCACAGCTCTCGAGATAATACCGAGAGCTCTCGCCGAAAATGCTGGACTCGACCCGATTGACATACTCGTAGAGCTGAGGAGAGCTCACGAGCAGGGCAACGTTTACGCCGGTGTCGACGTGTTCAGCGGAAAGGTAACAGACATGAAGGAGCTCGGAGTCCTCGAACCGTTGAAGGTCAAGAAGCAGGCGATAAGCTCGGCTACCGAAGTCGCAATAATGATCCTGAGAATCGACGACGTCATAGCTGCGAAGTCTCTCGAGAAGGAGAAGGGTAAGGAGAGCTTCGAGAGTGAGAGCGAAAGCGAGAGCGACAGTGAGAGCAGTAGCGAGGACTGACCCTCCTAACTTTTTTAATTCTTTTCCCAAAAAGATTTATTGCGGGCGATCCGTCTCTTCTTAATGACCGTTCGAAGCCGACTCGATAGGGATCTCGATGCTGACGCGCTGAAGCTCACCTCTTCTCTCGAATCCGATGTCAACATATTTCGCTACGACATACTCGTCGACTACGCACACGTTCTCGGTCTCGTAAAGACCGGAGTTATCGGGCTGGAGGACGCGAAAAGAATTTTTGAGGCTCTCAGGATCGTAGAGGAAGAAGGTTTCGAAGGTCTCAAAGGAGAAGACGTTCACGAAGCGATAGAGAGCAGAGTCATCGAGCTGTCCGGAGAGAGCGGAATGAAAATGCACACCGCAAGAAGCAGAAACGACGAAGTCGCCACGTGCTTGAGGATGTTCGCGAGAGACAAAATTCTCGAAATCTTAAGCGAACTCCTCGAGCTCAGAAAAGTGCTCTTGGAAAAAGCAGAAAGTCACCTCGACGACGTCATGCCCGGTTTTACGCACCTGCAATACGCTCAGCCGACGAAACTCTCGCACTACTTACTCTCACACCACGACGCTTTCGAAAGGGACTTTTCGAGGGGTCTGGAAGCGTTCAAAAGGGTGAACCTCTCCCCACTCGGAGCAGCAGCCTTTTCCTCTACATCTCACAAACTCGACAGAGAGTTCGTGGCCTCACTTCTCGGGTTCGACGGACTCTTAGAGAACAGCATGGACGCTGTTGCTTCAAGAGATTTTATAATCGACTCAATATACTTCGCACTTTCGGTTATGCTCAACGTCAGTAGGTTCTGCGAAGAGATCGTTCTCTGGTCATCGGAGTTCAACTTCGTGGAGCTACCGGACGAGTTCTCGTCTTCTTCAAGCATAATGCCCCAAAAGAAGAATCCGGACGTTGCAGAAATACTCAGAGCAAAAAGCGGAAAGTTCATAGGCTACATCACGTCGTCTGCCTCGATTCTGAAAGCTCTACCCTACGCGTACAACAGGGACTTTCAGGAGATGAACGAGCTTCTCTACAGATCCCTAAACGAGTGCTTGCTGTCCGTCAGAGTTTTCAGGAAGATGCTCGCCAAGATAAGATTCAGGACGGACGTTATGAGAGAGAAGGCCAAGAAGGGTTTCGCCATGGCCACCGAACTTGCAGATCTGCTCGTGAGAAAAGGCGTTCCCTTCAGGCTCGCTCACAAAATCGTAGGGGAACTTGCCAAAAGGGGTGCGTTCGAACCGGGACCAGAAGACGTGATCTCATCAGCTAAAAAGTTTGGAGTCTCAGTCGAAATAAGCGACAAGGAGCTCGAAGAGTGTCTTACTCCAGAGATCGCTCTCGAAAAGAGGAGGAACGTAGGAGGTCCCGCAAGAGAGGAGATCCAGAGAATGATTGTGACGAGAAGGAAGAGACTCGCCAGCGATTCGAAGGCTTTAGAAGGTATTAAAAACAGAATAGACGGTAGCTTGAAGAGACTTTTCGAAGAGGTCGAGAGAGTATGCTCGTCGGGAAGAGAGTGAAGGTCAAAGCGAAAGGAAGAGTGTTCGAAGGAATAGTGATGCCATCGTTTACCGGAAACCTCGTTCTAAAGCTCGACAACGGATACAACGTTGGATTTAAAGAATACGAGATTCTCGAAGTTTACGACACCGAGTTCAAGTCAGCACCTCCGAAAAGCGTTGAGTGGAAAGAAGACCTGCCCTCGGTGAAGGTCATATCCACCGGCGGAACTATAGCGAGCAAAGTGGACTACAGAACCGGAGCGGTGACGAGCCAGTTCTCCGCGGAGGAGATCGTAACGGACATTCCGGAGCTTGCCGAAATATGCAAGATAGACGCGGAACTGCTGTTCAACATTTTAAGCGAAAACATGAAGCCCGACCACTGGATAAAGCTGGCAAGAGAGGTATACAAGTCGCTAAAAAAAGACTACGAAGGGGTAATAGTCACTCACGGGACGGACACCATGCACTACACGGCCTCCGCGCTTGCCTTCATGATTTCCACGCCGAAACCCGTAATTTTCGTCGGTGCGCAGAGGAGCTCAGACAGGCCGAGCAGCGACGCAGCGATGAACATGATCTGCGCCGCCCGCGTGTCTCTTTCGGATTTGGGAGAAGTAGCAGTGGTCATGCACGCGACGACGAGCGACGACCACTGCCACATCCACAGAGCGGTGAAAGTAAGAAAGAACCACACGTCAAGAAGAGACGCTTTCCAAAGCGTAAATTACCCGCCGCTCGGAAAAGTGAGTTATCCGGACGGAAAAATCGAGTGGTTCGCGGAGAGGTTCAGGAGAGGAGAAAGGGAGCTCAAACTCATGGACAAGCTTGAAGAAAAGGTTGTCCTCATAAAGTTCTTCCCAGGTCTAAAGCCCGACATTCTCGACTACTACTACGACAAAGGATACAGAGGGTTCGTGCTCGAAGGAACCGGACTCGGACACGTCTCCACGGACTGGATAGAGACGATAAAGAGGATAGCCGAGGACAGCGTTGTTGTCATGACGTCTCAGTGCCTCTGGGGTAGGGTCTGCGACAGGGTCTACGACACTGGCAGGTATCTCCTTCAGGCGGGCGTTGTAGAGGGAGAAGACATGCTTCCGGAAGTTGCGCTCGTGAAATTAATGTGGTTACTCGGAAACTTCAGCCTGGAAGAGGCAAGAGAGCTCGTTAAAAAGAATTTTGTGGGAGAAATTAACGAAAGACTTCAGTTCTAAACGGCAACGGTTATTGCTGTCCCTTCAGCGATCGTTTTATCCCCCTTCTTAACGCGAATTCTGAAAAAGGCTGTCTTCCTTCCGCTGATTTTCTCCGCCTCGGCTACGAGCTCGTCGCCCTCTTCAGCACCCTTGAAAAAGTTTATCGTGATGTTCACGGCCATTCTCTTCGTGTCGTAGTTGGACGCTAACGCGAGAGCGAAGTCCGCGAGGGCCGTTATGTAAGCTCCGTGGGCCGTTCCGTGAATGTTCAAGAACTCCCTTTTAACCCTCCCAGAGACTCTTGCGTATCCATCCCTAACCTCCTCTACCTTAGTCTCGAGGAATTCCGCAAACGGGTCAGACGTCAACGTTCTCACCACTCGCCACCTTCATTAACTCCAACGTCCTCCTCAACCTCTCAGCGTCTCTTCTCCTGGCGATCTCCAGCAGCCTGCTCTCCCACTTACTTACGTCGACCGATCCGCTCTCGATTTCGTCGACGAATTCTCTGTAAAATCGAACGATCTCATAAATCAACTCCGTGCTATATTCCCTTCCCTGTATTTTAAGACAGTCCACGCCCGCATCGATCAGACTCGGTAT
>CAYXDX010000100.1:0-4111 GCA_964463865.1 uncultured archaeon | reverse complement strand
GCAGCTTATGTCTTCAAGGAGCCTGTCCTTCATGAGGGGGGTGATTGGGCCGTAGAGTATCGTTTCCCGGAGTAGGTAGTATAGCAGGGCGTAGTAGTGGTAATCGTCGGGATCGAGATCTAACGCGTCGAGAATTCTGTCGTAGCTCTCGAGGATTATTCGGGCCTTGTCTTCGTAGCTCGCTTCGAGCGGTATCACGTATTCTACCCTTCTGATTATTTCGTCTCTGAACTTTTCGTATTCTTCGTCAAGTATCGGTTCGATAACGCGGTAGTAGTAGTCGTAATCCTTTTTTAGAATCTGAACAGCTGAGAACTCGTAATCGCCAATTACTTCGTAGCTTTCAACGAGCTCAAAACCTTCTGGGGGCTCAACTTCTTTAAGTCTCGACGCAAACTCCTTTAAGTTTTTAATCCTCTCCTTTCTGCTCTCCTCTCGCTCTAAAAACTTTATCTTAAGCTTCATAGATTCTGAGCACCTCTCCCATTCCTTTGCTTCTTCCCTCTCTGAATATGAACTTCTGCCCCGGGGAAATATACTGGGGGTTGTATTTGAACCGTATTCTGACTCTGCCCCTGTCTCCGGCTTTTAAGTAATCTTTGTCCATGCTTTTGAAGATTACAGTCTCGCTTATCGTTTCGAGATGCAGGACTGGTTCGTATCCGGCGGAAATCTTCGTTGGATGCGTGAAGACGTAGACCTCCGCGTCGAACTCTCTCACCGCGTAAGGCTCGGTCTTCGTCACTACCATGCCTCTCCTCAGTTCGTCCACCGACACGTTTTTCAGTGCGATTCCCACTATGTCTCCGCTTTTCGCTCTCTCCACCCTGTAGTGGTGCATTTCTATGCTGAGAACCCTCGTTTTGACGAAACTACCGTCCGAAAAAGGTCCTACGAAGACTTCGTCACCTTCCGATATTTCTCCGGACTTTATAGTTCCGCTAACGACAGTTCCAACGCCTGTAATCTTGTATATCCTGTCGATGTACATCAGAAAGTCGCTCTCCTCGTATCTGAGCTTGGGGAGGTGATATAGTAGCTTTTCGAGGATGTCGTAGCCGAGGAGCGTGATCGCGGAAGTTACGACGATCGGAACGACGAACTTGTTCTTCGAAATCAACCTCGAAACTTTCCTCACGTCTTCTTCGCTCTTCAGAACGTAAGGTATTCTCCCGAGACCCCTCAAAAGCTTGGAAACGTCGGAAATTACCTCTTTTATCCTCTCCTCCCCGACCTTGTCGGCTTTGGTTATCGCTATTATCACTGGAAGCTCCATCGCCAAGAGTATTCCGAGGTGCTCTCTCGTTACCCTCATAATTCCGTCGTCCGCTGCTATCGTCAGGAGACCGTAGTCTATTCTCTGTCCTATCAGTCCTCTTATCGCGGTCCTCAACCAAGGTTCGTGCCCTACAGTGTCGACGAACGATACGATTTTTTCAGAATTTTCGACCACCCAAGCCTTCTCGTTTTTGTTCAGGGGATTTTTCATCCTTATCGCTTTTCCATCTTTGAATCCGAGAACTGCAAAACTAAGATCCGCGCTTAAACCCCTTTCGATCTCGTGCTTCAGAGTGTCGAGGAAAACTCTCGTAAGCCCGTCTCCGTTGTCGCATGTTCCGGTTATCAGGCAACCCACGAGCGTCGACTTTCCGTGGTCGACGTGACCTGCAGTCCCGACGGTTATGTGCTCTTTCGGTTTGCTTTTCCTGATCTCCAAAACGGAGACGTATCCGCCGTTTACCTCGTAAACTTCCTTTCCGGTGATTTTGGCGCCGATGTCTTCTGCGATCTTTTCGAGGACGAAAATCGTTTTGTCGAGCTCTTCCTTACTTATCCCCTTGAACTCTCCACTGTCGGATATTCCGACCACGTAGTAAGCTACGCCTCTACCCATCAGAATTCTGTGGTTCATCTGACAGGCGAGGGATTGTCTTCTACCTTCTTTTAGGTGATAATCCGTCAAAAACTCCTTAAATTCGACGTTTTCTCTCTCACCCTGACTTACGAGTTCCGCGAGTCTTGACATTCTCATGCTTACGTTCACTTCAAACGTTAAAACTGTTGCGATTTCAGAAAAGAAATTTCTGGCAAAAATAACATAAGACTTTTATACATTTCGCACTAATATCTTATCGTATGTCGAAGTATTACGAGCTGAAGGAACTCGAAACGAAAGCTCCGAAGCTGTTTGGCATTCCGACGGGAACGAAGCTGGACGAGATGTTCTTCAAAATGGAGGAAGAAGACGGAAAGTTCGTTAAAAAGCCGTTAGGTGGGATTCCGTATTTGGCCGTGATGAACATAACCGGCGTCCCTGACACTGGAAAGAGCGTTTTTGCCGAGCAGTTTACGGTGATGCAGGCGAGTCTCGGATATAAGGTTCTTTTCGTAACCGTCGAAAGTCCCGCTAACTTCCTTTACACCGCTTTAAAGCAGAAGGCTCAGGCGATGGGTGTGGACTTTAACAAGGTCGAGCAAAACGTCGTCGTCATAGACGCTTCCGAGAGCGACGAGCTCAGAGAGAATCCGAGAGCGCTCATCGACACAATGGCTTACGCGATTAGAGAGAAGAAGTGCACTAACGTCGTAATAGACAGCATAACCGGACTGTACGAGCACAAAGAGGTGTTGGCGAGGCAGATCGTCAGGCAGATATTCAACTTCCTGAAGAAGTGGAGGCAGACGGCTATACTGATCTCGCAGAAGAGGAGCGCTCAGGCGAGCGAAAGCGCCGAGGCAGCTGGAGGTTTAGCGGTTGC
Organism: uncultured archaeon; assembly: GCA_964463865.1. Taxonomy (GTDB): domain Archaea; phylum Halobacteriota; class Archaeoglobi; order Archaeoglobales; family Archaeoglobaceae; genus Ferroglobus. Next base: position 1,352 of record CAYXDX010000100.1, on the reverse strand, counting down.
GCACATCGTCGACGGGACGATAGTGATGGACAAGAAGATAATCGAAACGAGGTGGGATGTGAACCTCTACGGATTGCCACTTGGTAGCGTTTTGAGAACCATAAGGATAGACGGTTGCAGGCTCACGGGTCACGACTCGAGAACTTGGGTTTTTGAGATAACCGAAACGGGTCTCATCGAGATTATCGCTCCTCTTAGCGAATACATAAAGAAGAAGGGTAGGGTTGAGGAGTAAGGAGGTGGTATTGTGGAGATTATAGCGAAACCGAAAGGAGCCGGTAATGTAGACAAGATGGCCGAGAAGGTGTTCTTGGAAAGTATAAAAATTCTCGGAGGTCTCAAGAAGCTCGTCGAATACAGAAATCTGACCTGGCTTCCATCCCTCGCCGAAGCTGCCTACGTGGTGGTTTTGAAGAATGAGGCGTTTAAGACGTATTCAGAGATAGCGAAAGAGCTCGGAATTACCGAGACGACAGTTAAGAACATCGCCACGGCCGACGAGGAGGAAGTGAAGAAATACATCGAAGGGGAGCTCGAAGAGAGACCGAAGGAGCACATAGCTGGAGGAATCGCCAAGCTCGCCTACAGAAAACTCAAGGAAGAGAAGAAGCTCGACGAGGGGGAGGTAGAAATATACCACGACGAAATAGAGGCGCTCGGAATCGACTGGGCGATCCACGTCCTCGCGAGGATTAGAGGCGTGCACTTCCCGGTGAACAAGGAGGACCTCGTCGAAAAGCTGAAGGGGATAATCGTCAAAGGGAAGAACATAGAGGAAATTCTCGAGAAAATAGAGTATCCTGTGAAGTCTCCCGCGGAATTGCTCCACAAGATAAGAGTGGCGGCGGAAACTTAAACCTTATAAACAACCCTTTTTACTTTTCGAAGGATGTTAAAGCCGAGGAAGTTTTTTCTAACTGCAGGAGCTGGAAGCCACAGCGATCCGCTGGTAAGCTTCGAACTCGCTTTGAGGGACGCTGGCATAGAGAAGTTCAACTTGGTTCCGGTGAGCAGCATAATACCTCCTGGCTGCGTTCGAGTTAGCCTGGAAGAGGGTCTGAAAGAACTTTCGCCTGGAGAAATAGTCTTCTGCGTCATGGCGAGGTTCACCGGAGAGGAGGAGGGCAGGAAGATATACGCGGTCGTCGGAGGTGCGCAGCCGAAAGAAGGACACGGATACCTCGTCGAATACTCTGGCTATTACGAGGGAGAAGACGTGGAATTGAAGGCCGAAGAGAGCGCGTCGTTCATGGTCGAAACGAGTTCGGGCGTCAAGCCGGAAAGGACGTTTTCGATATCGAAGGTCGCGGAAGTTAAAGAAAAAACGACAGTCGTGGCGGCAGCAGTGTTTA
>CAYXDX010000099.1:0-4383 GCA_964463865.1 uncultured archaeon | reverse complement strand
ACATCGATGCCGTTTTGTGCACTTACCACGCGTAAATTTTCATTCTGAAGCTCGGTTTTTGAATTATAATAATACTGAATATAATTTCTGAAAATAGATTTCCGCAATTTATCAGATTTTAGCCGAAGCCTGGTGTTAAATGCTTCGCTGCTTGTATTTTCTTTTTTGTCGTTACTATTCTGTAATTAACGAAAATAAATTTTTCTGCCGAAAGCGTTATCTCTTACCTTGAAGTCTATCGTTCGTGAGACTTCGAGTGCTCAGAGACATACTTTTAGCGGGAACCGTGACGTTTGTTCCGCTCGCGGCGACCGTCGTAGTCATGTATCTGACGATAAGGTGGCTCGACGAAGTTCTCGCGCCATTTTTCGTGGAGGTGACTGGTGTATACTTTCCTGGCTCGAGCCTCGTCGCACTGTTCCTCATAATTTTCGCTCTCGGGTTGCTCAGCAGGGTAACCGTCGGAAGGGTGGTGATAGAAGAAATAGAGAGAGCGATGCTCAGGGTTCCGCTCGTTAGAACGATATACGGTGCGACGAAAGAGGCAGTTAAAGTCCTCGTCGGGGGAGAGGCTGAGAGGATAAGGGGCGTGGTTTTGGTCGAGTATCCGAGGAAAGGCGTTTACGCGCTTGGCTTCACTTCTGGAAAGTCCGTGAACGACGCGTGCGCAAAAACGGGTAAGAAGCTCGTCAACGTCTTCATACCCACTTCTCCGAACCCGACTTCCGGCTTGGTCGTCCTCGTTCCCGAAGACGAGGTTATCTACCTGGACATAAGCGTCGAGGACGCAATGAGGATAATTATATCGGGTGGCTTTTCGGAGTAGTTCCTTACTCCACGAGCGAGAAGTGAACGATGGTGACGAACTCGTTCTCGCTGACGTCCCCGTATATCCTTTTTAGAGCGTGTATCAGCTCTTCTTTACTCTCGAATCCGTCCTTTTTCGCGTCTTCGTCAGTTAGCTCGGAGATCCTTTTTACGACTACCCTCTCTATTTTGGCTTTGGCGAAAGGCTCGTAGTTCACGGTTAAATCGACGATCTTTCCGACGGGATACCTTTTAATCCCTCTCCTCACAGTCGTGGTTTTGCTTTTCTTCAATATCAGCTCCACGAACTCCGGATCGAAGTTTATCCTCTTCTCCTCCTTCATAGAACCATCTCCAGATTTTTTGAACCGCCTTCACCATTTTCTTAAACGACTTTTCAACGTCTATCTCACCCCAGCTCTTGAGCTGAAGACACTTCGCGATAAGCAGCTTTTCCTCATCTTCGTCCAGCTCCGGCTTTTCCGTCTGCGAGAAGTAATACCTAACGAGTGGCCTTATAATGTCGGAGGTGTATTCGTAGAGGCTTTGCCCCTGGAAGTACTTCTTTATCCTCTTCTTTTCGACTTTTCCGAATTCTGGCTTTGGCACTTTAGCTGGCCTAAGTATGCTCGACAGCAGGAGCTTCGCAGTCTCGGTTTCGAGGTCTCTGAGCTCGTCTCCAAGCAGTTCGATCAGCCTTCTGATGAACTCCGAGCTCGTCTCTTCGAGAATCTCCTGAACCTCGTCGTTCAGAGCTTTTAAAACTATCGCCGAGTGTTCGCCGGAAACTTCGTTCCTCTGGGGTGTTATGTGTATTGGCGTAAAGCCGTTCTTCATCCAGAACCTCAAGAGCTCTGGAGAGACTCCGAAACCGCTCCCAGCCCAGTCCATCCCTCTCTCCTTCGCCCACTCGACGACTTTTTTCAGAGCGAAGCTTCCTATTCCCATGTCCATGACTTCCGGATGCGTAGCGATCCTGACGATCCTTATCCCGACGAGCCTCGGAAAGTCGTAGTTCCAGTAGTGCTTGAGGACGAGGTCGGGGATTATCTGTCCCTTCGGTTTGTAGCCTTTCGCAATCTTCTCTATCACGGCTTCGTCCATTCTCCCCTCGACGGCTATGTGCAGGCTGCAGACAGTTTTTCCGTTTACCTTGACTCTGAGCGGCAGGTGGTTCGGCATGTCGAGGAGGATTACGAGGTCCGAGGGGCGGTTTCTGTAGTGGGCGAGAACGTAAATACCGAAAAACTCTCTCAGAAGAGCGTCATTTTTCACAAGCTCGTCTTTGTCGAGCTCTTCGAACTCGAGCTCGCCCCTCTTTATTTTTTCCAAGTCGTCGTCGTTCAGCTTCGCCGGTTGGGCGTCGAGCATCAGAACGTCGTATAGCCAGAGCTCTATCGGGTCGTTCTTTCCGTATCTTATCGGCTCTTCAAGGTGAATCTCGTCTATCTCGACGCTCTCGTCTTGTCTTAGCTTTTTCAGGAACCTTATGGCGAAACCTCTGCCAGTCCCTTCGTATCCGTGTATCGTCGTGGAGAAGACCATGTATTTCGCCCCTTCGACGATTTTCCAGAGGACGGGGACGTCTATTCCGGCAGCTTCGTCCACGATGATTATGTCCGCGTAAGCACCCTCCACCATCGCCCTCCTCGGGACCGCGTATTCTACGCGAGCCCACTTGCTGTTGATGACCGTCGTTAAATCCCCGGCCTTTTTCTCCTTGAATCCTCTCATTCCCTGTCTGACGAGCGCCTTCTTGAGGAACTTGAAATACGTCTGAACGGCTTGCGGAGTCGGAGCCACTACGAGAACCCTCACGGGTCTTTTTAGGACTCTGTTCATTCTCGAGATCAGGAACGGCGTTACTATTCCGAGAACCGCCGTCTTCCCCCTGCCCCTGTTGGCCGTGATTATGACGGCCTTCTTCTCTCTTTGCTTGTCGAAGAAGCGTTCGAAGAGTTCGAGAACTCTTACCTGATCCTGCGTAGCGCACAGCTTGTAAAGTTTCCTCTTGATTTCTCTCTCTTCCGACGGAATTACTATTTCCTCTCTCGTCGCCTCCTGTTCCTTAAACGTGAACCTCTTGAGGATCTTCCTCCTGTCGGAGTCGAAGATTATTATTCCGTCTGCTTCGAGCGTCTTTCTTATGAACCTCCTGTAAAACCTCGGCACGACGTCGTCGACGGTGTATGGCTCGCTCACGAGTTCTTCGTGCCACTTCCCGACGAGGTGGAACCACCTTTCCGGCTTCGGCGAAAGCGCTACTATTACGCCACCTTCTCTGACGGTCTCGACGACTATTCCGAGGTCGTTCGGGTGGAAGCCGTCCATCATGTCTATGACGAGCGCATCGTAAGTCTCTCCTAAAACGGACGGCGTGTCTTTGTAGTGTATGATTTTGGCGTTTTTGAAGTGCTTTTTAGCCAGCTCGACGAACTTGCTCCTTCCGACGACAAGCAGGTTTTCCGCGTCTACTTTTTTGACTATCTTCTTCGCCTGCTTTAGTATCCTCTCCTCGAGTTCGTCCGAGCAGAGAAATACGGCAAACCTGTGCCGATTAGCCTTCGAAATTTCGTGAGCTTTAGCGACTTCTTCCATTAAAGCCGTGAACGTCATTTTCGATTAGAGTTGAAGAGTCTCTCTTTATATAATTTTGTCCAGCTCGATAACTTTCAGTCTCGAATGGCGTCCGAAGTTTCTGCAGTCGAACTCGCGATGCCCTGCGAAACTCTTCGCGGTTCCGACGGCACGTTTTACCTGCATATGCATGTGCATATTCAGAAGCGCCAACGCTTAAATGTGCACGTAACAAGTTATTCGAAGAATTACATGCTAAAAATTGTTTTTTATTTTGTTTCGAAACAAAACATTGCCGTAAAGGAGGTGTTGTGGAGTGGGTAGGAGGGTGTTGAGGAAGGACGAAAAAGGAGCGATAGGAATTGAAATACTGATAGTGTTCATAGCCATCGTCTTAGTGGCTGCAGTGAGTGCAGCGGTGCTGATACAGACCGTCGGATACCTCCAGCAGAAGGCTACGGCTACTGGGAGGGAAACAACGAAGGAAGTTGCGAGCGGTATTAAAGTTATAAGAGTTCTTGGTTACGACCCGAACGCCCCAGGTGGAACAATCGATAAATTAGCAGTATACATAGAACCTAATACAGGGGGACAATCCATTGATCTAACGAAAGTGTTGGTCTCATTAAGTAACGGAGACTCTAATGCTGAACTTCAGTATGGGGGTAGCTTAGTTGATTTAACCTCCGGCACACAAGACATCTTCAGTGCGAATGTCACAACAAGTGCTACGACATTTGCGGTCGTAGTTCTTCAGGACGCTGATGGCTCGTTGACTAACAATACTGCATCACCAACAATGAATGCTGGAGATAAAGTTGCTTTAATAATTGATACTACAGCAGTCTTTGGATCAGGGTTAGCCAACAGAGTTCCAGTAACTGGAGAGGTCAGACCAGAGTTCGGAGCTCCGGGCATAATCGAGTTCACGACTCCGCCAGCATACACCACTAAGGTCGTTGAACTGCAGTAACCCTTCAAATTTTTTATACAACTTTT
>CAYXDX010000098.1:0-4532 GCA_964463865.1 uncultured archaeon | reverse complement strand
TCGCTCCTGCAGGCAAGCGACCCAGACTTGTACGATGCTGTAGAGGAACTGAAGGTGAACATAGCCTTCCACCCGACGGTAATGCCAGCCTTCGGCGACGAGGCTGTAAAAATTCTTGAAGAAATAGAACCGGACGTTCTGGTTCTCGAAGGGAGCATCCCCACCGGAGACATGGAGGTCGCGTGCACTGTCGGGGAGAGAAACGGAAAACCGGTAACTCTCGTCCAGTGGCTGAACGAGTTAATACCGAGAACGAAGGTTGCCGTAGTCGGATTCGGAAGTTGCGCGACCTACGGCGGCATACCCTCGGCGAGGGATTTCGAAGGAAAGAGTCCGACGAATGCGGTTGGTCTATACCAGTTCCTGAAGGGGAAGAAGCTATCCGTTCCGGTCATACTGCTGCCGGGATGTCCGGGTCATCCAGACTGGCTGATGATAACGTTGGCAGCTGCTCTTCTTGGAGTGGACATCAAAACGGACGAATACTGGAGACCGAAGCTGTTCTTCTCGAGTATAATTCACGATAACTGCGCGAGAAGGGGTTTTTACGACGAGGGGTGGTTTGCGGAAAGCTTCGAAGAAAGCGACCTGAGACACAACAAGTGTCTCTTCAAACTCGGTTGCCGGGGGCCGATAACGTTTTCCGCGTGCTCGGTAACGAAGTGGAATGGTGGGATAAACGTTTGCATGAACGCCGGAGCTCCCTGTATAGGCTGCATGCATCCCGGCTTTCCCGACGAAACGTCTCCGTTCTTCAAGTCTCAGAGCAGGCTCGAGATAGACGCGACTAAGCTCGTGTTCTCGACGATAACTGGGGCAGTTCTCATTGGAGCCGGTGCGTACATAGTCACGCACGCTTACAGGGAGAAAAAGGTTGAGGAGATGGAAAAGGAGGGCGAGAAATGAAGTATCTGATAAGGTTCGACGTTCACCAGAGACTCCAGCACCTGATTCTGCTCGTGAGCTTCATAATTTTAGCGTTGACGGGCTTGCCGCTCCTTTACAGGTATACTGACTTGGGTGCATCGCTCATCAACGCTATGGGTGGGGTCGAAAACGTGAGAGGGATTCACAGACTCGCGAGCTTCCTACTGATTTTCGTCGGAATCTACCACGTTGCGTGGGCAATTGTGAGGAAACCGAAAGGTATGATTCCGACGAGGAAAGACATCTCGGACTTCGTGGCGGACTTGAAGTTCACTTTCGGTTTTTCGAGCGAACCTCCGAAATACGGTAAGTTCAGTTACGTTCAGAAGTTCGAATACTGGGGAGCTTTCTGGGGAATGGTCGTCATGATTTTGACGGGGCTCGTGTTGAGCTATCCAGAATACTTTTCGCCTTCCGGAGAAGTTTACGCAGCTATGAGAGTGGCTCACTGGGAAGAGGCGATTCTTGCAGTCGTGTTCATAGCTACCTGGCACATGTATTTCAGCCACCTCAGAAAGCGCTTCTTCCCGTTTAACAAGGTAATTTTCAACGGTAAAATGGAGTTTGAGAAAGCTAAGGAGGAGCACCCTCTCTGGGTTGAGGAGGTGTTGAAGCGTGGAAGTGGTAATTGACCCCGTTACGAGGATAGAAGGTCATCACGGCGTGAGGCTCGAAGTTGAGGATAACGTCGTCAAAAACGTTTGGTCGCTGGCCACGATGTTCAGGGGCTTCGAGAGGATAGTCATCGGTAGAGATCCGAGGGACGCTCCTATACTCCTGCAGAGAATTTGTGGCGTCTGTCACAACGATCACAGGCTTGCAAGCTTATTTGCGATAGAGAACGCTGCCGGATTGACGAACGAGTGGGGTGCCGGACTGCCTGAAGCGGCTGTTCTGCTCAGAAACGTAATAGCTGCACTTCAGTTCGTTTTCGATCACCCGGTCTGGGCGTATGCTCTTACTGGCCCGGATTACTGCGACGCCCTACACAAGACAGGGCTCGTGAGGTTCAATCCGATAGTTGGGCAGGGTGTAAAAGAAGCGGTCGAGGCGCAGAGGAGGTTGCATCAGGCGATGGCGTACATCGGAGGTAAGGTTCCGCACATAATGACGCCTATTCCTGGAGGAGTTACGCTTGAGGTCGACGGAAAAGTAATTTCGAGGCTGATAAGCATAGTGCTCGACGTGAAGAAGTGGGCGATAGGCGTTGGGCTTGGAAAGACTGCTTTAGAGCACGCCTCAGATGTTGCGGGATACATAATAGATGATGTCGAGAGAAAGCTTGAGAAAGGCGTGGTTGAGCCACCGAACGATCCGGAAGTTGGTAGGGGTCTATACGACCTCGTTTCTCTGATACTCGTCATGGCGAGGATGGGTCTCGCTGAAATGGGGGAGAGAAAAGCTACGATGCTCGCCTACGGATTCCTTGCCGATCCCAACGGAGAGCTGTTCTTCCCGCCCGGCTTCTTCAACGGAAGTGAGCTCGAGAAGTTTGACGAGAAGAACATAGGCGAAGACGTTACGTATTCCTATTACGAGGACGGTGCCGGGGGCAGTTACGTAGGGGACGAAGACACGAGAAAGCTTAAACCGTTCTACGGTAAGCCGAACGCTTACACGTGGGCTAAAGCTCCGAGATACAAGGGGATTCCGGCAGAAGTCGGTCCTCTGCCGAGAATGGTGGCTAAGGGCTTCAGAGACGGTTGGGAATACGGCGATCCTCTCGACCTGAGGAAAAACCTTGCGGGAGGTAGAACGGTTTCCAACGCTTTGGCCAGGAACATTGCGAGGATTCAGGAAGAACTCGTGATGATCGACTACCTTGAGAGCCTGCTACTCGAGTTGAAAGATTACGCCGGCAAGAAAGCTTATGTAAAATACGAAATAAACGACGGAGATGGAGTTGGACTGAGAGAAGCGCCGAGAGGAGCACTCGGACACTGGGTGAAGGTCAGAGACGGTAAGATATACAACTACCAGGTGATCGCTCCTACGACCTGGAACGTTTCGCCAAGAGACTCGAAGGGACAGCTCGGACCACTTGAGGAAGCTTTGATAGGGACTCCGATAACCAAGGACGACCAGTGGAACGTGATAAGAGTGATCCACAGCTTCGACCTGTGTTTAGCCTGCACGGTCCACGTTTTCAGCGAGAAGGGTAAGTGGAGTTTTCAGGTTTAATTTTTTAGACTTTTCCTCTACTTTCTCCGTGGACTATCGCCGAGGCGACGAGGTGAGCAATTCTGAGCGGCTCGGGTATGTTCCCTTTCAGCGTCGTCGCCTTTAGGAATTTTTCGGCGTCGCTAAGCTCACATCCGGCAAGTTGAACGTAGACGTTTCCGAGTTTTCGAACTTCTCCCGCTCTCTCCACGATTTTCCATCTTTTTTCGAAATCTCCAACTTTTTCTAACGCCTCCTTTATCTTCTCGAAGTTCGGGATTTTTCTCATCACGACCACGACTGGCACATTCGTTTTTTCGTATATCTCCGAGATGTCCGCTAAATTGAAACCTCCGAAAGTAATTCCGCTCAGAAAGATGCACTTGAGCTGCTCCCGAAACTTCGATCTGGAAATCATCTTGACGATCTTTTCCGTCGAGTCGAAACCGTCGACGGATATTTTTTCCATCATGAATCCTTCTACGTAGTGCAGTTCCGTTACGCAGCCGACTATGTAGCAGTCGTCTCCTCTGAAACTGTCGTCGAAACCGACACACCTTACGCGCTTCATGAAATTTTTATGTCTCCAAGCGTTATAAGAGGTATGCTGAAGGAGTGGTTGATTGAGGAAGGTATTTTCAGGAAAGAAATCGAGGACGAAAAGTCTGAGTTTAGATACCTCGTTGAGTTCCCGTCTGGAAGCGGGCAGGTCTGTGAGGTTTTGAAGCCTAAGGGTAAGGATTTCGTCCTCGTCGTCGGAGGAATAGTTTTGGCGGAAAAGCACTACAAGGCTCTCCACTCGATGGACAGGAGGAAAAAGATGGAGTTGATTCACAAATGGAAGATGGACCTCCTTTTTAGAGAGGTCGAGTTCAGAATGATCCCCGATGCAGAAAACCTTGAGAGAATAGAGTTTCAGGGTGTAATCTACGACGAAGAACTCACGAAGCCGAAGTTAATGAGGATGCTGAGGGAAGTTTTCAGGTGCAAGCTTTACATAATCTGGAACGCCAAATACGAGCTTGAGAGAGACGAACTCGAGCCTATGTACCTTTAGACTAAATATTCCACGTTTATTTTCCCGTCGCAGTCTTCAAGAACCTCGACTAAAATTACGTCGTCTTTTCCGCAAGTTTCAGGGCACTCGATTTTGAAACACTTCTCTGGCTTTGCGGTAACTTTGATTCTCACTTTGCCTCTGTATTCCTCGTCTACTGCTTGCAAAAACATCTTCTGTCCTTTTTTGAAGCTTGAAGATATCGTAAATTCGTTCAGTATCGCTATAAATGTTACGTAAATGCTTTTTCCCTTCGCAAAACATCCCACGCCGCCGACGTTGAAGTCTTCGAGCATGACTCTTCTGTGCCTTTCGCTCTTCTTCCAGCTGTCGACACACCTCTCAGCCACGAAGTCTTCGTCTGCCGCGGAAGTCAATCCTGAGATTC
>CAYXDX010000097.1:0-4677 GCA_964463865.1 uncultured archaeon | reverse complement strand
CCTTAGGAGGTTTTTAGCGACATCCAAATTAAGGAACTGATCCCAAATCTACCGCAGTTTTTTGAAGATAAACTTGTGGAATTTTTACAACAGATAAACGAAGCAACCTCGTTGAAAATTGAATGGGCCCGCGGGGGTTTGAACCCCGGACCTTGCGCTTATCAGGCGCACGCTCTAACCAGGCTGAGCCACGGGCCCACCAAATGCGATTATGTGTAGTAAGGTCATGAACTGTTTATAAGACTTATCGTAGTCGCTCGCCGTGAATAACCTTCAACCTTTAATCGCTCTCTCAACCTGCCTCTTGTGAATGTTCGCCGCTCTGTGTATCTTTCCGTCTATTCCGCGAGAGGCGAAGCACGGGTATATTTGCGTGAAGTATCCGGCTTTCGAAGGAGCTTCTTCGACAGAAAGCCCGACGATTTTCTCTGCAACGAACTTGGAAGCTCCGCATATCGAACTCCTCTTTACCCTAACCTCTTTTATCACTCCGTCCTCAACCCGAATCTCGAACTCCGGCATACCGAACTTCTCGAAAAATTCCTTCACATCAGGATCGTCGATTTTCGGAGTTGCACAGCATATGTCTTCGACCAAAACTTTCACTCCGAGCTCCTCTCCGAGAGCTTCAAGCTGTCTCTTCGAACCGCTCTTAGCTCCACCAGGGAGCAGAACGTACTTAACTTTTCCGGCTGCCCTCCTGATTATCTCGTAGTTTACGTCCGGATGAAGGGCGTAGCTGACAATTAAGTCTGTCTCGAAGAGCTCTTCGGGGAAGTGCAACTCTTCCGGCTCGTCAATTATCTCCGGAAGGTCAGGTGGCAGCTCGAAGGTAAAAACGTCGAAGTGTTGCGAAATCTCTTTCAAAGCCCTTCTGCCGTATTTTCCTCTGATTACGATTCCCACCTTCATTCTCTCACGAACTCTAATATGTTGTTTTTAAGCTCGACGAAAGGTTTCAGGTCGCAAACTTTATACGGAGGAATGCCTTCGAGATCCGCTCTAATAAAGCACTCGTCGTAGGGGATTTTGCCAAGAATCGGCCTGTCCACAAGCTCAAGAACTTTCTTAGCGGACTCATTCTCCACGAACTTGTTGACGACGACGCCAATCCTACTTATACCTATGTCTGCTCCAAGCTTCTCTATTCTCTTCAACGTTTCGACGCTCCTCCTTCCCGGCTCTATTACAGCCAAAAGCAGATCGACGCCTCTTGCAGTCCCTCTTCCGAGGTGCTCTATCCCAGCTTCCATGTCGAGTAAAAGAACGTCCCTCTCCCTGAATATGGCGTGTCTCAAAATCGCCCTTAAGAAAGCGTTCTCAGGGCAGAAACAACCTTCTCCACCTTTTTTGATCGTGCCGAGAACGAGAACTCTGACGCCGTCCTCGTTTCTGACGGAATACTCCTCGAATACGTCGTCAACTTTTGGGTTCAGCTTGTAAGTTCCCATCGGACCCCTAACCCTCTCGTCGATAATCTCCTTAAGTTCAGAAAGAGGCTTAACGCCGTCGACACCCAAAGCAGCGGGAAGGTTAATTGAGGAGTCGCAGTCAATGGCTGTGACGTTGTAACCGTCCCTGGCAAACAAATGCGCGAGCACGGACGTTATCGTCGTTTTACCCACGCCCCCTTTTCCTGCTACCGCTATCTTTACCATCGCGTTAAGTCACCCTGACCGGTATAAAACACCTGCGATATTTAAACAACCTTTATAAAACCCGCAACGTCCTCTTGTCATGGATTTGAAGAGAGTGATCGGAGTCGTCGTGCTGATTCTCCTCGTTTACTACTTCAAGGATTCAACGAGTTACATCCTAAAAGCGAACCCCTTATACTTTCTGCTCTCGATTTTATGTTACGTCTCGCTCAACCTCATCTTAGCTCTGAGGATGAAGTTCATACTCGAAAAACTCGGAGACAAAACTGGTTTTTCTGAAGTCTTCAAAACTCACATGGCGTCCATGATAACGAGCGACGTAACGCCGGGAAGGTCCGGATACCTGGCCTTTCCAAAGTTCGGAGAGCGATACGGAATGAACTTTCACATATCGACAGCCTCGCTATTCAGCACGCAAGCAGTCGAAATGATCGTAAAGGTTTTCGGTTCGTCTCTCGCCATCGCGTATTTGCTTTCTCCAGAAGATCTCGTAGCACTCTTCGTTCCAGCGATATTGACGATCTCCGCCTCGGTATACCTCTGGACTGACGTAATCCCAATTAAAATAAAAAGACTCGAAAAAATAAGGGAATACTCCAAATTGAGCGGAAAATTTCTGCTCGAACTCCTGATCTTCACGCTCGTGGGGTGGATACTCGTCGGCCTTCAGTGGTTTTTCATCTCGAAGTCTCTCAACCTCGACGTGACGCTCGTTCAAAGCATGCTTCTTCAGCCGTTACTCAGCCTCGCAATGTTCGTGCCGCTGACTCCCGCAGGAGCGGGGTTTTTCGAGGGCGGAACGGCCTTTATCTTTTCTCAGCTCGGAATCTCTCCGGAGAAAGCGATAGCCTTCGCCCTGCTCGTGAGGGTAAGCACGATCCTCGCAGACCTTCCGGGAATCATTTACTTTGCCGAGCCTCAGAGACCCTCTTCCTGAGGGCGGTTGCGGAAATCTTCATCGCTTTCTCTGGATACAGCTTTATCTCCTCCGTCAGGAAGTAATCGAACAGTTCCTCGTCGCTCATTTTTTCTATATTTTCTGCGAGTCTTAACGTCTCTTCTTTTGCCCTCCTGAATGCCTCGTCTACTTCCCTTCCTACGAAGTATCTGTTGTGGCTGAGTCCGAGAATGAACGGCTTTATGGAGGCGAGCTTGTCAATCGTCCTCACGTACTCGTCGTAGTCCGCGAAGAACATCGGAATAATCTTGCCGGAAGACGTCACGTAGCCTATAGAGTCGGAAACTATCAGAGCGTTCAGTTTTCTCGCATAGATCGAAATTGAGTCTTTGGAGTGTCCGAAACTCTCTATGATTTCCAACCCTTCCACCTCGTCGCCCTCTTTAACTGTCACGTCCACACCCCTCGCAAACTCCACCGCTACTTCCTCGCCGAAAGCTCGTTTGCAGAGCTCGTCGTTGTCGCTCACCCACGAGCTAACGACCTTCTCTTTTTCGAAAAGTTTCGCGAGGTTTTCGTGAGCGACTACCTTAGCTTCCGGATACTGCTCGAGAATAATCGGAAGTCCGCCGACGTGATCGAAGTGTCCGTGGGGGATTACGATATACTTGATGTCCCCGTCGAATTCCTCCAAAAGTTTGGATGCGCTGCAACTCAGTCCGGCGTCTACCAAAACTTTTTCCTTTTCAAAATAGTAGTAGTTCATTATTCCAACTTTGTAGAGCTTCAAGCCTTCCGCGAGTTCGATCACTTCCATGCAAATTTTTAAACGAAAATTTATTATAAACCTGTCGGTTTGTTAAACATCTCCAAAAATAGACTGGATGTGCTTTTTGAGGACTCTTTCCACCCGCTTGATTTGAACAACGCTAACCTCGTTGCCTATGGGACAGAAGTCGTGAACCACCGCCCTTCCTTTCTCGAAGTCCCAGACTACCGGATACAGCCTGCAGCCGACTGGTCTATGGGGGTAAATCGAGCACCTTCCGTCCTTTAAAAAGAAACACTTTCCGTCCACGTTCCTGAGAACTCTAACACCATCGATCTCTACACTGAACTCGTCCTTATCGTATCCGAGCTTTTCTATTCTTTTGATGTCTGCACCGCTCAGCTGCATCTCCGTTTCCTCGCAGCACTTATGACACCCAATTTCCACGCACCTAAGCTTCACTTCCATGAGCGCACCTCTTTAGATATTCCTCCAGAGGCAGCTTTTCCCTTCTCGCGAGTTTCTCTAAGATTTTGTAAGTTCCCGTAGAATACTGTATAGCTTTTTTGTCGCGCATTGCAATTTCTTCTGGGATTACCTTTTTTGCAGCTTCTCTCAAAATGAACTTTCTGACTATCTTTCCGTCGACCCTTTTAACCTTCTCACTCACCGGAATGCCGAGAGCGAGCTCTATCATCTCGAAGTCGAGATACGGAAGTATCGTCATGACCTCGTTTTTGTAAGCGATTTTGCTGTCCCTCTCGAGGTTTTCCTCTCCGATCATCATCACGTCTTCGAGCATCGCGCTTTCGAGAGCTTTACCTACCATGTTTTCATATCTCTTGTATCCACCGAAGAGTTCGTCAGCTCCCTGCCCGAACACGACTTTGTTGTATCCCAACTCCTTTGCGAACTTCGTAACGAAGTATATCGGGACGGCTATCGAAACTTGAAGAGTGTTCGTCGTCTCTATGCTGCTGACTATTTTTTTGATGTTCTCCTTCACCTCGTTCTCGCTGTATCTGAAAATTTCGATTTCCTTGCCGAGCAGCTTGGCAGCTTTTTTTAACCACTCTTCTTCTTTCTCAGAAGCCGTGACCGCTACGAGTGGAGCGTCGTAAATTCCGGCGAGCAGACCGGAGTCTACTCCGCCAGAGAAAGATATGCACGCGTCCTTTATCTTCACCCTCTCGAGAATCCTCAGTATCTCCTCGCTCGGATCGTCGACCACTCTCTTTTCGAATACGTCGAAAAACCCGAAACCTCTCCTCTCCAAGACTTCTCCGTCATACGAGCTTCGGCGATCTGCCGGCGCTCCTCCTCACTGAGGATCTCAGTATTGTCGTCAGCGA
>CAYXDX010000096.1:0-4685 GCA_964463865.1 uncultured archaeon | reverse complement strand
AAAACGACGGTCGTGGCGGCGGCGGTGTTTATTTTATAAAAATTTAAAAAATTTATTCGAGTTCCGGTCTTTCCCACTCGTGCGGCTCTTCCCAAGGCGGTAGGAGTTTGACGAGAATTGCCAGTATTATGAACGGCAGTATCCAGATTCCTATGGCTATCGAAGCACTCTCTGGGCCGAAGAGCGGCATGATGTAGTAAGAGTAGCCCATGTAGGTCTTCGAGAGAATCTGACCTCCTATGACGACGTTCCACCTCATCGCAAAGACGCCTATCAGCGTGAGCACCGTGGCGAATATGTAGAGATACTTCCTGACATTGAACTTCAGCCAGCCGGTTTTGGCTATCAGCAGGAGAACCATTGGCACAATGCTTCCGAAGAATATCTGTATGACAACGAACGTTACGAAGATCTTGTCGTTTATCAGCTTCACTATCGCGTTTATTCCCTCTTCCTGCGTGTAGAATATGTGCGCAAGCTCCATCATTTCGAGTGCGAAGTCGAGTATGTAGCTGTAGAGCAGGTAGCCGGCGAGGGTGTCTGTGCAGGCTTTGTCGAGCTCAACCCCTCTGATGTAGCTGCTGACTATGTATATGAGGAGAACGAGCGCAATACCGGAAACCATAGCGGAGAACAGGAATATTATCGGCATCAGCGGAGAACTCCACCAGATGTTGGCCTTAACGCTGCCGAAGATGAATCCGACGTAACCGTGGAGAAATGCAGCGGAAGGCAGACCTATGACCGTCACGATGTTGACGATTCTGTTGTCCGCCTTTACAGCCTCTTCACTGTCGTCCCAGTCTCCGAGCGTTAGGATCTTGTAGATCAAACCTCTGAGTCCGGTGTATTCTCTCGCCCACTGTATTATGTCCCTCCTGTAGTCGAAGTATATCTCGACGAGCAGAACGGCCATCAGATACCAGGCGTAGACGAATCCGAATCCCGCCATCGCTGAAGTTAGGTGCGGAGTCATCATGATTTCGAGGGCTCTCTCTGGATGTCCGAGGTGAGCTACGAGCGGCATTGGAGCGCAGATGAGAAACGCTAAAGCCGTTAGGAGCGCGAGCCTGTAAGTTGGCTTCACCGCCTCGACTTTAAATATTCTTTCGAGAGATGCCACGATGAAAGCTCCAGCGACGAGCCCCGTTATGTATGGGTAAAGTGCTATCAGAACGCTCCAGTTAATTTCAACTTCGTTCGGGTAGATGTATCCTTCTACGTGCTGTAAAACTTCCCAGAGAATCTCGCTCAACTACCTCACCTCCGAGTCGAGACCGATGTAGAACACCTTCGGCTTTGTTCCCATTTCTGGCTTTAACACCTGAACCCTCTCCGTTTCTATGATCTTTCTGACTTCGTCGTTCGGGTCTTTTAGATCTCCGAACTTTCTCGCTCCAACTGGGCAGACTTCGACGCAGGCAGGCTTCAGCCCTTTAGTTACCCTGTGATAACACCAGGTGCACTTGTCTACGGTGTTTCTTCTGCTCACTCTCGGCCCGTCGCTTGGGTAGAGGTATCTGGCACCGTAGGGGCAGGCTTGGACGCAGTATCTACAGCCTATGCAGTACTTTTCGTCCACGAGCACGACACCGTCTTTCGTTTTGTAGGTCGCTCCGACCGGGCAAACCTGAACGCACGGCGGCCTGTCACAGTGGTTGCAGAGCTTCGGGACGAAGTAGGACTTGGATATCGCTCTCTCGTCGTATATGACCGGGAATCCGTTCATACCTCCGTTAGGCGAATCAACTTTCGGCTCCTTCTCGTCTTTGAGCCACACCCACCTCTCCACCCAGGTTCTGAAGTAGAACGGCAGCATCGGGACTTCGTTCTCTATCTTGCAGGCTCGAACGCACCTCCCACAGCCTATGCACTTCGTCGTGTCAACGACGAACGCGTAGTAGTGCTCGTTCCAGTTGTAACCTTCGACGGGCTCGCCTTCAATCGACTCCTTCGCGAAAGCTCTTCTTTTCAGCCCGGCTATCGCGAGAAGAGACGACAGTGCGAGTAGGAACTTTCTCCTACTCACCACTTTGGACACCTCCCACGAAAATCCACGGAGAGTGTGGGTTGTGGCACTCTACACACTTCCTGCCGTATCCGTGCTCGTCGGTGAACTTCTGCGGAAAGCCTTTTGGCCTCGTCGGGTTGTATTCGTGACAAAGCTTACACAACTCCCTCGTCGTGTCTATTTCGGGGTGATACTTCGTCGGGTCTTTAACGTGCTTCATGCTCGGTCCGTGACACGTTTCGCAGCTCAGCGTTCTGTGAGCGCCTCTATTCAGCAGATCTACGCGCTCCTTGTGACAGTCCGCGCACATTTCTTTGGTAGCGAACTTCATTTCGAACTGCATCGCCTCTCTGACCGCGTCTCCCCTAAACCACCTGTAGGTGTAGTCGTCCGTGAACTCGCCGAACGTCGGTGGGACGATAAAACTCCTCAAAATGAGGAACACCAGAATAACACCGAAGTATATGAGTAAAACCCTCTGCGGAGCTTTCCTCATTATTTCCCTCCTGATTTTTTTTGAAAAATTGAGGATGGTGATTTTTAAATTTTTTGCAACAGGCTTTGTTTACTCCTATCGCAAAAAAGTAAAGGGTTATTAAAATCTTTAAAATAATTTTATTTTATTTTAATCTCGGCCCACTTGTCGTCGCTCTCGTAGACTCTGACTCTTACCACGTTGAAGCCCTTACTCTTCAACCTGTTGAAGATCTCGAGGCAGATGTTTTCTGAAGTCGGGATTTCGATGACCTCATTGAGTATTCTGTGGTCGAATTCGTTCAGAATTTCTTTCAGAACTTTTTTCAGGTCCAGAAAGTCCATGACCATTCCGTTGTCTTTTACTTCTCCCTCAATCTCCACTTCCACTTTGAAGTTGTGTCCGTGAATCTTTCCGCACTTCCAGTGCTCCGGAATGAAGTGCGCCGCGCTGAAAGTTTCGCTAACGCCTATCCTCACTATCTCACCCCCAGATACTTGTGAACCTGCGGAATTATCCTGACGTCGCTGAATTCAAGCATAGCCTCCTGAAGCTTTAAAATGTTTTCCCCGAACGTTCCGAAGACAGGTTGCAGGACGAAGCACCTCACGTAGTCTTTTATTCCCTCCGCCGAACTCACGACCTCGTCGAAGTCGAACTTCGGTGGCAGAACGATCTTACAGAACGTTACTCTCCTCTTGGTGTCTCTCAGTATTTTGTAACACTTGACGGTCTTTTCGTAGATTTCTTCAAATTTCTCTCCAACGGCTTCTCGAATTTTCAGATCTCCGGCGACGACGTCGAAAAATCTGACTTTTTTCGCCTCTTCCGGCAGCGTCATGTTGGATTCGAGGTAAAACTTTTTCGTCTTCCTGAGTCTGGATATGAAGTCCGCGTAAAGCAGCGGCTCTCCACCGGTAAACGAGACGGAGTGAATTTTTTCCGACGAGTCTATAATTTTCTGAACGTAGGAAAGTTCCACGGGGTTCTTTACGACCTCGTTCCATGCGTAATTCACGCAGTCCTCGTTGTAGGTGGTGTCGCAGTAGTAACAGTTCAGGTTGCAGCCGGAAAACCTTATGAACAGCTGTCTGACTCCGCAGTAAATCCCTTCGCCCTGTATGGAGTAAAATATTTCGCTAATTCTTGCCTTCATACTCTCTCTTTTTCTCTTCGTAGATCCTCACGGCTCTTTCCCACTCTTCGTCCGTTAGCAACGGATCTTTAGCGTTGTTGACGAGGAAAGCCTCCGTTCTTTCGAGACACGTTCCGCAGCTCAGACAGGGTCTCTCACCACCCTCGTAGCAGCTCCACGTGTGCTGATACGGGACTCCGAGCTTCAAGCCGAGTTTTACGATCTCGTCCTTCGTCATGTCGACGAAAGGTGCTCTGACTTCAACCGGCGTCCAGAGGTTCGCGAGGTAAACGGCCGTGTCTAAGGCTTTGACGAACTCCTTTCTGCAGTCGGGGTAAATACTGTAGTCGCTCTTGTGTGCCGCGTAGAAAACTTCTTTTGCGCCTATTTTTACGGCGTATCCTACGGCTATAGAGAGAAGTATCATGTTTCTGTTCGGCACGATCGTTCTTCTCTGAACTTCTTCGGTGTAGAACGCTTTTGGAACCTCTTCGCCAGACGTCAGGGCTCCCATCGATATCAGGTCTTTGATCGACGATATGTCCACGACCTTGTGCTCAATTCTTCCGACTTTTTTTGCCTCCTCGACTATTCTCTTCGAGTATTCTATCTCCTTAAAGTGTCTTTGCCCGTAGTAGAACGTAAGCGCGTGAACTTCGTAACCCTTATCGAGTAGGTAGTAAAGCAGGGTCGAGCTGTCAATACCTCCGCTCAGTATTAGGACACCTTTCTTCATGCTATCACCTCTTCGACTTGAGCCTGTATCTTTTGAATCCGAGCGACGAGAGTGCCTGACACCACATCTCGACTTCGTCTTTAACGCTTTCGTCAAAGAAAGTTACGTCGCTCTCGTCCAAGATTGCCGCGAGCTCTCCGTTCAGGTAAAACGATATTTTTCTATCCTCTATCCTTATTTCGAGCGGGTCGTCGTAGATTATCAGGGAATTCCCGACCTCCACGACTTTGTCCTTCAACGCGCTTTTTAGAGCTTCTTTTCTTTCAAGTATCCTTTTGCAGACGACTTTCCAGTCCACGGGAGTAATAGTTCGCAAAAGTTTAAAAGT
>CAYXDX010000095.1:0-4915 GCA_964463865.1 uncultured archaeon | reverse complement strand
ATAGACTCAATGCCCTAAGAGAGTTCGATAGAGCCACATACAATAAGCTATTGGCCGAGCTATGCGACCAGAGGTAAAACCTTTTATTTTTATCTCTACGTAGAAATATTGAGGTTATGCCTATGCCGAGGCGTCCGAGCGGCAAAACTAAATTAACGCTGTGGGTAGATAAAAATCTGATAGCCTCTGCTAAGGAGATAGGCCTTAATCTGTCCGCCTTTCTGGAAATAAAGCTGAGAGAGTATTTAATGATGGAAATAGAGCCACGGCCGGGATTTGAACCCGGGACCTTTGCCTTACCAAGGCAACGCTCTGCCAGCTGAGCTACCGTGGCTTGGATGTTTTGACGAGCTATTTGCTTATGAAGTTTGCGGTCACGGGTGTGGACCGTTGATCGGAAAGTTATTAATAACTCTGAAAATCTCAACCTCTTCATCGTCGACGTCGTGTCGCTCGAAGCAAACGTCAGCTACAGCATAAGGGGAAACGCCCTTTCAAATTTACTCAAAAGATTCCGTCCAAAAATTCCAGACCCATTGCGCTCTTCGTCCTGAACGAGGAACATACAACAAAGAGTGCGCCAAGCTATATAAAAGCAGTCGAAGTGCAAGGTTTTACTACCGCCTTCCAGAACGATACGTATGGATCGGGAGGTCAAAGAAAAAATTCTGGCAGCCTTCAGATTCGCGAAGAATACCGAAGATAAGCCCTGGATTCTCCAGGACAAGCTCAGGGAAATTTTTGACTCAGTCGTGGCGGTCGGAGACGACCTATCTTTTACTATCAAGCTCGAAAAGACCGTAAAAATTGACGAAGAGAAAATCCTCTCGCTCGGCGCAAAGAAGACGAAGATCTACCCGTTCAAAAACGCCTACAGGTTTGAAAAAGGGTTCGTCGCTGTGGAAGGGAGATTCCTAAGAATAAGCAGAGAGTTGGACGAAGATGTCCTCCTGAAGGTCCTCGAAGCATTAGGTTAATAAACTCCACGTCAAACGACACTTTAATGAAAATCGACGAACTATCCGACTTCGTGTCGTCTTACGCTGTCGAGATTCTGAAAAAAAGAGGGATAAATACTCTTTACCCCCCGCAAAAGGAGGCGGTAGAGAAGGGTCTGTTTTCGGTTAAAAATATGGTCATCGCAATCCCGACGGCGAGCGGAAAAACGCTCCTTGCCGAACTCGCCATGATCTACTCCATCCTGAAAGGTGGAAAGTGTCTGTATACAGTTCCTTTGAGAGCTCTCGCTGGAGAAAAGTTCGAAGAGTTTTCGAAGTGGGAAGAGATTGGAATAAGAGTCGGAATTTCCACCGGAGATTACGAAAGCAGAGACGAGTGGCTCGGTGATTGCGACATAATAGTCACCACGTCGGAGAAAGCCGATTCCCTCCTGAGAAACGGCGCGAGGTGGATGAAAGACGTTAGCCTCCTCGTCGTCGACGAGGTTCACCTGCTCGACTCCGCAAAGAGAGGGGCTACTCTGGAAGTTTTAATAGCGAAGCTGAAGAGAATCAATCCCAAACTAAGAATTCTTGCACTTTCTGCCACAATTCCTAACGCTGACGAGATCGCCGAGTGGTTAAACGCTGAACTCGTAAAGAGCGACTGGAGACCCGTCCCGTTAAAGGAGTTCGTCTTTTATCCGGGCAAGCTTTTGAAATACGAAAACGGATTTCTGCAGGAGTTGAGAGCTGAGAGTAGCGTCGAGAAGCTTATACTGAAGACGCTCGAAGATCGCGGTCAGGTTCTCGTTTTCGAGTCTACGAGGAGAAACGCCGAGAGCTACGCCGTAAAGCTATCAAAACTTACCGAAACTTTCGTAGACAACAACGAGGACATCGCGGAGAGGGTTCTCGAAGAGAACGAGGGCGACATGAGTAAAAAGTTAGCCGAATGCGTGAGGAGAGGTTGCGCTTTCCACCACGCCGGTCTCCTGAACTCGCAAAGAGTGGCTGTAGAAAAGGGGTTCAGAAGTGGAAGGATCAAGGTTCTCGTCGCGACTCCGACGTTGGCTGCAGGAGTTAACCTTCCGGCGAGGAGAGTCATACTGAAAAACTACAGGAGGTTCGAGAGCGGAGCGAACTTACCTATAAAGGTCAGCGAATACAAGCAGATGGCCGGAAGAGCCGGAAGACCGATGCTAGACGATTACGGAGAAGCGATAATAGTCACTAAAAACAGAAACGAGGCTCTGAGCGTTGCTGAGAGATACCTGGCAGGAGATCCAGAGCCCGTGACTTCCAAGCTCGGAAGCGAAAACCACCTGAGGTTTCACACTCTATCGATCGTGGCAGACGAAATAGCAAACGACTTCGAAAGCGTTCTGAACTTCTACAGCTCGACGTTTTTCGCATACCAAAACGAGTTCACGCTGACGTGGGAGCTGAAAAGGATAATACTTCAACTCGAGAAGTGGGAGATGATAGAAGGAGAAGACGTTTTCGTGGCCACTACGTTCGGAAAGCTCGTTTCCAAGCTCTACATCGACCCGCTTTCCGGATACATATTCAAGGACGTTCTTTCCAAGTTCGACGACCTGAGCGAGATCGGAGCTCTACACCTGATATGCAGAACTCCGGACATGGAACTACTCAGCTTCAGAAAAGCTGACGGCTGGATAGAGGATGAGGTCGAAAATTTGAAGAGCGAGTTAACCTACGCTCCATCGTTCTACTCGGCGGAATACGACTTCTTCTTGAGGGAGGTAAAAACTGCCCTCTGTCTATACGACTGGATAAACGAGAGGGACGAGGACGCGATTTGCGAAAAATACGGTATAGCGCCAGGAGACCTGAGGAGGATCGTGGAGACTGCCGAGTGGCTCATGCACTCTCTGAAGAGGATTGCCGAACACATGAATCACGATTTCTCCGTTAAAGCCGGTAAACTCGAGGCGAGGTTGAAGCACGGAGTAAAGGAGGAGCTACTCGAACTCGTCAAGTTGAAAAACATAGGAAGGAAGAGAGCGAGGAAACTGTTCAACGCCGGGATGAGAAGTCTGGAGGACATTGTGCAAAAGAGGAGTATCGCCGAAAGACTCGTAGGAAAAAGAATTATAGAGAAGATAATAGGACCATGAACGTTCTCCTCGTTGGGCCTGCGGGAAGCGGAAAGTCCACGTTCGCCAAGGAGTTCTCCTCGTTCCTAACCGAGAACGGACACGACGCTAAAGTCGTAAACCTCGATCCCGCTTCGGATCCGATCTACGAAGCTTGCAGAAACCTGAGAGACTTCGTCAAAACCGAAGAAATTATGAAAGAGTTCAAACTCGGAGTAAACGGCGCTCTGATAAAATCGATGGAGATCGCCACCGGCTACCTTGACGAGGTAATAGTGGAGGGAGAATACGTCATCTACGACACCCCCGGGCAGATGGAACTCTTCCTGTATACCGACTTCGGAGAGAGGCTCGTGGAAAAGCTAAGAGGGTTTACCGTCGGAGTTTTTCTGATAGACTCGTGTCTCGCCACGAGCGTCGAAAAGTTCGCGGCGTGCATAGGTCAGGCTGTCGTCGTGACGCTGAAGTTTACGATACCGTTCGTAACGATGTTCACGAAGGCCGACGTTTGCAAAGCCATGGAGCTTAGCGAAGCCAGAAAGGAGATATCGAAAGCGGAAGGTGTAATAGCCGAAGTTCTCGAAAACTTCATGAACTTCGTCGACGCGACCACGCTTTCCCAGAGAGTCATAAGGGTGTCGAGCAAAAACAGACTCGGATTCGACGAAGTCTTAGACGTTCTCCACGAAGTATTCTGCAGTTGCGGCGACTTAAGCTGACGCGATCTTTTCGAACTCCTTTAACAACCTCTTCTTTTTGTATCCTACCTCCACGACCTCCCACGGCAGTTCCCGATCGACATCGAAGGATCCGAGGAACTTGTCCAACCCGAGCTCGAATATCAGCCTAAAACTCGGTTTCTGTTCTATGAGTTTCGACACGCTTTCGTCACCCCTCGAAATTACCGTCTGGATCGCAAATCTTCTAACGTTCTCAACTTCGACTTCCGCAATCCTGCCAAGCTTCGCTTTCAGATATTTTGCCTTCCTCTCGAGCTCTTTAACGTTAGACTTCACGTCCTTTTCGAGGTCCCCGCCGAAAGGGAACCACTGCATCGGTGTGTGCGGCTTCGGGACGAGGGGGTTCACCGAAACGCTTACTCTCAGCTTTAGCTTCGCGACCTTCTCCACGAGCTTGATGATGTCTTCGATGTCTTCTTCCTTTTCTCCGGGAATTCCAATCATGAAATAAAGCTTCACCTTTCTGATTCCCACTTCTTTCGCTTTTTCGCACGCTCTCAGTATGTCTTCGTCGCTCAAGTCCTTACCTATAACCTTCCTCAACCTCTCGCTCGTCTCCGGAGCGAAGGTCAAACTCTCGAGTCCGCTTTCAGCAAGAACTTTGAGAGATTCTTCGCTTATTTTGTCGGCTCTGACGGAAGAAGGAGATATTCTGTAGCCGAGGTCGTAAAGCTCGAAAATTAGGTCTTCGAACTGAGGATGGTCGGAAGGTGAAGGAGCTATCAGCGCAACTTTATCAACGAATTTTCTGTTCTCTTCCGCCACTTCCAGAAGTTCTTTTTTATCCCTCCACCTACCGGGGGCGTAAAGCTGTCTGACGACGCAGAATTTACAACCTCTCACGCATCCCCTACCAATTTCGAGCAGCAGCGCTCTTCCGAAAGCACCCTCACCTATAATCTCCCTTCTCGGATGCTCGGGCAACTCCTTCCAATACCTCCTCTTTCTGAACTCCGGATATAGTTCCAGCTCTCCCTTCAAGATCTTTCCGACGAGCGTGTCTGCTTCCCCCAAAAATAGTCCGTCGAAGAACTTCGAGAACGGTCGCGGGTTTTCGGTAACGCACGGACCACCTGCAATTTTCAGTCCGGCGAATTCACTCTTTTTGAGTATCCTC
>CAYXDX010000094.1:0-4933 GCA_964463865.1 uncultured archaeon | reverse complement strand
AAGGATGCCGTGCTACGGATGAAAAGTGAGGTTGGCGAAGAGATAAGTCCGGCGGTTTGGGTAATCTTTTATTTCCTCACGAGCCTAATCCCGTTCGTAGGGGCGTTGGTGAGGTTTTACATTTTTCACTTTCTTAACAAGGATTTCGTAAAGCACGATAGGAACGAGAGAATCTTTCTTGAGCAACTTTCTGAAATCGTGCCGATAGGCGATACCCTGAAACTGTCGAGGATAGGAAAGTTTCCGGATATAAATACGGTAGTTTACGTGGTTTTGGCAGTCCTGACTTTGGGACTCTTCGAGATTTATTGGTTTTACACGCTGATAAACGATCCAAACGAACACTTTAGAGATCACCGCGTAGTCGATGCGAAAATACTCGAGACTTTGAAGAGCGCTAAGAAGGAGTAAAAAAACGTATTTCTGTCCCCTCGCTTTTTTCATTTTTACTCTAATCCTAGCCCAAGACGAACCTTTTCATGTGCTCAGGAACGAAATCCGAAGCGTCTATTCCACAAGCTTTGCTGAACTGATATACCATAACGTAGCCGGCCAAGTGGAACGGAGCCTCTTTAATCTCTCTATCTCTATCCATGCTCGCCATACACGGGTAAGCGCACTGGTGCTGGTGTATTTCCTTCCAGAACTCCCTTACGTCCTCTATGACGTATCCGGTCATCCTCTTTGCTACGTAATAAGCGGAACCGCACGGATCACTCTTCAAAATTTTAACGCTTTCTATCACGTTGTCGTTCACCACTACTTCGAATTCCGGCTTTCCAAAACCGAGTTTCGCGAGGCTCGTGTCCGAAGAGCAGAAAGGCTTTGGCGCGTAGAACTTTATTCCCACCTCTTTGCATTTCCTTTTTAGCTGCTCTCTTAAGCCCGGTGAAAGCCACTTGGGATCCTCGACCGGGACGACGAAACTCTTGAAGCTGTCGAGGTAAACGAGTTCTGCGAGAATGTCTGGGTGGATGTTTACAGCTACGAGAACTTCGCACTCTTCAATTTCGCCCACGATTTCGAGAGGCTCTTCTATGTAATCTCCGTAGAATTCCGGGCTCTTCAACTCCTTCACGAAAACGATGTTTTTCGAGTAATCGTAGCTTTTGCAGAAGTCACATTCGTCTACGCCGCAGGCACCGAAGTGCGCGCACGATCGTGGATACGCGAGATTCGAGACGAATCTTTCTCCCAGTTTGCCGCTGAATATTATTCCGACATCCATTTCTGAAAAAGCTTGCCTAAATCTTATATAACCTTTTCAGAAAACAATTAATACAAAGCTCTCTTCCGTCTTTCGGGGTGATGGTTATGGAGGGTGTTCTCAAGAAGATTACCGATTACAAGTGGGAGCTTCCGAAAACGTACAAAAGAGGGATGAAGGTTCCGGCTTACTTCTACATAAACAGGAAACTCATGCAAATTCTTGAGAGAGACGCTGTGGAGCAGGCAGCGAACGTGGCTACGATGCCAGGGATACAGGTCGCGAGCTTGGTGATGCCGGACGTTCACGTGGGATACGGTTTTCCGATCGGGGGTGTGGCGGCTTTCGATGTGGACAGCGGCGTCGTCAGTCCTGGAGGTGTCGGCTTCGACATAAACTGCGGAGTCAGGCTGATAAGAACGAACCTGAAGGTTGACGAAGTGAGGAAGAAGATCAGACAGCTAATCGACGCGTTGTTCGTCGCAGTCCCTTCTGGAGTTGGCAGCGAGGGTAGGCTTAGGGTTAGCGACAGGGAGCTCGACGAAATATTCGTTTCCGGAGCCAAGTGGGCGGTGGAGAACGGTTACGGATACGAGGAGGACTTGAAGCACTGCGAAGAGGACGGAGCAATGGACGGAGCGAGGCCGGAAGTTGTTAGCAGAAAGGCGAGAGACAGAGGGAGACCGCAGCTCGGAACTCTCGGCAGCGGAAACCACTTCCTTGAAGTCCAGTACGTCGAGAAAATCTACGACGAGGAGGCGGCGAAAGTCTTCGGACTCGAAGAGGGCATGGTGACGGTAATGGTTCACTGCGGAAGCCGTGGTCTCGGACATCAGGTCTGCACGGACTTCTTGCAGGTGCTGGAGAGGGCTGTGAGAAAATACGGAATATACCTCCCGGACAAGCAGCTCGCCTGCGCTCCGATAAACAGCAAGGAGGGCGAGGACTACTTCGCCGGAATGGCTGCCTCAGCTAACTACGCGTGGTGCAACAGGCAGATAATAACCCACTGGGTTAGAGAGACCTTCCAGAAAGTTTTCGGGATGAGCGAGGAAGACCTCGGAATGAGTTTAATCTACGACGTCGCGCACAACATCGCTAAGTTCGAAACGCACAAGGTCGACGGGAAGAAAGTGAAAGTTGTAGTTCACAGAAAAGGAGCTACGAGGGCCTTTGGGCCGGGAAGCGAGGACATACCGGAAGATTACAGGAACGTGGGACAGCCAGTTCTAATCCCCGGAAGCATGGGAACCCCGAGTTACGTGCTCGTCGGAACGCAAAAGGCGATGGAGGAAACTTTCGGATCGACGTGCCACGGTAGTGGTAGAGTCCTCAGCAGAGCAGCTGCTAAGAGGAGGTTGAGAGGAAATCAGGTCAGGCAGGAACTCGAGAGGAGAGGGATCTACGTGAGAGCAACTCAGGGAGCGCTACTCGCCGAGGAAGCTCCGGAGGCTTACAAGAGTAGCGACGACGTGGTAGAGGTAGTGCACAGAGCCGGAATTTCGAAGATCGTAGCGAAGTTGCTGCCACTGGGAGTTGCCAAAGGATGATCAGAGAAATAAACGTTTTCGAAGGAATAAAAGTTTCTGAACTCGTGAATCAGTTTAAGGATTCTGCCTTCAACGCGAGGAGGCTGGGAGAGGCGGCTGAAATTTACAGAGAAATGGTCGAACGGGACTCTTTCATTTTTTTGACTTTAGCAGGAGCGATGATTCCAGCGGGGATGAGGGGCGTTATCGCGGGAATGCTTAGAGAGGGCTTCGTCGACGCTCTCGTCACGACAGGCGCGAACCTCACGCACGAGATAGCCGAAGCTCTTGGATACAGACACGTAAAAGGCAGCGATCAGGTCGACGATGTTGAGTTGAGTAGGAGAAGCATAAACAGAATATACGACGTCTTCGTCTCCAACGAAGCCTTCGAAGGTGTGGAGAGGTTTACGTCCGAACTGTTCTCACAGCTGGAAGGAACGTTTGCGAGTTTCGAACTCGTGAGGGAAATCGGGAAAAGGTTACCGGAAAACTCTTTTCTGAGAATTGCCTACGAGAAAGACATTCCCATCTTCGTTCCTACGATACACGACTCCATAGTCGGGTTGCACCTGTTTATCTACGGCAGAAACCTCGTCGTGGATCTGAAAAAGGACATCGGTAAGATGCTCGACATTTGCTTCGAAAAGGATCCGATAGGCGTGTGTATTGTAGGCGGAGGCGTTCCGAAAAACTTCACGCTGCAGGCGATGTTGCTCGCTGACGGTTTCGATTACGCTATCCAGATAACGACCGACTCACCTCAATTCGGGGGCTTGAGCGGTGCCACGCTGGAGGAGGCTAAGAGCTGGTGTAAGCTGAAAGAAGGAGCAAAAGCGACGACCGTTTACTGCGACGCAACGATAGCTCTTCCCTTAATCTACGCATTTCTTCTCGATTCGAAACGTTTAAAATTAAAGCGGGAGAGGTAGTTCAAATGATTGAAAGCTGGGAAGAATACAGGATAGTCGAGTCAGCTCTGAGAAACCTTCTGGAAAGAGAAGTCGTGATTCCAAAGATCAAGAAGGCTTTAAAGCACCTCATAGAAGCCGGTGGAAAAAGAACGCGACCGGTCATAGTTCTCCTGAGCGGAAAACTCGCCGGAGGCAGCGTTGACGACATTCTCGACATGGCCGTTGCGGTCGAGCTTATTCACACCGCGAGCCTCGCTCACGACGACGTGATCGACAGAGGTGTGGTTCGAAGGAATCGGGAAACTCTGAACGTGAAATACGACGACGCTTTAGCGATCCTCGTCGGAGACTGGCTGATATCGAAGTCCGTTCAGCTCACGGCTAAATACGGTTACGAGATAGTTAGAGACTTTGCGAAAACCGGGATGCTGATGAGCGAAGGGGAAACGCTCGACGTTTACAGTAGAAAAGACGATTTCGGAGAGGAGGAGTATTTCAAGTGCATAGAATACAAAACGGCAGCACTTTTCGCCTATTCAGCTAAAAACGCTTACAGATACTTCTCGGACGACGAAAAGGAAGTTGAAAGAATGTTCAGCTACGGAATTAACTTGGGAATCGCTTATCAGCTCGTCGACGACCTGCTCGAATACCTCTCGCTTTACGGCGATAAGGAGAGCGAGGTCGAATCGAAAACCCTTCCGATGATATACGAAGAGAAGTTCGGCGTCGAAAAAGCCGTAGAGAAGGTTATGAAGCTCATACGGGAGTATTCGGAAAAGAGCAAAAAAGCATTGGAAGTATTCGAAGATGGTATCGTTAAAGAAAAGCTCCTCAGACTCGTGGATTACATGACGTTCGACATGATTAAAAGTTACTTCGCGAAGTCCGGGAGAAACTTAGAACTTCTTGCTCCGCACTATTCTCCTTGAATTTTTCAGCAACTCCTCCAAAGTTAAGCAGGAACCCTTCGCGATCTTTTCAGCTTCTTCGATAGTTATGAAGTCCTCCGGAGAGTGCGCGTCGGTGTTGAGAACGAGCTTTACCCCGTATTCTCTGGACATCTTGACAACGTGACCGTTCGTTAAGCAGTGTCCTCTGCGCGAAGTTATTTCAAAATATACGCCGTTCTCCGCTGCGAGCTCTGAGACTTTTTCGTCTACAAGCCCTGGATGAGCGAGCACGTCTATCTCTTCCTGAACAGCAGCCAAGTTCGTCCCCTCTGCTACAGGCTCCGCTATCGTTTCTCCGTGCACTATGACGACTTCTGCCCCCTCATCTCT
>CAYXDX010000093.1:0-4977 GCA_964463865.1 uncultured archaeon | reverse complement strand
ATGAACTACTATAAGTATTTATTGGAGGTTCGGTAGGGGATGCCAATGCAGTGCGAAATCTGTGGGACGGAAATCCTCGGAAAGGGGCACAAGGTAATCGTGGAAGGAACCGAAATGACTGTTTGCGCGAGGTGTAGAGACTACGGCGAAGAGAAGTCGACGACGATTCAGCACGGAGTCGTGAGAGTCGTGAAAAAGGAGAGGAAAGTCAAACCGATAGAGTTTACGGAAGAGCTCGTCGAGAACTTCAGCGAGATAATTAAAAGAGAGAGAGAAAAGCTCGGGTGGAGCCAAGAAGAGCTCGCCAAGAAGATTCAAGAAAAGGCTTCTCTGATCAGAAAAATTGAGAGCGGAGAAATAACCCCGGAGCCAGAAGTCGTGGAAAAACTTGAGAGAATCTTTAAGATCAAACTGCGAGAGAAAGTGGAAGAGGTAAAGGTCGAAACGAAGAAACTCGGAGCTCTGACTCTCGGAGACGTCGTGGTAATCAGAAGGAAGAAGAAGTAAACCACCTCGTTCCTTTTTTCGTGTCAACCAAGTATATGCCCTTCTCTCTGAACTTTTCCCTGATTTTGTCTGCTTTGTCGAAATCTCTTTCCTTCCTCGCAAGTTCCCGCTCCCTTATCAGTTCGAGCTCTTCTTCTCCAAGCACCGGAACTCTCCTGTAATTCTCGAAAATTCCAAGAATCCTTGCCATGGTCTTGAATTCGTTAAAAGCTCTTTCGAGTTCCTCTAAGCTTGCCTCGAACACGTTTTTGTTCAGTTCCGACGCGAACTCGTGCATAACCGCGATAGCCTTCGGAGTGTTCATGTCGTTTTCCAGTGCCGCGACGAATTCAGAAAGGTAACTCTTAATCTTCCCGCTCCGCCTCTCTCCAGTAGTTTTTAAGTAAGCGATCTCCATGTCCACGTTTCTCAGAGAGTTTAAAAGGTGCTCGTAACTTTTCTTTGCTCTCTCTATCGACTTCTCGTTGTAATCCAAAGGGCTTCTGTAATGAGCTGAGAGGAGGAAAAACCTCAAAACCTCCCCGCCGTATTTTTCCACCGCCTCTCTAATCCTGACTATGTTTCCGAGGCTTTTGCTCATTTTTTCGCCGTTTATCGTCACGAAGTTGTTGTGAATCCAGTATCTAACCGGTTCGACACCAAAAAGAGCGTAGCTCTGAGCTCTCTCATTTTCGTGATGGGGGAAAACGAGGTCCATTCCGCCTCCGTGAATGTCGAACGGTATTCCCAGAATGTCCGACGACATAACGCTGCACTCTATGTGCCAGCCCGGTCTACCCTTACCCCACGGAGACTCGAAAAACGATTTCGCTTTGAAGTCTTCCTCCTTGGCTGACTTCCAGAGAGCGAAGTCTTTTACGTCTTTTTTTCTTTCGTCTGGCTCGATCCTGTGGCGGTTGAGCTCGTCAAGAGAGTAGCCGGAGAGCTCACCGTACTTCTCGAACTTCGGAACGTGGAAGTAAACGTCTTTCCCGAATTTTCCGTCAACTTCGTAGGCGTACCCTTTGTCGACGAGAGTTTTTACAGCATCTATTATTTTCTGAATGTAGTCGGTCACTCTCGGGTGATAGCCGCCGAGGTAATTCAGAGCTTTGGCGTCTTTCCAGAACTCGTTTATGAAGTATTCCGCAACCTCCTTCGCAGTTTTTCCGAGCTCTATCGCCCTTCTAATTATCTTGTCGTCGACGTCGGTAAAATTCTGCACGAAGATCACTTCGTGACCCTTGTATTCGAGAAACCTCCTCAGCGTGTCGAAAAAGACTATGTTTCTCGCGTGACCTATGTGCGAGTAATCGTAAGCGGTAATTCCGCACACGTACATCCTAACTTTTTTATCCAGCTTGAGTTCGACCACTCTCTTCCTCATCGTGTCGTAAATCTTCATAGTTTCAAGGTTTCCGCTAAATTTTTTAATTCTTTTTTTCTAAGCTCCTTTGGTGCTAAACCTCGACACCGAGAGGATAAAGATTTACGCTTCAATGACAGACCTCGTCACGATATCGAGGAGGTACTTCGTAATAGGCTTTTTTGACGGCGTCTTAACTATAATGGGAATGCTGATAGGAGCTTACCTCAGCGGTGTGCCGAGCGAAGCCGTCGTTTCGGCCGGAGTGGCGACGAGTCTCGCGCTCGGAATTTCGAGTGGCTGGGGAGCGTTTGAAGCTGAGAGAGTCGAGCAAAAAATAGCGGCGATGGAAAAGAGAAGGTCTCTGCTGAAAAACGACGACGACTACTGCCTCATAGACGAGGCGCACAGTTTCGCGATGAAGGTTAGCTCGATAGTTCACGCGATAGCTCCGATTCCAGCAGCCATACTGACGTTACTGCCCTACATTTTCCTTCCGTCCGGTAAAGCTTTCCCATACGCGATAGCCATCGGCCTCTCGCTTCTGTTCTTAGTCGGATTAACGCTCGGAAAAATAGCCAAGGAGAACATCGTTAAATCTGGACTGAGACTCGTCTTAGCAGGAATCGTTACGCTGATAATAGTGACGATACTAAACCCAAGCCACGTCGCGTAAACAAAAAATTTAGGATAGGAAGTCTTCGGGCTTGGGTATTTCGAGTTTGAGGCCCTTCCTCTTTCTGACTTCCATTATGAACTGCTCCACCAGGTTCGGTGGAACCGGTTCGAAGCCAGCAAATTCGGTGCTCCATATTGCTTTACCGGACGTCGCGCTTCTGATAGCTCCAGCGAATCCGAACATCTCCTTGACCGGCGCTTTGGCGACTATCGTCACCATGTCACCTTCGGTGTTGATTTCGATGATCTGCCCTCTCCTACCCTGCAACTCCCTCGTGACGTTTCCGAGCATGTCCTGTGGAACCGTTATGAACACCTTCTGATACGGCTCAAGTAACGTCGGCTTTGCCTGGAGCATCGCCGCGAATATTGCAGATCTTACGGCAGGAATGACCTGAGCCGGACCTCTGTGAACTGCATCTTCATGCAGCTTTGCATCAACAAGCTTAACTTTCAGACCCATGCACGGTTCCCTCGCAAGCGGACCAGCCCTCATAGCGTCTCTGAAACCTTCAAGGATGAGTTCCATTGTTTCGTTCAGATACTGGAGACCCTTCGTCACGTCCACGAATATGTTCCCTTCGAAGAACTCCTGAACACCAGCCGCTTCCTCTCCGCTCAATCCTGCTTCGGTCAGAATCTTCCTCCTCAGGCTCTTGTCTGTCTTCTTCAGGTCAACAAGCCCCTCTTTGAACACCCTTATGACTTCCGGCGGACAAGGTTCTACGACTATGTAGAACCTGTTGTGTTTGTTCGGCGACTTCCCTTCTACGACTGGCGACGTCGTAGTGACCGTCTCTCTGAACACGACTATCGGCGGCGACGTCGTCACTTCGAGCCCGTATTCTCTCCTTATCTTTTCGACCTTAACCTCAAGGTGGAGTTCACCCATTCCGCTTATTAGGTGCTCTCCCGTCTCCTCGTTGAGCGTAACCTGAAGCGTCGGATCTTCTTTAGCGAGCTTCCTCAGAACTTCGATCAGCTTCGGCAAATCTCTCGGATTCTTCGCTTCGATGGCCATGGTAACTACGGGTTCGCTGAAGTGCTGTATAGCTTCGAACGGCTCCATGTCTTCCGCGTTCGAACAGGTCGATCCGGCAGCAGCATCTCTCAATCCGACGACGGCAACGATGTTTCCGGCAGGAACCTCATCAACTTCTACCCTCTTCGGACCCATGAAGAGGCCGACGGTCTGAACTCTGTTCTTCGTTTTCCTGTCGATTATGTAGAGGTCCATTCCCGGCTTGAGCGTTCCGCTGAAGAGTCTTCCGACTGCGATCTCTCCGGCGTGGGGGTCGGCGACGATCTTGGTGATCATCAAAGCTACAGGCCCCTTGGGGTCGCACTTGAGCATTGCCTGACCGACTTTACTGTTTATGTCACCCTTCCATATCGTCGAGATTCTCTCCTTCTGGGCTTCGATAGGAGACGGCAAGTGTCTTACGACCATGTCGAGAACCACGACGTGAAGTGGGCTCTTCTTTGCAAGCGTCTTCCAGTCGTCGCTTTGCAGATACTCGTAAACTTCTTTGAACCCGACTCCAGTTTCCTTCATCGACGGAACGCTGACGGCCCAGTTGTAGAGAGCAGAACCGAAAGCGACGCTTCCGTTAGTAACGTCAAGTTTCCACTCGTTGAACTTTTCCGGCTTCATCACTTTTATGAGCTTGTTGACTTCAGTGATCACTTTCAGTAACCTCTTCTGCATTTCCTCAGGAGTTACTTCAAGCTCTCTGATCAGCCTGTCCACCTTGTTGATGAACAGAACTGGCTTGACGTTCTCCCTCAACGCCTGTCTTAGAACGGTCTCGGTCTGAGGCATTACTCCCTCAACAGCATCGACGACGACGATTACTCCGTCTACTGCTCTCATCGCCCTCGTTACTTCTCCTCCGAAGTCAACGTGACCTGGAGTGTCGATCAGGTTGATCAGATACTCTTCTCCCTTGTATTCGTGAACCATAGAGACGCTCGCAGCGTTTATCGTGATTCCTCTCTCCCTCTCCTGCTCGTCGAAGTCGAGGTAAAGCTGCCTTCCCGCGAGCTCTTCACTGATCATCCCAGCTCCAGCCAAGAGGTTGTCACTCAGCGTAGTCTTCCCGTGGTCGATGTGTGCGACGATGCCCATGTTTCTTATCCTCTCTGGCTTGTACATCAGCTCCTTGATCTTGTCAACCATCTTCTTTGCTCTCATTTTTCATCACCTGGCCGACTTGGCGACTCTCTCAACTTCCTCCTTCTTCGCTATTGCGTAGCTCCTGCTCTCGTTGTTAGCGGCAGCTATGATCTCATCAGCCAAAGCCTGAGCTATGCTCTTCTTAGACTTAAACGCCGCGAGTCTCGCACCTTCCGCGATGTTTCTCAACGCGACGTCGAGTCTCCTCAGGCTTGAGGTGTCAACAGCTTTGGGAACAGCAATACCACCGTATTTGAGCCTGACGACTTCT
>CAYXDX010000092.1:0-5027 GCA_964463865.1 uncultured archaeon | reverse complement strand
GGCGCGAAGGTGGCGTTCCAGGATCCGGTCAGCGTCCGGATGCATCGTGCGCAACCGCCAACTCTAACGAACAATAAATCGCCAACCTCTGTGTGCGCCCACTTCTTATCCATAGGACTGCCAGGCTCGATGAACTTCTCATCCCTTTTGAAGTCCACTCCAAGCTGCGTAACGGTCTTCGCGGATATGTACCTGAGTCCGCTTTCGGTAAACTTCCTCTTCGCTCCGTACTCTGTCCCGCCAGTTTTCATGTCCAGTATTAAGTCCCCAAGCTTTTTTGTTGGGAAATTAAACTCGAAAGTTAAAGCTGCACTGCTCTTCGGGTGTAGAGAGTTCTCGTCTACTTCTGACCAGAAAGCGTTTTCCGAGGACTCTTTTTCTTTGTACATTTTTAATATTTCGTCAAGTTCACTCAGATCCTTTGCTTCTGCCATGAAGACTGGTCCTTCGTGCTTGTACCCTTTTATCGCAAATAGAACTGACGTTTTTGACGTCGTTTTACTCGAACTGTTGAAAATCCCTCTTGGTAAAGACACAACTGCTACAATCTTTGTATTCTTTAAGATAAACTCTCTAACTTTTCTGTACGTCAAATTCAAAAAGATTCCATCAGGAAGAATTATCGCTATTACACCACCTTTCCTCGCAAGGTTTACAAACCTTTCAAGAAATAAGACTTCTATCGCCTGAGATTTCACATTTTTTCCGAGCTCGTAACTGTTCAAAATATTTTTATCAGTTACCCGGCCGTACTTTGCGCTAAAGGGCGGATTTCCAGCTACTAAATCAAAGTAATTTTCTTTGAGAACGGGTTGCTCAAATAAAGTTGGCTGCCTGATTAAGCCGTTTCCAACAAATATCTTTACTCTGCTATCTTCCTTAATGTCTCTTGGCATTTTTTCTAGCACGGCCTTATCTAAATCTACTCCAATGACTTCTTCGAATCCACTCTTTAACATCGAGCGTAAAAAGACTCCATCACCACACGCTGGGTCACAGGCGCGCTTCCTTTCGTCTATGTGAAGACACGCAAAGCTAACGATAAAATCAGCCACTTCTTGCGGCGTAAAAAATTGTCCAAACACTTTCTCCTTTTTCTTGAAGTGTTTCACTCGTTGGACGCCCACTTACAACCACCCACAAATATTAAGTCGATTTACTTTAAGCTTTGGATTCCAATAAAAAGTTTAACTCACGAAAAATTTGTAAAATCACACCCTCTCGAAAACCATCGCCATTCCCATTCCTCCACCTATACAGAGGCTCGCGAGACCGAGGTCAGCTTTTCTCCTCTCCATCTCGTGAATCAGCGTTACAGTTATCCTCGCTCCAGTTGCTCCGATCGGATGTCCGAGACTTATTCCGCTACCGTTAACGTTGACCTTCTCGAGGTCGAGGTTGAGCTCTTTTATAACCGCAAGTGCCTGAGCTGCAAACGCTTCGTTCAGCTCTATCAGGTCGAGGTCGTCGACGGAGATGCCGGCCAACTTGCAGGCCTTCTTTATCGCCGGAATCGGTCCGAGACCCATGTAAGCCGGGTCAATTCCTGCTGAGGCGTAGCTCAATATTCTAACTTTGGGTTCGAATCCGTATTCCTCGGCAGCTTTGTCGTCCATGAGCAGCAGCGCTGCGGCACCGTCGTTTATCCCGCTCGCGTTTCCGGCCGTGACTGTTCCGTTTTCCTTGAACACCGGCGGAAGTTTGGCGAGCTTTTCGAGGCTCGTGTCTCTCCTCGGGTGTTCGTCCGTGTCCACTACTCGCTCCCCTTTCTTCTCCTTTACAACTACCGGCACGATCTCCTCCTTGAACTTGCCCTCGTCTATCGCTCTAATTGCTCTCATGTGGCTCTCGTAAGCGAGCCTGTCCTGTTCTTCTCTGCTTATGCCGTAGAGCTCGGCTATGTTTTCTGCCGTAACTCCCATGTGGTAGCCGTAGAACTTCTCCCAGAGTCCGTCGTAAACCATGACGTCAATGAACTCGTCCTGAACGTTTATACTCATCCTGTATCCCCACCTCGCCTTGGGCAGCGCATAAGGAGAGTTGCTCATGCTCTCCATTCCTCCAGCTATTACGCACTTTGCGTTTCCGGACTTTATTTCAGAAGCGGCTACTGCAAGAGCCTTCAAACCGCTGCCGCAGACCTTGTTTACTGTGTGAGCCGGAACTTCTTTCGGAACTCCTGCCATTATCGACGCCTGCCTCCCCGGGTTCTGCCCCTGCGCCGCCTGAATAACGTTGCCCATGACGACCTCGTCAATTACGAGTTCATCTCCTTCGTAGTCGTGATACTTCTTCTCGAGTTCTATCAAGCCCCTTGGAAGCTTCGACGGGTAGAATTCGTAAGATTCGTCGCTCGCTCTCGGCTTCACTCCGAGCTTCTTCAAAAGACCCTTTATCGCTATCGCACCGAGCTCGTACGCCTTTAGAGGACTCAGCGCACCCCCAAACCTACCCACTGGCGTCCTGACGCCGTCGACGATTACGACCATATCAAAAAATTTAGAAAGTTGTTAAATTACTTTTCGAAATATGATGAAAATTGTTGAACTCTTAGAGGACGCAATAAGAATCACCAACAAGAAGTTCGTCGAAATCGATGAAGAGAAAGTAACGATCTTCGGAGACGTTCACGGAGACTATCAGACGCTGAAAAAGTTGATGGAAGATAGAGAAGGGACGTGCGTTTTTCTCGGAGATTACGAGGACAGAGGGGCTGAAGCTCTTGAAGTTTACGAGGAAATCCTCACGCTCTACGTAAACGGAGAAGCTTTCCTCCTGAAGGGCAACCACGAAACAGGAGAGGCGTTTCCCCACGACTTCCCGGAGTTGCTTAGAGAAAGAGGCATTCCGGAAGCTTACGACCTCTTCAGAAAGTTCTGGGAAAGACTGCCGATATTCGCGATATACGGCGACGTCTTCCTCTGCCACGGAGGAGTTCCGACGAAGTCCTGCAGTAGCCCTCCAAGTCTAAGAGAGCTAAAAAGGTCTCCCGAAGAGTTCGAAACGGAAATACTCTGGAACGATCCAATCGAGAGTAACGGCTGCTACTACAACTTCGAGAGAGGAGTAGGATACCTGTTCGGAAGAGACATTACCGGTGAGTTCTGCGAGAGTAACGGATTCAAGTGCGTCATTCGTTCTCACCAGCCCTACAAGGTGTTACAGGTCGAGCAGGGAGGTTTGCTTATAACGGTCGGATCCACGGCAATACCTTACGGCCTCACGTCAGCGGCGATAATAAAAATGAACAAAAAGGAAAGCTACTCGAACGCGAGCGACATAGCAAGAAAATTTGGAGTTGTCAGAGAGATTTTATAGCCTCGTAGCCCATCCAAAGAGCTCTCTTGTTGACTTCCAGAACTTTACCGGAGAACATTTCTTCCAGCGCTTTTTCCATGCTTTCGATTTTTACTGGAAAGTCGAGAGCCGCCAACATTCCAGCCATGACGACGTTTGCCGCCTGAACGTTTCCGGATTTCTCCGCTATCTCCGACGCGTTCACCGTTATTACTCTCTTACACATACCGCTAAGCCTCTCCACAACTTCGTCGAGTTCAGGATACTTGGAAACGCCAGTAGAGACTGTCGGCGGAACGATCTTCTTCGTGTTCAGAAGCACGGTCGTTTTTTCGCCGATGTATTCCGAATACCTAAGAACCTCCGACATCTCAAGGGAGATCACGAAGTCCGCCGAGCCGTAAGGGATCATGGGAGACTTCACGTCTCCGATTCTCAAATGGACTTCCACGCTTCCACCTCTCTGCGCCATTCCGTGAGTTTCAGCGGTAACGACGTTCAGGTTTTGCAGCAAAGACGCCCTCGCTATGACGTTCGACGTCGTGAGAATCCCCTGTCCGCCGACTCCGACTATTAAAACGTTCAGAATCATGCAACCACCTCTATAGCCCCGTTCGGACAAATCACCCTACAAACGCCACATCCGGCGCAGAGCGTCTGGTCTATTACGGGCTTGTCGTCCTCCAAGTAAATTGCCGGACAGGTAAAGTCGGAAACGCACTTTAAACAGGAGTTGCACTCGTCCGTTATCTTGAATTTTCTTATCCTGATGCCCTTCCTCTTCCTCTCCCTGTTCCAGAGTATCGCACAGGGCTGCCTCGAAATTATCACTGCCACACCGTCGTGGTTCAAAGCTCTCTTTATCGCTTCCTCAAGCTTCCTGACGTTGTAAGAGCTGACGACCTCCACGAACTCTACGCCGACACCTTTAACTACGTCCTCGATCTTAACGCTTTTGCCACTCCTTCCGCAGAACCTCGCTCCGGTTCCCGGATGCGGCTGATGACCTGTCATCGCGGTCGTGAGGTTGTCGAGAATTACGAGAACGAACTTCTTCCCCGTGTAAACAGCATTTATTAACGGCTGAATTCCGACGTGGAAGAAAGTCGAGTCGCCTATCGTAGCGACGATCCTGTCGTTGATGAAGTAGCTCAGCCCGTTCGGAACGCCGACGCTCGCACCCATGCATATCGTTATGTCCACAGCTTCGAGGGGTTTGTTTATTCCGAGCGTGTAGCAACCGATGTCGCTCGGGAACGCTGCGCTTCCGTTCGTAGCTTTCTTGATCGCGTAGAAGGTGGCTGTGTGCGGACAGCCAGGACACAGGACCGGAGGCCTTGCAGGAGCGCTTTTCTTTACTTCCTCCGATCTCGAGAGGTAGTAGTCGTAATTCGCACACTCCTTCCCGAGGAACTTCGCCAGACCTTTTTCGACCACGCTCTGGTTGTATTCGTAGTTCATCGGCATGTAACCGTTTTCCTTACCGCACACCTCCACACCATACTCAGAGGCAATTATTCTTACGTGAGACTCGACGAAAGGATCAAGTTCCTCGACGATTAGAACCCTGTCAAGCCCGCTCAAAAACTCCTCAATCAGCTTAGTCGGTAACGGATGAGTCGTCGAAATCTTCAGGAGGGGGACGTCTGCGTTCAGGCTTCTGATGGAGTCGTAAGCGTAAACATACCCCAGCCCAGAAGCTATCACGCCGTGCTTTCCGTCGCCGCCCT
>CAYXDX010000091.1:0-5337 GCA_964463865.1 uncultured archaeon | reverse complement strand
TTCAAATTTTTTAATTTTTTGATAAAATTAAATTAGAGTTAAATAAAATGAAGCGCGAGTGGAAAGTAAGCGATAGAAAAGTGAGTAAAAGCGCCTCTAATCGAAAAGCAGAAATTCGATAAACGATCTTCATCGACGAAAAGTTTACCGAGCTGACGACGATATAACGGAGAGAGATTTTTAGGGTTTCCGAAAAATGAGGGGTCAAAAAGATGAGATTAGCTTTATCTTAATAAAACAAGGAAATCACGATTAGACGATCCGCCTATCTTTGGGAACGAAGTTTCTGATCTTCTTTCCGTTTCCCTTGCCGCAACCGAGGTAGTAGTCGCCCCACTTTAACACAGCGTAGCCCCTGTGGGGAATCTCGAGGTCCTCGCCCCTCAACCACTTCATCGCATCCTCCCTGCTCACTTCAATCACGTTTTTCTTTATCTGATCTCCAAGAAGGTAGCAACCCTCTATGCTCAACCTTATTCCGTCTTTTTCGAGTTTACCGAAATACACGCCGTGGTGATATTCCCTTATGTTCAGTTCGTCCTTCTTTTCGCACTTCTTGAAAGCGTAAAGTCTGTCCTTTCCCATCTTCTTTAATTCGAAATCGATCTTTTCGACGCCGTATAGCTCTCTTAAAATCTCCTCGTAATTCATTCCGGTTTCACCACCTTGGCGACGAAAAATCCTTCAGTGTCGTTGTCTTGGGGGTGTATTCTCAGGCACTTCCTAACCTCGTCGGTGTAGCTCTTGCCCCTGAACTCTGTTATCGGATCCGTAGACTTGAGCGGCAGCCTTATTCTTTCGAGTCTCGCGTCTGTGTTCTGAAGGAGGTAATCCACGACTTCTTCGTTTTCTTCCGGATCGAGTGTGCACGTCGAGTAAACGAGGATTCCTCCGGGCTTCAAGCACTTGTATGCCGCGAGGATTAAGCTCTTCTGCAACCTCGAAAGGGCTTCGACCTCTCGTTGCCTCCACAACTTGAGATACTTGTAGTTCTTCCTTATCATTCCGACGTTGCTGCACGGAGCATCCAACAGAACTCTGTCGAACGTGTCCCTGAACCTTCCAAAGAACCTGCCGTCCTTGTCGGTCACAACGACATTTAGGCATCCGTATTTTTGGACGTTGGATATCAGAATGTTTAACCTCGAATACTTCACGTCGTTCGCTATTACGCAACCGGTGTTCTTCATATACTGCGCTATCTGGGTCGTTTTCGCTCCCGGCGAGGCTGCCATGTCGAGGACGAGCATGTTTTCTTCGAGGTCCATGACCACCGGAGGTATCATCGAGGACGCTTCCTGCATGAAGATTAAGCCGAGAGCGAACTCTGGAGTCTTCGTTATCCCCTCGCCGTAAACGAAGAATCCTTCCTTACACCACGGAACGCTCTCGAGCTCGAAATCTTCTGAAAGCCTCCTCACGACAGTTTCCACGTCCGCTTTCAGCGTGTTGACCCTGAAGCTCTGACGTATGGGCTTCGCCATGTATTCGTAAAACTCTTCCGAACCGTCTATTTCTTCGTATTTCTCCACGAACTTCCTGTTTATCTCTCTAAACTCTTCCCTTATCACCCTATAGCGGTTCGGTGCTTTGTATTTAAAAAGTGTCGAAAAATTTATTTATTTGATTTAAAATTTAATTTTATGGCACTAATCGACACGCTGCTGCTCGGACTCGCGATAATAATAGTCCTGTTTCTGCTTTCTGGGATAAGGATAGTCAAGGAATACGAAAGAGGAGTAATCTTCCGTCTCGGAAGACTCGTCGGTGCGAGGGGGCCGGGTATCTTTTACGTCATACCAATCCTCGAAAACATGCAGGTCGTCGACCTGAGAACGGTAACCTACGACGTCCCGCCGCAGGAGGTCGTGACGAGGGACAACGTTACCGTAAGAGTTAACGCGGTAGTATACTACAGGGTCGTGGACCCGGAGAAAGCCATAACGGAAGTCTACGACTACAGGTTCGCGACAGCACAGATCGCTCAGACTACCCTCAGAAGCGTCATCGGTCAGGCGGAGCTCGACGAACTCCTATCCGAGAGGGAAAAACTCAACTTAAAGCTTCAGCAGATAATCGACGAAGCTACGGATCAGTGGGGTATAAAGGTGTCAGCCGTCGAGATAAAGGACGTCGAGTTACCGAAGGAGATGCAGAGGGCCATGGCCATGCAGGCCGAAGCTGAAAGAGAGAGGAGAGCGAAGATAATACGAGCCGACGGAGAGTTTCAGGCTGCAAAGAAGTTAAAGGAGGCCGCAGACATACTCGCAGAGAGTAAAGGGGCGATGATGCTCAGAATTCTCCAGACGATGAACGAGATTTCCAACGCGCAAAACACGACGATAATATTCCCGATACCGATAGAGCTCCTCGAGTTCTTCTCGGAGGCGAAGAAGGGTAAGAAAGCTCAATAACCTCTAACCCTTCTTTTTGCAGACGTATATTCTCCTCGTCAGACTTTTGTGAACCTTCTGATAAAACTTCGATTCGAGCTCGAAGTAGTCGGCGAAGTAATCCTCGACGTCCATGTTCGTCAGAAAAACGATCCTTTTACCTCTCAAGACCCTGTGAAATTCCGGAAACGCGTCTTCGTAGAGGCTCTTCAACTCTCCGAAACTCTTCGAAGACTGGAGGTAAGGAAAGTCCGTAACTATTCCGTCCACCGAATCGTCCCTCAGCGGAAGGCTTCTCGCGTCTCCTATAGATACGTTAACGGGTAGCCCGTAATACTTCAGGTTAATCGCGCAACCTCTGGCTATGTTCTCGAACGCTTCTACGCCGAAGAAGTCGAGCCCCATCAGGCCAGCTTCTATTACGATCGTTCCCGTTCCGCACATCGGGTCGAGTATCAGGCCGTTCTCGACTCCAGTTATGTTAACGAGACTTCTCGCAAACCTCGGAACGATCGCGCCTGGTCTGAAAAAAGGCTTCAAGTCCGGACGTCGCTCCAGGAATTGCTTGGTGTTTGTGACGTGCAGCAGCCACCCGGCGTAAACTTTATCGCTGACGTAGACTCTGAAGACCCTGTCCGGAGCAGAAACGCTTATTTTAGCACCTCTTTTGTAAAATATCGCTCCGAGATTCCTCTCCAATTCCGGCGAGTTTACCTTCCTTCCGCCTATGTTTCTGACCCTCACACACATTTTTCCTTCCGGAACTTCGACCTCCTTTACGAAGTTCACGAGTTCGTCCAGAGAACAGCTGAAGAGAAACTCGCAGACCTCGTGGACGAGGCTCAGCCTGTGGAGGTCTTTAACTTCACCAACCTCGGCTACCGCGACTTGTCTACCTTTCTCGACGACGCAGCCCTTCAAAACGTCCTGGGAGAAGACCTCCACCTCTTTAAACGCGACCTCTTCGAGATCTCCCGAAAGTAGAAAAATTAGCTTTTTCATTTTCGCATTTCCGCAATTTTCTGCGCGATCTTAATCATCAGATCGAGCTTTTTGCCTGTCTTCTTGACCTTAATTCTTCCCCCTTCCTCCCACCAGCACTTCGGATACTTCTTTTCTTCAGCTTCGAACTCCAGACCGAGAGACTTGCAGGCTTCGACCATCTCCCTCAGCTTCACGTTCGGAACCGCAAACCTTTTGGGGATTTTCCTACCCTCGCTCCTGCTCTTCTTCCTGTCAATGTTCACAGTCCAGATTATCCAGTAGTTACTTCTTCCTTCTTCTGAGCTCATCGTAAACCTCCTCCACCCTCACATCGAACCTTGAAAGCAGAACTACGAAGTGGTAAAGTAAATCTGCGGCCTCGTAAATTATGCTGTCTTTTTTCCCGCTCTTGCAGGCGAGTATTAACTCGATTGCCTCCTCTCCGAACTTCTCGAGAACTTTGTCCTCTCCCTTTTCGTGGTAAAGCAACTTACAAGTGTAAGAATTCTCTCTCGGATTTCTCTTTCTGTCTTCAACGATTGCCTGCAACTCTTCCAGCATTTTCGATCACTTCGAATTCTTGAAGGTTATCTCCACGAGCGGGTGGCTTGCGTCTTCTATGACCTGAATGTCTCTCACGGATTTTATTCCTTTCTTTCTCACGAGCTTCTCGAGTCCAAGCTCGACGCTTTCGGGCACCTCGATAATGTAAGCTTCGAGCTTTTCGAGTCCGATTTTTCTCGCGGCCACGGCCCTGTGGTGACCGTCGACGAGGAAGAACTTTCCGCCCTTCTTTATCACAACCAGCGGTTCGGCCAGACCCTTTCTGAGCTCGTATATCCTTCCCCTGAGTTCGTCGCCGTAAATTTTCGTCTGGGTCGGAATAAGCTTATCCACCTCGACGTAGTCTTTGTAAACCCTCGTTTTTACGTTGTGAACGCTCTCTATCGTCTTCTTAAGGTTTTCCACCTTTTTCGGATCTGCTCTCTCAATCTGGCTCCTTATCACGTCGGTGTTCGTGATTATTCCGAGTAACTTCCCCTTCTCGTTGATAACCGGAAGCTTGGAGTGTCCCGTTCTGAACATTA
The DNA here is from genome assembly GCA_964463865.1 of uncultured archaeon. Classification (GTDB taxonomy): domain Archaea; phylum Halobacteriota; class Archaeoglobi; order Archaeoglobales; family Archaeoglobaceae; genus Ferroglobus. The sequence continues at coordinate 872 of CAYXDX010000091.1, read as the reverse complement.
CTCTCGCAGCGTCCCTCAAATCCATGTGCTCTCTCGCTACGTAGAGACTCTTCGTCATCACGTCTCTGACCTTCGCGTCAAGGTCCTTCATCAGCAAATCTCTTGAGGACACGTAACCGACGACTATTCCGTTATCGTCGACCACCGGAAACCCGTCGTGGCCGGTCTTCTGAATTAACTCGATGACCTCCTTAACCGTCTGATCCGGTTTAACGACGATTACGTCCTTGGTCATGTAGTCCTTTACCTTCAAGGTCACGGAAGACTATGAAGTGCTGAGGGTTTATTTAGTTTCTTATAAAAGTTAAGTTTATCGGATTAACGGACTTTTAATCGACGATTTGCGGTGTTTTGATTGTCGCAAACGAGACCTCGACACCGTTTAAACCTTCGTCGTCGTGTTAATTTTTATGTTTTCGATTAAAAAGCAGGCAAGAGGGGAGTTCGAAGACGTCGTGGAAAAGGTAAAGGATCTCCTGAAAGAAGAGGGTTTCGGAATTCTGTGCGAGATCGACGTTAAGAAGACTTTAAAAGACAAGATCGGAGTCGACTTCGACAAATACGTTATTCTCGGCGCGTGCAGTCCGAAAAACGCGCACGAAGTTTTGAAGGCTAACCGATCCTTCGGAGTTCTTATGCCGTGTAATGTCGTCGTTTACGAGCTGAACGGAAACGTTTTCGCCGAAGCCATCAGGCCGACGACTTTTGCTAACGACGAAATCTACGAAGTCGCAGAGGACGTCGAGGCGAGGCTCGAAAAAGTCGTGAGTTCCGTTTAGTTTTCCCCATTCGAAATTTTAAAATTGAACCACGTTCTCATTTATTCGGTGATAACGTATGGAGTTCCCCGAGAAGTTCAAGTGCGTCGTCAC
>CAYXDX010000090.1:0-5412 GCA_964463865.1 uncultured archaeon | reverse complement strand
ACTTTTCGAAAAAGATTTACTTGCCGAGCGAACACTTTACGACATGAAACTCAAACGACACAGAAGAAATCCGATAATAGAGCCAAGAGGTGACGATTGGGAAGCTTTAGCGACTTTTAATCCGGCGGCAATAAAAAAGGACGGGAAAATCTACGTATTTTACAGAGCCGTTGGAGACTACTTCAACTACGCGTCGAGCTTGGGGTTGGCGATCTTCGACGAGGAACTAAACCTCGTCGAGAGGAAGCAAGAGCCCGTTTTCGGTCCGGATTTGAAGTTGTGGGAGTTGTCAGTAGAGGACCCGAGAATTACGGAAATCGAAGGGGTTTATTACATGACGTATGTAACCACGTGCACTCCCGCCCCTCCGTTTGGGGTTCGCATGAAGGTAGGCTTACCGAAACCTGAGCAGGCGTTTTCGCGATGTGCGGTTGCCGTGTCGAAGGATCTCGACAGCTTTAGGCGGCTCGGAATTTTAACGCCTTACGATGCCGAGGAGAGGAACCTCGTCCTATTTCCGAGGAGAATAGACGGTAAAATACTGGCACTCCACAGACCGGCGAACTGGGTGGGTGGCGATTACGGAACGGATAGACCGAGCATCTGGCTGTCCTTTCTCGACGAACTTCCCGGAATTATGAAGGAGCACAAACTCGTTCTATCTCCGGAGGAGAAGTGGGAGGAAAACAAGATTGGCGCGGGTCCGCCGCCCGTAGAGACTGAGAAGGGCTGGCTGCTTATATACCACGGAGTCGACGACAAGAACGTGTATAGAGTCGGAGCTGCTCTGCTCGACTTGGAGAAGCCCTGGAAGGTTGTTGCTAAGACGTCGAAGCCGATACTCGAGCCGGAGAAGGAATACGAAAAAGAAGGAGACGTTCCCAACGTGGTTTTCCCTACTGGAGCGGTCGTCGTTGGCGACGAACTTCTCGTATTCTACGGAGCCGCGGACAAGGTTTGCTGCGTCGCTTCGGCAAACTTAAACGATGTGCTCGACTACTTGGTGCCATGAAGATAGCAATTCTTTCGAGGTGGAATACCGCCTGCGGAGTTTCCTTACTCGCGGAGCTCGTGGGCAGAGAGTGGGCTAAAGAACACGAAATAGTGGTCTTCGCACCGAACAACATAAGGCCAGTTGGAGAGGACGAGGAGTTCGTTGTCCGGTGTTACAGCGACGAAGGAGACCACACTAAAACGTTTTTCGATCCGGAACCCTTCCTTGAAGAAGACTACGATATATTTTTCGCCCAGAGGCTTGAGTGGACACCTTTGAAGAACCTTTTGGAGATCTTTCCACAGATAAAGAAGAAAGCGAAGACTGTCTACGTCATTCACGAAAGAAAGCCACCGACCAATCCGATTTTTTACGAGTTCGAGTGGGACGCAGTGGTTTGCTTCGACGAGAGGTACGTCAGGCAGTGGAAGAACATTCCAAAGTTCGGGGACAGGATCAGGGTGATTCCGTATCCAACGGGTCCGCTAATTAGAGGGGACAAAGACCGAGCGAGGAGGAAGCTTGGAATAGACTACGAAAACGTCATCCTCAGCTACGGCTGGGCTCCGGAGCTGCACGTCCTTCCAGTGATACCCGCGTTAAAGGAGGTAAGCGAGGAGGTCGAATTCAAGTTTCTCGTTCTTGTGGACCCTGAGTCGAGGGTAAAAATTCCCGAACACGGCTTTATAGAGGTCAGAAGGGCGAGGTTGCCTCTTATGGACCTTTACGAGTATCTGCACGCTTCCGATATCTGCCTGATACACAAGGAGAAGAGCGAGGTTAGAGAAGGTGAGGTGGTGGTTTCGAGCTCGGTTCTAATGTGTCTTGGAGCTTTGACTCCTATATTTACGTCGGACACGGAGTTCGTGAGCTTTCTCAAAGATGAGGTCGTAAAGTACAGAGACGTCGAAGAACTGAAACGAAAGGTGAGGGAATTCTTTGCAGGGAATTTGGACGTTAGGAGGACGTTACTCGCTGCAGAAGAGTACGTGAGAAAGAATTCTCCGGAGGCTGTAGCCAAGAAATACGTCGAGCTATTTGAGGAGTTGTTGACGGGTAATTAAAACCTTTTTTGAATGAACTTTCCAGTAATCTCGCCGAAGTCTTTTCCGAGGTGGTAGTTCTCCTCGCTAATCTTGTAGCCTTTCTCGGTCTCTATCAGGTCTTCTATCCTGAAGAACTTCCACTTTTTTCTCGGCAACTTCAGAGCTATCAGCGGCTCGGCCCCGAACAGGTTTGAAAACATCGCGAGCTCCCTAACCCTTTCTCCGCTGATGTAGAGCGGGAGGTTTTTCCTCATCTTCACTTCTACCGCGTAAAACTTCTTTCCGTTGCCAGCCACCAAGTCGGGAGAAGGATTTGACGAAGAACCGCTTCCAGCTACTCTTATCGCGGCGAAGCCGCTCTCCCAGAAGAGGTTCAGGAGCTCTCTTTCGAACCTGCTACCTTTTCTCTTCATCAAAATTCCTCCAGCTCGACGAACTTCAGCTCTCTCAGGTATCCGGTCTCCACGTTCTCCTCTCTCGCTCTCTTTCTTAGGTTTTTGTCGTTGGATATTACGACGGCGTTGAACTTCTTCGCGACTTCGAGTATTGCCGAGTCCGTGCCTACGGCATTAGTTTCCACGACTTCGCAGTCACCACACCTTTCTATCAAATTTAAAGCCATTTTTGCGGCTCTCTTCTCCTTTCCAGTTAAAGATACGCTCAAGTTTTTGAGCTCTTCGACGACCTTGTCCGGAATCATAAACTTCTTGAAACCGTAGTCCCTGAGCTGGTCGAGGAGGTCAACTTTTTGAGTGAAAATGTAAATAAGGACGTTCGTATCAAGGACGGCAGACCTTACTTTATTCTTCCGGCACCTATCAGCCTCCATCTCGTTCCAACTCTTCTGCTTATAGCCACTCTATCGCCCTTTTCAGCACAGACGGGTCTCTTCAGCTTTACTTCGACTACGTCGTCTCTCGCAGACGTTACGACTCCAAGAGTTATGGCGGTTCCGACAGCAAGCATTAGCGGTTCGTTCATCTTTATCTTCTCGACCTTCAGCTCTTCTTCCGTTCCGACGACTCTTTCGAGGAGCTGGACTTCCATCGTGAACTCGTGCAAAACTTCGGGGAGCTTTCCCGGGTGTCCGAGAACATTGCCTACAAGACCGTCGCTCTTCGTCAAAAACGGGTCGAGCTTCGTGGCCACGCCGATGAGTCCTCCTGGAGTAGCCTCTTCTATCTGCCTGCCGGAAGCCATTATGCTCACGACTTCCGTGTAGATCGGGTTATAGTTTCCTCTCTCGTCCTTCAAGCCCGGTCTGATCTCGATCTCGTCCCCGACTTTCAGCTTACCTCTCGCGAGGCTACCTCCTACTACTCCACCCATCAGTTTCTCTGGAGGCGTCCCGGGTTTGTTCACGTCGAAACTTCTTGCAATGTGCATCAGAGGGGGGGAACTCAGATCTCTCTCCGGTGTCGGAATGGTCTCCTCTATCGCCTCTATCAACGCGTCGATGTTCACCTTTTGCTGGGCAGATATCGGTATTATCGGAGCGTCCTCGGCTATCGTTCCCTTGACGAACTCCTTTATTTCTTTGTAGTTTTCGAGAACTCTGTCTTTCGACACGATGTCGATTTTGTTCTGGGCGATGACGATTTTGTCGACCCCTATGATTTCGAGAGCCATTAGGTGCTCCTTAGTCTGGGGTCTCGGACACTTTTCGTTAGCCGCTATTACGAGCACGGCTCCGTCCATCAGCGCGGCACCGCTAAGCATCGTTGCCATTAGCGTCTCGTGTCCGGGACTGTCGACGAAGCTGACCGTCCTCAGAATCTCGGTCTCCACTCCGTGCTTCGGACACTTGGCTTCGACCGTGTAGGCTTCGGGAGGTTCGCAGAGAGGACACTTTCTGAAGGTCGCGTCAGCGTAACCGAGCTTGATCGATATACCTCTTTTTAATTCTTCGCTGTGCCTGTCGGTCCAAACACCGCTTAAAGCGGCGACAAGAGTCGTTTTTCCGTGATCAACGTGACCGACCATTCCTATGTTAACTTCAGGTAGCGGAACTGACATATTTTGAGGAATGGCTATACTGTTATTTAAATCTTGACTTATTCCCCGAGAGATCGACGTAGAACATTCGGTATTTTAAATAAAAAACTTATAATTTTTCGACACACTTATATATTTGGTGTAAACTAATGAGACTTCGGTGTCTCCCGTGAACTTGAGGCTCGCCGACAGGGTTATGTTGAGAGTTTACGACAGACCGTACGTCTACAAAGCGGACACTGACGAACTTTACGAACTCGACGATGAAGCCTTCGAATTTTTGAAGAATTGCGACGGTAGGCCTGTCGACGAAGTCGATGAAGAATTTCTGAACTTTCTAATCTCTGAAGGTTTGGTCGTTCCTGACGATCAAAAAATAGAAGTCGACGTGATAAGCTCGGATGAACCCTCTCTTCGATACCTTCTCGTCAACGTTACGTGGCTCTGTAATTTGAAGTGTAAGCACTGCTACGTGAGTCAGAGAAAAGAATTCATGAGCTTCGACACGTTCAGAAAAATTGTGGACGAGTTTTACGAGATCGGTGGGCTGAAACTCATAGTCTCTGGAGGGGAACCACTCTTGCACCCGGAAATCTGGAAGTTCTTGGAGTATGCGAGGAAGAAGCCTTTTAGAATCGTTTTGCTTTCCAACGGAACTCTGATAGGTGAAAGAGAAGCTGAAATGCTCGGAAGTTTGGTGGACGAGGTTCAGGTAAGCGTTGACGGGCTTCAGGGACACGAAACGTTGAGAGGTGTCAAAGTCGATCGCGTTTTTGGAGCGATCAGAACTCTCGTAAAGGCAGGAGTCAGGGTTTCCGTGTCCACGATGGTTACGAAGTTCAACGTCCAAGAATTTGAGAGGCTAAACGAAATCCTCAGGGAGCTGGGAGTTTCGAGCTGGGCCATCGATTACCCGACGACTGACGAGGATGTGGTTCCAGACTTCGAGATCGCGGCGGACATAATGAGTAAATACGGCTTCGGCGAGCTGGGGCATGAGGGAAGCGAGGGATACGCTTGCGGCTCTCACTTCGCTTCGGTCTCTCCAGAAGGCTACGTTTCGAAGTGCGGATTTTTCGAAGACTACGTGGGCAACGTTTCCGAAGGTCTGAAAACTTGCTGGGATCGATTGAAGGAAAAATACGTTTGGAGACTTGACGAACTTCGGTGCGAGTGCGAATTTAAAGACGTCTGCAGGGGTGGTTGCAGATTCAGAGCCTTGAAGTATTCGGGTGACATTTTCGGGGCAGATCCGGTAATGTGTAGAATTTTTGGAAAAACGTGTTTTTGACGTTTTGCAAATTTCTTTAAGTTTCGAGACCTTCACCAAAACCTTTATATAGAACTACCAATCCACCAAAACCCAGAGGTGATGAA
>CAYXDX010000089.1:0-5489 GCA_964463865.1 uncultured archaeon | reverse complement strand
AATCAGCCATGATTCTCCGGGGAAGAGCGTGGAAATTCGGAGATGATATCACCACTGACCACATAACCCCTGGAAGATACTACCACCTCAGAAGTCAAATAGAAGAGCTCGCGAAACACGTTATGGAGGACGCTGATCCAGAATTTGCCAAAAAGTTTAAGAAAGGAGACTTCATCGTCGCGGGCAAAAATTTCGGAATGGGCAGTAGCAGAGAGCACGCCGCGCTCGCTCTAAAAGTTGCGGGAGTTTCAGCAGTCATAGCAAAGAGCTTCGCGAGAATATTTTACCGAAACGCGATTAACGTAGGCTTGCCAGTCCTGATAGCGGATACGGACAAGATAGACGATGGAGACGAATTGGAAGTAGACTTCGAAAGGGGAATAATCAGAAACCTGACGAAGGGGGTCGAATTGAAAGTTAACCCACTTCCGGACTTCATGCTGAAAATACTCAAAGAAGGTGGTCTCGTAGAGTTCGTGAAGAAGCACGGTGACGTAGAGGTGGTATCGTGAAGTGTCACGTATGCGGAAACCAAACATATTTCCACAAGACCAAAGATGGTGTGGTAATCTGCCAGGTGTGTAACGCGAAGTTCAGCGATAAAACTTTTTAACTCATCCAACACTATAACCCTTCGAGCCGCCGTGGCTCAGCTGGTAGAGCGGGTGACTCGTAATCACCAGGTCCCGGGTTCAAATCCCGGCGGCGGCTTCTTTCTTATGAAGAAAATTTTTAATAATTGTTGAACAATTGTTCGACATGAGTAGTCTCGCCGCCTTCGGCATAGAAAAGCTCGACGAACTTTTGGGTGGTGGACTCGAAAGGAGTTCTCTCAACCTGTTAGTTGGAAGGAGCGGTGCCGGTAAAACCGTTCTCGCTTCACACTGGGCTGCTGAAGGAGTTAAGAACGACGAAAACGTCATATACCTTTCCACGACGCTGAACAAGAGCGCGTGTGAAAAATACCTGACGCGTTTCGAATTTATGAAAGACGCTTTTTCAAAAATCACGTGGGTGTTCTCAGACGTCGACGCGCGCGATTTTTTGCCAATGAACAAGGAGAGGTTCGCTCAAAAGCTCAAGGAGATCGTCGGTAAGGTTTGCGATTACGAGAGGCTGATTTTCGACACCGTCACTTCCTTCGAGAGAGCTTTCGGTGATCCGGTATTGTATAGGAGAGCTCTTAGGTATCTCGCTGAGGTGTGCTACGAAAATAAGGTAACGCTGCTGATCGTCGAAGAGATATCCGTCAACGGCGTTTTTGGAGAGACCGTGAACTTATCCGAGTGCGCGATCCACCTCGACCTGCTCAGAACCCCGACTGGATACGAAAGAGCGTTACGAATCGTAAAGAGATACGGCCACGGGCACCCATTGGACTGGCTACCGTTCAAAATAACGAACAGAGGAATAGAGATCGGAGATGGTCGGTATGTCAGAGTTAACTACGAATTCCGACACGAGCCTCGTTAAGAGGCTGGAGGAAGCTCCCGAAAGCGGACTGGAAGTAATTCTTTTCAAGGTGAGCACGAAAAAGTTTAACGAGGTAAGAGGAGCCGTGCTAAGCTACCTGACCAACTTCTCGGAAGGTGTTTTCGTTTCATTCAACAAGCCCTGTCCGAGTCTTAAAAAAACGCTAAGAAGCTCGGGAGTGAACGTCGACAACATCGTCTTCGTAGACTGCATGACGAGGTTGCTCGGAGGGACAGAGGAGGAAAACTGCATTTACACGAACTCGCCCGACCCCGTATACATCCAGGTCGCGCTGAAGAGGGCCATGGACAGAATATGCTCTGAGTTCAAGTTCGTTTACATGGAGTCTCTCTCGACTTTAACGCTCTACAACTCGGAAGAGTCCCTGATAAAGTTCGTCAGACAGGTAACCGGAAAAATAAGAGTGTCCGGATTTGTAGGATTGCTGTTCACACTCGAAAACGAAATGAGCGACGAGCTGTATTCCCAGCTATACCTGATGAGCGACTACGCGATCGAGATTACTTGATCAATTCGTTTGCTCTCCCAACGTCCTCAAGAAATGGATACGCTTTTCTAACCTCGTAAACGTGACTCACGTCCACTTCTCCGAAAATGATTTCCTGAAGGTTGCCGGCTTCGTTGATCGTTTCTCCAGCAGGACCTATTATAGCCGAACACCCGCCGTAAAATCCGTCCGGGGAAACGCAATTGGCACCAACGACGTAGACCTGATTTTCTATCGCTCTCGCTTTTAACAGAGTCTTCCAGTGTTCAATTCTCTCCGAAGGGAATTCCGCAGGAACGACGAGTATTTCAGCACCCATGCTAACGAGTTTTCTTGCAAGCTCAGGAAATCTGATTTCGTAACAAACGAGGACGCCGATTTTACCAACGTCCGTTTCGAATACCTTCAGCTCTTTACCGGGAGATAGATACCTCCTTTCTTCGTTCAGGGGAAATAGCAAAGTCTTACGATATTTCCCGATTACCTCGCCCCTGAAAACTACTGCGACGGAGTTGTAAAGATTGTTCCCGCTTCTCTCGATTACTCCCGCGACGATAACGATGTCCTTTCTCTCGGAAAGCTTCAGGATCAAGTCGAGTTCTTCGTAAATGTCACCGGCTTTCTTGAAGTTCTCCGGAAACAAACCAGTGTTCGAAGCTTCTGGCAGAACCACGAGGTCTGCGTCGTGCTGAATGGCTCTCTTAACGAGACTCAATGCTTTCATCTTGTTTACTTCAACGTCCTCGACTATTCTCTGCTGACCGACGGCGACGATCATTCAATCACCCAGGTAATCCACCACCTCGCCTTCCTTCGTCAGCTCGATTTTTCCACCGTTCCTCACTATGCAGAATCCCCATTCGAGTATTTTAAGGTGATACTCGAGCTCGCCCCGTTCCAGACCGAGGATTCTCTCGATTTCGTCGACGCTCTTACCTTCTCTTATCAGCTTCAAAATCTTTCTCCTTGTTTTGTTGTTTACCGCTATGTGATACCTCTTGTGATACTCATTGCTTTTCTCGATACTTTCACTGAACTTGCTCCAGCTCTCCCTCATACTTTCAAGTAATCTCCGCCCTGAACTTTTAGGATCATGAGATAAAGAACGTAACTCAGTTTGTTCAACCAGTCCACGAGAGCTCTGTCGACGTATCCTTCCCTGCACAGCTCGACGACCTTCCTCTCGGCTCTTCTAACAACAGCTCTCGCGACGCTCAGGTATGCGGAAGCTTCGTCTTTTTCAAGTATGATAAAAGATCTCGGAAACGTGACCTTTTCGAGCAGCTCCGCCTCAAATTTTTTCAGAACGTCCAGATCTTCAGCCCCTATTTTCTCCTCCCCGCCCACAACCTGCGACCCCGCTTTGAACATCATCTTCTGAATTTCCAAGAGCATCCCCTTTATTTCCTCGTCGTCCACGCTGACCCTCGCGAGGCCTATGAACGCGTTCGCCTCGTCGATCTCTCCGACTCCCTTTATCCTCTCGTCCGTTTTCTCCACGACGCTCCTATCAGCCAGGTGCGTCCTCAAACTGTCGCCCTTCATTCACACCTCAACCCTAAAAGCTTCTCTACAACGAGCTCCGCGGCGGTGTGCGGATCCAGTTCACCCCTAACGACTTTCTCTATGACTTCCCTGTAGTTTACGAGGTTGTCTTTAGACAAAATCGCCTTTATTTCGTCCATTATCAAGTCGAAGACCTCTCTGCTAAGCCTCCTAATCCTCTTTTCCTCAAGCTTTCCGCTGTTCTTTAGATATTCGTAGTGTCTCTCTATCGCGTCTGCGAGCTCTTTAATTCCGACGCCCTTGTCAGCCTGCGTAACGACTATCGGAGGCACCCAGTCCTTCGACCTCTTCAACCTCTCGAAAATCTCTCCACTCTCCACCGCGTATTCGTCAGCGTGAGTTGTCTTCGAAAGGATTTCGATGGCTTCCTGATCCATCATGATCATCGACTTCAGCCACTTCACGGTCTTCTCAGCCCCTCCCAAGTCAGCTTTGTTAACGACGTAGATGTCTCCTATTTCCAAAATTCCGGCCTTGTTTATCTGGATGTCGTCCCCGGTTTCTGGCATTAAAATTACTATACTCGTGTCCGCAACCTCTATTATGTCCACCTCGCTCTGCCCAGCTCCAACGGTTTCGACGAAGATTACGTCGAAGCCGAATGCGTCCATCAGCCTTACCACGTCTCCCGTCTTCGCCGCAATTCCTCCCGCTCTCCCGCGAGAGCTCATGCTTCTGAAGAACACGCCCTCGTCGAGCCACAGAGGGTTGTTCACGTCGAGGCCGTCTAACCTGAGTCTGTCTCCAAGGAGGGCTCCGCCAGTAAAAGGCGAGCCGGGATCCACGGCGACTATTCCCACCGTTTTACCCCTTTTTCTAAACTCCTGCGTCAGCTTGCTGACGGTCGTAGACTTACCGACTCCCGGAAACCCAGTGATTCCAACCACGTGAGCCCTTCCAGTCTTGCGGTAAACCCTCTTTAAGATCTCCTTACCTTCCGGATACTCGTTCTCCACGTAGGTAATTGCTCTCGCCAAGGCTCTTCTGTTCTTGTTCAAAACGCCCTCCACGATCTCGTCGACGTTCATTTCCTGGACACCACTTTAGCTTTCTTCTCGGCAACAGCCTTCTTTATGAAGCTTATTATCTCCTCCATCGGCGTTCCAGGAATGAAGATCGCGTCAACGCCCATCTTCTTCAAGGGTTCGAAGTCGTCCTCGGGAATTATTCCTCCGACGATTATCACCATTTCGTCGGGATCGCCGCCGAACTCTCTTATATACTGAATTACCTTAGGCACGAGAGCCATGTGGGCTCCGCTGTGAATTGAAATGCCAACGACGTCAACATCCTCCTGCACGGCCGCCATGGCCACTTCCTGCGGAGTCCTATGTAAGCCCGTATAAACGACTTCAAAGCCAGCGTCCCTCAAAAACCTTGCAACAACTTTAGCCCCTCTGTCGTGTCCGTCCAAACCCACTTTTGCGACGAGAACCTTAATCGGCCTCTCCATCGCACCACCTCAAAAAAATTTTCAGATGATGATCGGCTTTCTGTATGTGCCGTAAACTTCCTTTAGAACTCCCATGATTTCTCCAACGGTGGCGTAGTTCTTCACAGCTTCAAGAATCGGTGGCATAACGTTTTCACCGTTTTCAGCCGCGTTTCTCAACCAGTCCAAAGCGTCTTTCACAGCCTCGTTATCCCTCTCAGCCTTAACCTTCTTCAGTCTCTCTATCTGCCTCCTCTGGACTTCCGGATCGACTTTGAGTATGGGTATCTTCAACTCCTCCTTTATCGTGAACTTGTTCACTCCGACGATTATTCTTCTACCCTCCTCAACCTCTTTCTGATACTTCGCAGCAGCGTTACTGATTTCTTTAACGAAGAATCCGTTTTCGATTCCTTTCAGAACTCCCTGCAAGACGCTTCCCTCTCCCATCTTCCTAATCTGCTCGATATACTTCCAGGCGAGCCTCTCCATCTTGTCAGTAAGCCACTC
>CAYXDX010000088.1:0-5533 GCA_964463865.1 uncultured archaeon | reverse complement strand
CTTCCAGCAAATTCCCGACTGACTTTCTAAGTCTATAACTTCTGAAGGTACTCGCGATGCACCTAAAGCTGCGTAGACCGTGCGTCCCGCAAAAAGGCCAAGCGATGCTCTGACGACACTACTATCGGCACCTTCTGTCTACTCAACGAACGTAAATAGAGCCGATAGGTTTATTACGTTTAAAGATAAACAAGTAAGCGTATGACGAAGGCTCCCTACAAGAGGGAGTATAAGCAGAGTAGCTCGAGAGGGAAGGACTACATTATAAGGTGCGACGGTTGTGGTAGGAGCGTCCCGAGGTTCAAGACGTTCGTCTCGTATTCCGGCCTGAGGCTCGATCCGGAACTTGTCAGGCTCGTAGGAAAGAAGAACGTCCACATTTACATGCAGAAGAAGTATTACTGTCCGAAGTGCGCGAGAAACTTTGGAATCGTTCAGCCAGGAAAGTTGGGTAAGAGAAGGAGGACGCAAATATAAAGGAAAAGAGTTTTATTCTTATTTTTTGACATAAAACCTGTGATAGTTTCGGCTGTCCAATGCAAAGTCGGTGTGAGTGACGCTTTGAAGAGTGCCGAAAGGCTAATTCTGAAAGGACTTGAAGAGGGTATAGAACTGTTTTTGCTTCCAGAATACTTCTCATACGAGGTCGGAGATACGAGTCTGGAAACTTCGAAAAAAACGATCGAATGGCTCAGAAATATGAGCAAAGATTACCAGACGGTCGTTGCCGGAAACGTAATAAGAAAAGATGGGAACGACTACTACAACACTCTTTACGTATTTCACGACGGAGACTTGATAGCCACGCAGGATAAACTGAATCCCACGAAGAGCGAGAGAGAGCTCGGAATCAGGTGCGGGAAAGAGTTGAAAGTGTTCGAAATAAAAGGCGTCAAGTTCGCCGCTTTAATCTGCGCGGACATACTTTACCCCGAGCTGTGCAGACTTGCAGCACTTAAAGGAGCCGAGGTCGTTTTAAATCCGGTGGTCAGCTTTAAAAGATCCGAACTTCCGTCCCAGAGGCTAAGATACTGTTTATACTTTTCGAGAGCGTTCGACAACGCTTACGCGATAGTTAAAGCCGGCGGATTCGGATACACGTTTCTTGGTGACGAGTGCGTCGGAAGAAGCTTAATAGCGACGCACGAAGGCATAATAGCGGAGCACAGCGGAGAGGAAAAAGAAGAGCTCGTGTCCGCTTGGCTCGACTTGGAGAAGATAAGGACGTATAAAAAGGTAAACTACTCGCTTCACGATAGAAACACGTCTGTTCTCAGAGAAATTACTGAAGGAGGGATGGACTGCTGAGGGTCGCCTTTAAAATTGCATATGTCGGCACGAACTTTCACGGTTCCCAGTATCAACCGAACGTCAGAACTGTAGAAGGAGAGCTCAGAAAAGCTTTCGAAAAGCTCGAAATAAGCTTCGAAAAGATAATGTTCGCAGGTCGAACCGACGCCGGAGTTCACGCGATAGGAAACGTTTTCGCAGTAGACTTAAGCGAGTTCGACGAGAAAGTCGTAAAAAAGCTGAACTCGAAGCTTCCGGAAGACGTTAGCGTGTGGGGTTACAAAGTCGTGGACGAGAGGTTCGTTCCTCGAAAAGCTTTGTGGAGGAAATACTGCTACGTGATGGTGGACGAAGGCTACGACGTCAATGCGATGAACGAAGCGTCGAAGCTTTTGATAGGAAAGCACGACTTCAGAAACTTCGTCAGAGGATCCGAAAGTTGCGTGAGAGAAATATACGACGCTAAAGTGGAGAAGCTCGGAGACCTAATCTACTTCACGATCGTAGGAAACGCGTTCGCGTGGAACATGGTCAGAAGAATAGCCTTCGCCCTTATGAAGGTCGGCAGGAGCGGAGATCCCAAAACTCTCCTGAGAATCTTCCAGGGAAAAGAGAGAGTTTCAACGGCTCCGCCGGACGGACTCGTTCTCGTGGACGTGAACTACGGATTCGAGTTTGACAAAGAGGAGTTTGGGTTGCTAAAGTTGAGCAACTACCTTAAAAAGCTCTTCAGGTTTCACGGACAGCTTTTCGGAGCTTTTAACGTTTTTAACGAACTCCTTAACTTTATCTAAGATTTCGACGACTCCACCCACGACTATGACGGCCGGAGGTTCCACGACTTCTCTCCTCGCCACCTCGACTATGTCTTTCAGCTTGCCCGTCACGACTCTCTGTTCCTCAGTCGTTCCACTTTGAACGATTGCCACCGGCGTTTCCGGATTCTTCCCTTTTTCGATTAAGTTCTTTGCGATTTCCTCAAGTTTTCCGACGCCCATCAGTATCACGACCGTCGCGTTGAGTTTCGCCAGAGCTTCCCAGTTCAACCGCTCCCTCTCCTGTCTGCCCGTCATGATTACGAGAGCCGGGTCGTATCTCCTGTGAGTCACCGGAATCCCGGCATACGAAGGGGCGGCAATCGAAGAGCTAACTCCCGGAACGACTTCGAACTCCACTCCGTTCTCTGCCAAGAATTCTATTTCCTCGCCGCCTCTCCCGAACACGAACGGATCCCCACCCTTCAGCCTTACAACAGTCTTTCCTTCCCTGGCAAGGTTTACCATGAGCTCGTTGATTTCCTCCTGCGATTTTTTGTGTCTGCCACTCCGCTTACCCACCTCTATAACGGTTTTACCAAGTTTTTCGAGCAACTCTCTAATTTCGCTCCCAACGAGGTCGTCGCACAAAACGACATCTGCGAGCTTTATTGCTTTCAGAGCTTTCACTGTCAGCAGTCCTGGATCTCCAGGCCCCGCCCCTACTATGAAAACCCTCCCGCTCATATCATCGCCTTTATGCTCCTGGCTATTTCTACTGCTTCTTCCACTGCGCTCTCCTTACTTAGCTTCTCCTCGACTCGAACGCTTTTAGAACCGTCCTCGCTGAGTATCTCTATTATGAGGTTCACCTTGCCAGAAGCTTCAGCGTAAATCCCGGCAGGAACAGCGCATCCAATACCGAGTTCTCTCAAAACAGCCCTCTCAACGTCGGTCTCGAGCCTAGTCTTGTCATGGTTTAAAAAGGAGAAGATTTCGGCATCTTCACTCCTGCAAGCTACAGCTATGACCCCCTGATTCGCGGAAGGAACGAATACCCTCGGATCGAGTCTCTCGTATGCGATCTCTTTGTCCAAACCGAGACGGATGAGGCCCGCTTCGGCGACGATTATACCGTCGTAGAGACCCTCGTTTAACTTCCTCAACCTCGTGTCAAGGTTGCCTCTGAGGTTCTCGACCTCGAGGTCTTTTCTTAGCTTTTTAACGAACGCTCTCCTCCTGAGACTCGACGTCCCGATCTTAGATGCAACCGGAATTTCCTCGAACTTCAAACCCTCCCTCGACACGAAAGCGTCGCAGGGGCTTTCTCTTTCCAGAACTGCCGCTACGACAGTTCCTTCTATCCTCTGACTCGGCACGTCTTTGTAGCTGTGAACGGCAACGTCAATTTCCCCCCTAACAAGAGCTTCGTCGATCGCCCTGACGAAAGCGCCCATCCCCTTGAACTCGTGCAGAGGTCTGTCCTTCATCACATCTCCGTGGGTTTTGATGACTTTCACTTCTACTTCGAACCCCTTCTCCTCCAAAAGCTTCTTGACTTTCTCAGTCTGCGCGAGCGCTAATTTGCTCCCTCTCGTTCCGATTACAACTCTCTCAGACATTTGTTCACGACCTCTGCCGTCTTCTCCACATCTTCTTCGCTGTGAGCCACACTTAAGAAGCACGTCTCGAACTGCGACGGAGGGAAGAAGACGCCGTTTTCGAGCAGCTTCCAGTAGAGTCTGAGAAAAGCGTCTTTATCGAGTTTGAGAGCTTCGGAGTAATCTTTCGGTTTTCGCCCGAAGTATAAGCAGAACATCGAAGCAATCCAGCCGACTTCAACCTTGTCGCTCCTAATTCTCTCGACGAGGTCCCTCGTTTTGTTTTCGAGGTCTTTATACGGATTTTCCCTCATCAAGATTTCCACGGTAGTCTTTCCGGCTATGAGACTTACGGGATTTCCGCTGAAAGTTCCCGCCTGATAAACTGGGCCTGACGGGGCGACGAATTCCATAATTTCCTTTTTTCCGCCGAATATACCTATAGGAAAACCTCCGCCAGCGATCTTTCCGAGAGTCGTTAGGTCTGGCTTGACGCCGTAATACTCCTGAGCGCCTCCGAGAGCGAGCCTAAATCCGGTTATCACCTCGTCGAAAATTAAAAGGACGTCGTTCTCCCTCGTTATCTTTCTCACTTCTTTCAGGTAGTCCTCCTCCGGAAGTATCAGCGAAGAGTTGCCCATAACGGGTTCGAGAATTAACGCCGCCACCTCTTCGGAGTTCTTCTCCAGAACGTCCGCGAGCATCTCAACGTCGTTGTAAGGGACTTGCAAAGTGTGTTTTACGAAGTCCTCCGGAACTCCAGCGGAGTTGGGTATTCCGTGCGTCGTGGCTCCGCTACCGGCTTTAACCAAAACGGAGTCGTGAGCCCCGTGAAAGCTCCCCTCTACTTTCAGAATCTTGTTTCTCCCAGTAAATCCTCTCGCAACCCTTAAGGCTGACATGGTGGCTTCGCTTCCAGTGTTTACGAACCTGAGCATTTCTATGGACGGATAAAGCTTCTTAATGAGTTTGGCGTATTCAATTTCGAGTTCTATCGGCGTTCCGTATATCCACCCGTTCTCAAGCTGTTCTCTTACCTTCTCTTTGACTTCGTCGTTAGCGTGCCCAAGTATCAGCGGACCGTAAGCGAGACAGTAGTCGATGTATTCGTTTCCGTCCACGTCGTATATCTTAGATCCTTTCGCTTTCGCCGTGTAAAACGGAAATGGTTTCACAGCTCTAACTGGACTGCTCACTCCTCCCGGAAGTAAGCTTACGGCTTCCTCATACAACGCCTTCGACCTGTCGAACATCACAGATCACCCGCAATCTCTTTAGCGTGATAAGTAATAATCAGGTCCGCACCGGCTCTCTTTATTGCGGTCAAAATCTCATAAACGATTTCCTTTTCGTTGAGAAAACCAAGTTTAGCTGCCGCCTTTACCATGGAATACTCGCCACTGACGTTGTAAGCTGCAAGAGGCACTTTGAAAGTTTCCTTGACCCTCCGGATGACGTCGAGATACGCTAAAGCGGGCTTTACCATTACTACGTCCGCCCCCTCTCTCAGGTCCAGCTCCACCTCCCTCAACGCTTCGTCGGAGTTGTGGAAGTCCATCTGATAGCTCCTCCTGTCTCCGAAAGCGTATCCGCTCTCGGCCGCCTCTCTAAACGGCCCGTAGAAGTTGCTCGCATACTTAGCTGCGTAACTCATTATGGCGACATCTTCAAATCCGTTGTCGTCGAGAGCCTTTCTTATAGCCTGAACCATCCCGTCCATCATCCCCGAAGGTGCTACGATGTCCGCCCCAGCCTTGGCGTGGCTGACGGCTATCTTTCCGAGTATCGGCAGAGTGGGGTCGTTGAGGATCGTCCTATCTTTCACGACCCCGCAGTGACCGTGGGTCGTGTATTCGCAGAGGCAAACGTCGGTGATCAAAACGGCGT
>CAYXDX010000087.1:0-5646 GCA_964463865.1 uncultured archaeon | reverse complement strand
TGTTTACAGATATAAACTTTTTCTCGGCTATTTTTCTCATGCTCGGGATCGATAGGAGAGTCCAAACATACGGTTCGAATTTGCGAAGAGCGTGAGAGGCTGAGAGAAAGGTTTTATAAGAGTCTTAGCGGAAGTGATATTATGGTCTTATCACCTTCCGTCGTGAAGCTTCTGCTCGAAATAACCGGATCGTCCGACTTAAACGTGGCGGTCAAAGAAATCTCCAAAGACGCGGTAGAGCACAGGTTGGAAAAAATTGAGAGCGAAATAAGAAAGTTCGAGGAAAAGTACGGAATGACGTTTGAGGAATTCAAAGAAGCCTGGGAAAAAGGGGGTAGAAAATAAGCACTCTTACGAAGTCGAAAAAGACTTTTGGGAGTGGGAAGGTTTAATATCGAGGAAGAAGAAGCTCGAAGAGGTTCTGAAGTGGTTGGAGTAGCCGCTTTTCTGAAAGAGATCTTAGAAGCCTGCGAAAAGTCCGAAATCGTCGGAGGAGTTAAAGTCGAAAGTTTCGACAACGTGATACTGAAAGTGAGAGTCTTGTTGATTATCTCGTAGAACCTCGTGTAGCTCATGTTCACTTCCGCTTTCAGAATCTTGTAGACTTCTCCCGAGCTGACTTCTCCGTTTATCGAGTAAATTATCTTCAGAGTCGCCCTCTCGTCGGAGTTTAGGGCGGATAAGCTCTTAGCTAAGAAGACTCTCGCTCCGCCCTCGTGAAAGCTTCAGCTTTTTGACGTACTCGTCTATTGCTCGACTAAAAAGACAAAGGAGCTCCGGATAAAGTTCGGATTCGGATGCTTGCAGCTTTAATCCCTTTTGCGATTTATGAAGTCACATTTAGAGCCAGAAATTTTGTCTACTGTTCACCGCTCATTGTAATCTTAACCAGAATGTACGAGAGCGCACTTCGAGTTCTGACTACCTCCTTTTACGTTTTGAACATTGCCGAGACCTGCGAAGTTCAAGAGCTGTCGGAACTTCGCGTTACGCCTCAATACCAAAAATATTCTTGATTTATTTTCTACCAGTTGCTCGAGACGCTTGATTACTGCACCTCTCCAACCGTTTCACCCTCCAGAAGTAGTATAGAGTCAAAATCGGAATTACCCACTCCAAAGGTTCGGAAAACGGTGCTGAAGCCGGGCAGCAGAGATATCAGCGCAAAGGTCAAAACGAACGTCGAAGTGCTCAGGCGCAGAAAAATCGTCAGGAGGATTGAAAAGCAGAACCAAACGATTAAGCCAGTTGCTGCAAGTTTGAGCTTCTTTTTGAAGATCTGCAACTCCAAAGTCGAGTCCCGGCGTTCGTTCTTGATCCGAACGTAATTAAGCTTTGCCCGGAAAGATGGCTTTTGGCAATTTTTCTAAGCCTCTCGAAAAACTTTATATATCACGTTTGAACAATTGCTCAAATATGGTCAAAAACGTGCCGACCTGCAAGAGTTTGAGCAGCAGCGAAAACGTCGAAAAGGTAGTTGCCGAGCTGCCGGACGATGATCAGATCGTCGAACTCGCGGAGTTTCTCGAAGCTTTCGCGGACTCGACGAGGATCAAGATACTCTTAGCTCTATCTCTCCACGAGCTCTGCACCTGCGACCTTTCGGCGATAACCGGCCTGTCGGTCTCGGCCGTATCTCACCAGCTCAGAATTTTGAGGGACAAGAAGATCGTCAAGTATCGGAGGTCCGGCAGGAACGTCTACTACTCCCTCGACGACGAGCACGTTGAAGCGATTTTGAAAACGGCAATGGAGCACATCGGGGAGGTGAGGAAGTGAAAAAATACAGGCTGAAGAATCTGGACTGCGCAAGCTGCGCCGTAAAAATAGAGGAGGAGCTCAAAAAACAGGAAGGGGTAAAATTTGCGGCAGTAAACTTCGCAACGTCGGAGCTGCTGGTAGATGCCGACGACATGAGCAAGGTCATCGAAACGATAAAGAGGGTCGAACCGGAGGTCGAAGTCGAAAGCGTCGAGGAGGAAGAGGTTGGCGAGGACTACAGGGAAGAGGTAAAAATCATAGCAATCTCCGGACTGCTGTTTTTACTCGGGACGATCTTCAACGAACAGCTGCACTCACTGTTTCCTCTTGAATACGTCGTCCTGCTAACCGCTTACTTACTCGTAGGGTGGAAGATAATCAAAAAGGCGGTGGCGAACCTCAGGAGGAAAGTCGTTTTCGACGAAAACTTCCTGCTGACAGTGGCAACGCTCGGAGCACTTGCGATTCACGAAATTCCGGAAGCCGTGGCGGTGATGCTCTTCTTCAGAGTCGGAGAGTTCTTGCAGGACGTGGCCGTAAACAAGTCGAGGAGGTCGATTAAGGCCTTACTCGAAATTAAACCGACCTTTGCGAACTTGAAGGTCGACGGCGAGGTCAAGAGGATTAGACCGGAAGACGTGAAGGTAGGAGACCTGATCGTCGTAAGGCCTGGAGAGAAGATTCCTCTCGACGGCGTCGTCGTCGAAGGCAGGAGTGCCGTGGACACGTCGGCACTGACGGGCGAGTCGAAGCCGAGAGAAGTGGCGGAAGGAGACGAAGTCCTCTCGGGTATGATAAACCTGAGTGGACTGATAACGGTCAGAGTTACGAGAACGTTCAGCGATTCAACGGTATCCAAAATTCTGAGGCTCGTTGAAGAGGCGAGCAGCAGGAAAGCGAGAGCTGAGAAGTTCATAACGAAGTTCGCGAGATACTACACTCCGGCGGTAATCTCCATGGCCGTAGGCATCGCCACGCTACCGCCGATCGTCTTCAACGAACCGTTTTCTCCTTGGATTTACCGTGCTCTCGTCCTCCTCGTCATATCCTGCCCGTGCGCCCTGGTGGTTTCGGTTCCGCTGAGTTACTTCGCGTCGATAGGAAAAGTCGCGAAAATGGGGGTTCTCGTGAAGGGTGCCAACTTCGTGGACGCGCTATCTTCGACGAAGGTCGTGGCCTTCGACAAAACCGGAACGCTGACTAAGGGTTCGTTCAAAGTTTCTGGGGTCGTTGCAAAGAACGGTTTCGGAGAGAGCGATGTTCTTAAATTCGCGGCAATAGCGGAAGCTCACTCGAACCACCCGATAGCCAAAAGTATAGTGGAGGCGCACGGAGAGGTTAAAGCAGACGTGAAAAGCTTCAGAGAGATTCCGGGTAGGGGCGTAATCGCAGAGGTAAACGGAGCAGAAATAATAGCCGGAAACGACGCCCTGATGCACGAGTTCGGAATAGAGCACGAATCGTGCGACGTCGAAGGGACTGTGGTTCACGTGGCTGTGAATAGAAAATATGCTGGATACATAATAATCTCGGACGAGCCGAAGGAGGACGCTAAAGCCGCGGTAGAGGAGCTGAAGAGTCTTGGCTGCAAGGTTGTCATGGTTACCGGAGACAACAGGGACGTGGCAGAGAGAATTGCGGCACAGCTCGGCATAGAGGAATTCTACGCCGAACTTCTACCGCAGCAGAAGGTCGAGGTTATAGAGAGGATAAAGGAGAGAGACGGTGAAAAGGTGGCGTTCGTCGGAGATGGTATAAACGACGCTCCGGTGATTGCGAGAGCCGATGTCGGAATAGCTATGGGCGCTTTGGGGAGCGAGGCCGCTATTGAAATAGCCGATGTCGTGGTGATGGATGACAAGCCGTCGAAAGTTCCCAAGAGCATTAAGCTCTCGAAGAGGACTCAGAGGATCGTCTGGGAGAACGTAATATTTGCTTTGGCCGTAAAGGGGTTCTTCATAGCCCTCGGAACGCTCGGAATGGCCACGATGTGGGAGGCCGTTTTCGCAGACGTCGGAGTGACCTTGATAGCGGTGCTAAACGCGATGAGGTTGTTAAAATAAAATTTTTATAAAAAATTTAAAATTGAAAAACGAGGTCAACGATGCCAAGTCTTTCGAGCGTGGCCTTGAAAGGCATGCCCGTTTTCTCGTCCCAGCCCATCAGCCTGTAGTATTCGCTTACCATCCACTTAACGTGCTTTCTTACATCCTTACCTTTGCCCAGTCCCTTTGGAGGTGGCTCCAGAAAGCGCGGACCAACATCTTCGACGTCATCCTCGGGTCTGAGACCGAGTTTGACGTTCAGGATTCTTTCCAAGTTCACTACCCTCTCTCCCACTTCGAGCGCGCTCTCCTTTGTCACATCAAAGCCCGTCGCGGCTGCGACAGCTTCAGCTTCGAACTCGAGCGCACCGGGGACGCCCCAGTCTGCGAACCAGCAGATGCCTATGCTGTCGACCCAGTTCTTCTTCAGCTGAGTATCTCTCACCGCTTTCGGCTTAAGCCTCCAGTCGAACGGATTTTGATATTCACTGTAACCCAAGTCCGGCTCGGTGGCCCACGCATCAACGCCTGGAGCAGGCCAGCTGTAACCTCCACCTATCAGTTGTCCGAGCAGTATCGCCCAGGTAACCCTCCAATCGTGCAGGTTTATCCCGGTCCCCTTCACATGAACTACGATGTCCTCCGCGCCTATAGCCTCAGCAGCCCTCTTCGGACCGAGAGATAGCAGATAACCGACGAAACCCTCTTTCTTTGCGGCCCTCCTCATGAGCTCCTCCACGAGCTTTGGGTCGCCCCAGCGAAGTTCCAGCCCGTCGAGTTCCTCCTTGGAAACCATACCCCTCTCGTAAGCCTCGATCAGCATGGCGATAGTGGACCCTATCGTGCTCGTCTCGAATCCCAGTCTGTCAGCGAGTTCGATGAGGTAAAAGGTTGCCCCTGGATCGTAGATTCCGAGCAGCGAAGATACACCCTCGAGATTCTCGCCCCCACCAGCCGGCGTCGCTACGAAGCCTTTATACTGCCCCTCGGTTATCTCTACTTCGTAAGAGCACGCAATGGGACAAGCGAAGCACCCCTTCGGGGTATATCTGAACTTGGACATTCCGACAGCAAACTCTTCCGGGCTGACGTCGAGGAAGTTCTTAGCGGACAGCAGGTAGCTTTCTTTCGTGTATCTATACTCGGATCTCGGTAAACCGCCTTTCGCGAGCGCGTTAACTACATCGCTCTTCCAGAGGTTTTCCCTCCACCTCTCCGCAACTTCTTTCAACCTCTCCTCGTCCTTAACTTTAATTTCGCCAGTTCCGTAAACGGCAATGGCCTTGAGCTTCTTGGAGCCCATTATGGCTCCCATGCCCGAGTGGGAAAACGAGTGGTGCTTGTCGTTCCAGATTCCGGCCCCGCAACAAACGTTTTCTCCGGCCGGGCCTATGGCTGCTACGCTCGCATTTTCTTCTCCTAACTCCTTTTTTATGAGGTCTTCAGTCTCGTGCGTGTCTTTGCCCCAGTAATTCGAAGCGTCGACGATTTCGACTTCTCTGTCTACGATCTTAAGGTAAACCGGTCTTTCGGCTCTTCCAGTTACGATTATTCCGTCAAATCCGGCTCTTTTAATGTTCGGACCGAAAAAGCCGTGCGTGTGAGATGCTCCAATTGTATAGCCAGTATCACCGTTTATTGAGACAGCCGTGGTGTTGTTTCCGCACGGAACGTGCAGTCCCGTTAGAGGGCCGGTCATGAAAATCAGCGGCGTGTCCGGATCGAACGGAGATGGTTTAACCCCGTCCTTTAATAGATTCCAGAGAAACCACAGACCCAACCCTTTACCGCCGACGAATTTCTCCAAAACACTCCTTTCTGGAAGCGGTTCAAACCAAAT
>CAYXDX010000086.1:0-6479 GCA_964463865.1 uncultured archaeon | reverse complement strand
GGATGACTTTAACTAAACTGTCAGAAGCTCTTGGCATATCAAAGGCAGCTGTTAAAGAACATCTTGACAAGTTAGTGGAAACTGGGTTGGTTAAGAGAGTGGATGAAGGTAGGAAATGGGTGTATTATGAGTTAACCGACAAAGGTAAGAGAATTTTGCATCCAGAAAGCAAAACGAAAATTTTTCTGCTAATATCGTCCGCTACACTCTGCATTAGCTTTGGAATATATGAGGTGTTTAGATACATCTTGCTAAAAGTTGCTCCTACTAAGCTCACTACAACGCCCACTCCAACCCAGGTTCCAACTCCGATATTTACACCAACACCAGTGTCAGTTTCTACTCCCATTCCCACTCCCATCCCTACCCCAACACCTCCCTCCACTCCCACAACTCCCCTCACCCACACCCCTGCTTTGACCCCTTCGATAGTAGAATCGATCAAAATAACTCCGGAAATGCACCTTTTGGTTGGTGCAATCCTAATTATATTCGGCACAATCCTAATTTTGCGTTACATGGTTGTAAATAAAGTGTAAATGTGTTCGGAAGAAATTAAAGGTGAAGCTGCCGAGTTTGAGTCGGCAAGTGGATGGTGGAGCTAATAATTTTTAAGTGCGATGAAGTCCGTTCATTAAGCAGTAAATACTGCATTAGTTAGAAAATTTGAATCAAAACGAATTTAAGCAAATGTTATTCGCTAAAACCAATGATCGGAACCCTGATAAACGCTCTGTTCGTGTTTTTGGCGAGCGTTTTCGGAAACGCGGTAGGAAAGAGAGTGAACGAAGACGTAAGGGAGAGGTTCATGAAAATTCTCGGGTTGACGGTAATTTTTATCGGAATAAAAATGGCGTTGGAAACGAAGAACCCGGTTCTGATAATTGCGAGCGTAGTTTTGGGAACAGTCATTGGAGAAGCGCTGAAAATTGAGGATAGGATCGAAAGCTTCGCGAAGAGAATCGAGAAGAAGTATTCGGGATTCGAGTTCGCCGAGGGCTTCATAACTGCCTCTATCCTCTTTTGCGTCGGCCCCATGGCGGTCGTTGGAGCTATAAGGGAGGGACTCACGGGTGACGCTTCTATAATATTCGCGAAGACTATGCTCGACACCGTGGCATCGATATTCCTGTCAGCTGTTTTCGGACTGGGCGTTGCACTGTCTTCGATCACGATTCTGCTTTACCAAGGAGCCATAACGATCTTCGCGGGTAGCGTCGCTTCCATTTTGACGGATGAAGTGATATCCGAGATAACGGCGTCTGGCGGGATACTCGTCATGGCCATAGGTTTTAACGTCGTCGGCTTAACTGATTACAAGGTCGCGAACATGCTTCC
The DNA here is from genome assembly GCA_964463865.1 of uncultured archaeon. Taxonomy (GTDB): domain Archaea; phylum Halobacteriota; class Archaeoglobi; order Archaeoglobales; family Archaeoglobaceae; genus Ferroglobus. The sequence goes on along the minus strand of CAYXDX010000086.1, from coordinate 5,141 downwards.
CGCTTTAATAATCGCTCCGCTGGGGGTGATCGTTTATACCGCACTATGACGACCACGTCGAGAGAGTGAAGAGGTTGGCAGTTTTCATCGCTAAAAGAGAAGGTGCGAACGTCGAGGTCGTCGAGAAAGCTGCTGAACTTCACGACATAGCGAGAGATAAAGACAACCACGCGATAGAGGGGTCGAAAATTGCGAGAAGAATTCTCGAGGAGGAAGGATACGACGAAGAGTTCATCGAGGCGGTTTGCCACTGCATAGAGGCACACTCCTTCTCTTCTGGCGTCGAGCCGAGAACTCTCGAAGCCAAGGTTTTGAGCGACGCCGATAAAATCGACGCGTTGGGAGCAATAGGCGTTGCGAGAGCTTTCATGTTTTCGGGGGAGAGAGGTAGGAGCATTGAGGACACGATAAAGCACTTCGAAGAGAAATTGCTAAGGTTGAAAGACTTACTGCACACGAAAACCGCTAAGGAAATCGCTGAAGAGCGACACAGATTTATCAAACTTTTTTACGAGCAAATCTTGAAGGAGCTGAGAGACTTCCAAAACGTATTTAAAACATAAGTTCCAACGTATCCTGTAAGGATGAACGAGGAAGAAGTAAGGGAGCTTTTGGGCGGTTTGGATTTCGAAACGACCGAAGAGATCGAGGTTCCCGAGAGGCTTATCGATCAGGTTATTGGTCAGGATCATGCGGTAGAGGCTATAAAGAAGGCAGCCGTTCAGAGGAGACACGTCCTACTTATCGGCTCTCCCGGAACCGGAAAGTCGATGTTAGCTAAGGCAATGGCCGAACTTTTACCTAAAGAAGAGCTGGAAGACATACTCGTTTTTCCGAACCCAGAAGACCCGAATCAGCCGAAAATAAGAACCGTTCCCGCCGGCAAGGGTAAAGAGATAGTGGAAGCTTACAGAGAGGAGGCGATGAAAAAAGCTCAGGCGAGAAACCTGTTCCTCTTCATGCTCGTGTTCTTCATAATCGCTTACGCCACTCTCCAGAACCAGATGCTGTGGGGCATAATAGCGGCCGTCATGATCTTCATGCTCGCCAGATACATGATGCCCAGAGAAGAAAAGAATGTTCCGAAACTGCTCGTCAACAACGCGGGTAGGGAGACTGCTCCATTCGAAGACGCAACAGGTGCTCACGCTGGAGCGCTCTTCGGTGACGTTAGGCACGACCCGTTCCAGAGCGGCGGACTCGAAACGCCAGCTCACGAGAGGGTTGAAGCTGGAGCGATACACAGAGCTCACAAAGGCGTCCTTTACATAGATGAGATAAACACGTTGACGATCGAGTCTCAGCAAAAACTCCTAACGGCTTTACAGGAAAAAAAGTTTCCGATCACCGGGCAGAGCGAGAGAAGTAGCGGAGCTATGGTTAGGACTGAGCCAGTCCCATGTGACTTCGTCCTCGTCGCTGCCGGAAACCTCGACGCTCTCATGGGGATGCACCCGGCTTTGAGGAGCAGGATAAGGGGATACGGTTACGAAATATACATGAACGATACGATGCCGGACACTCCCGAAAACAGAAGAAAACTCGTCAGGTTCGTCGCTCAGGAGGTCAGGAAGGACGGCAAGATTCCGCACTTCGACAAGTACGCCGTGGCGGAGATAATAAAGGAGGCAAAGAGGAGGGCTGGGAGAAGAAACCACCTCACGCTGAGGTTGAGGGAACTCGGAGGTATAGTCAGAACAGCTGGCGACATTGCGCTCAGCGAGGGAGCTAAAGTCGTTACCGTTGATCACGTGATCAGGGCGAAGAAAATCGCTAAGACGATAGAAGAGCAGTTAGCGGACAGATACATAGAGAGGAGAAAGGACTACAAGCTGTTCATAACGGAAGGAGCGGAGATAGGCAGGGTTAACGGGCTCGCGGTAATAGGTGAGTCAGCTGGAGCGGTGTTGCCGATAATAGCAGAGGTCACGCCGGCTCTGAGCAAGGAGGAGGGCAGGGTAATAGCCACCGGTAGGTTACAGGAGATAGCGAAAGAAGCTGTCTGGAACGTTTCCGCAATAATCAAGAAGCTCATGGGGAGGGACATTTCGAACTACGACGTTCACATCCAGTTCGTCGGAACGTACGAGGGTGTGGAGGGTGATTCCGCGAGCATAAGCATCGCCACAGCCGTAATCTCCGCTTTGGAAAAGATCCCCGTGAGGCAGGACGTCGCGATGACGGGCAGTCTTTCGGTCAAGGGGGAGGTGCTTCCGGTTGGAGGCGTGACGCAGAAAATCGAAGCAGCGATTCAGGCAGGTATAAAGAAAGTAATCATTCCGCGAGACAACCTCGACGATGTTATGCTCGATGCTGAGCACGAGGGAAGAATCGAAATAATCCCCGTTACGAGGATCGAGGAAGTCCTCGAGCACGCGCTACTCGACACGAAAGAAAAAGAAAAACTGCTCGAAAAACTCTACATGTCAGCCGAGGCTCTCTGAAAACTCTTTTAACACCTTGTTTAGCTCGGAGCCTTTCTCGAACATGACCATGTGTCCCGCGTTGTTGAACACCACGAGCTTTCCGCCAGTTTTGTCTCTCAGATACTCCGAATACTCTACTGGCGTCATTACGTCGTCGCTACCGACCGCGACGAGAATGGGGAAATCGTAACTAACTCCACTCTCGTATTTTTCCGTGAAGTCGAAGGCGTCGCAAACTTCGAAGTCCCTAACGACGACTTCCTTGCCGCAACCGATTATCATTTCCTTGACTCTCTCTTTCGCCTTCTTTCCTTCGAAGCTCCTCGAGAACATCCATCCGACGAGCCTTTCTACAGTTTTTTCGAAGTCATCTCTGAGGCCTGCGAGCAGCTTCGGGTTCACTTTGAGCTTGGGTCCGGTCGACAGGAGAACGACGCCTTTCGGTTTAATCTTTTCCATCAGAGACTGAACTATCGCTCCGCCCATCGAGTGTCCCACGATTATGAAGTCTCTCCCGAGACTCTCGAGGACCTTGGCTACGACTTCGGCGTAGTCGTCGACGCTCTCGATCTCGAAGCAGTCGCTCTTCCCGTGGGACGGCAAGTCTATGGCGTAACCTCCGAGCTCCTTTAACTGCCTTTCCCAAACTTCCGACGTGCAACCTGCACCGTGGATGAAGAAAAACTCACCCTCCTTGAACGTTAGGAGGTGCACCTTCTTCCCGTCTACCGTCACTTCCATAAATTGCCTTTTTCTTTAAAAATATAAAAAACTTTATTCTTTCAACACCACATGCTCTATCTGTTTCGGGATCTCCTCGTCACCAGTGTATCCTATTGCCTTGTCGACTGCGTGCCTCGTTATGTATCCCGCCACGTGCAATAGCGTTTCGTTGTATTCGTTGTCCTTTTCCATACTCGCCGTGCACGGATAACTGTGGTGCGTTTCCGAAACGCGATCCCACAGCTCTCTTACCGTTCTGAAACTGAAGTCTCTAAGCCTCACACCGACGAACCACGCGCAACCGCACGGGTGACTTCTTAAAACTTCGAGCTCGCTTATTTTTTTGTAGTCTCCGTCTTCTTCGATCTCTATCCTGAATTCTGGATAGCCAAGTCTCATCTCTTCAAAGAACCTTCTTATCGTCGGTTGTTTGGTTTCGTACAGCGAACAGAACGGCTTTGGGGCGGCGAACTCTAAGCCGAACTCGTCGCACTTCTCCTTGAGCTGCTTAACCAACCCGGGAGTGGCCCACCTCGGCTCCTCTATCGGGACGATCATAGCTTTTACGCCGAATTCCGCGAGTTTTTCCGGTATCGCGAGTAAGACGTCTGGATGGACGTTTATCACGACGGCTATGTCTGCTTCTGGTAGTTTTTTCGGAAGGAACGCGTCGGCATCTTCTATGAAGTCGGGCATCGTCACGGGGTCGAGCATGGCATAGGTGGCGACCAAGTTCTTGGAAAAGCTGTAGATTCCTTCCTTACACTGGACGCATCCGTCTATACCACACGCACCGAAGGAAGGACAGGAATTTCTGTAATTTATGACGTTGGCGACGAACCTCTCTCCGAAGCTTCCGTGATAGAACACTATCAGCTTTAAATCCGACTTAAACTTCATGAGTTTTCGTTACGATTTTAAAAATAATAAATTAATTCCCTAAAAACTTCAGGCGGGGACGAACTTCGTCCCGTAGTAAATTATCCCGTCTTCTCCGTCTTCGGAGTATTTTCTGAATGCCGCTCTAACTCGCATGCCGATTTCGACTTCTGCTGGATCGCAGCAGATTTGCCCGGTGACGACCGCTCCGCAGTCGAGTTTTATCAATCCGACCACGTAGGGCTTCTGGAGTTTGAAGTCCTCCGGAGCGTCGTGGACGACCGTGTAGCTAATAACGACCCCCTCGTCTCCGAGAGCAACCTCTTTTACCGACCCCTTCCTCCTGCACTTCGGACAGAGATTCCTTGGCGGATAGTAGTATTCGCCGCAGTTCTCACAGAACGTCCCTATTAGGTTGTATCTGTATTTTATCTTCCTCCAGAACCTGGGTAGCAAGACGATCACCTCCTGAGTATCGAAACGACTGCCGTGGCTCCCGTTCCTCCTATGTTCAACGCGAGTCCGAGTTCGGCGTCGACCTGATTGCTCGCGTCTCCTCTGAGCTGCTTTACGAGGTCGACGATCTGTCTGACTCCCGTAGCACCTACGGGGTGTCCGCAGGCTTTAAGTCCTCCAGAAGGATTCACCGGTATCTTTCCGCCGACATCTGTTTCGCCTTCTCTTATCAACGTTTTCCCCTCCCCTTTCTTGCAGAAGCCGAGGTCCTCGTAAGCTATTATCTCGGCTATCGTATATACGTCGTGAACTTCCGCGACATCTATGTCTCTTGGCGAAACTTTCGCTATTTTGTAGGCTTTTTCTGAAGCGATTCTAACGGCTCTGAAAGTCGTCAAATCCTTTCTGTTCTGAAGCGCCAAGTAGTCGCTCGCCTGAGTTACTGCCGAGACGAAGACGGGAGTGTCAGTAATTTTTCTCGCAACTTCTTCGGAAGCGAGGATTATCGCAGCTGCTCCGTCGCTGACGGGAGCCGAGTCGAGAACTTTTATTGGTTCGGCTACGTAAGGGGAGTTTAGAACGTCTTCAACTTTTATCTCTCTCCTGAACTGAGCTTTCGGGTTTTTAACCGCATTTCTGTGATTTTTAACGCTGACG
>CAYXDX010000085.1:0-6786 GCA_964463865.1 uncultured archaeon | reverse complement strand
CGCCGGGGCTGGGACTTGAACCCAGGAGCCCTTAACGGGCACCGGCTCTCAAGGCCGGCGCAGTGCCTCTCTGCAACCCCGGCTCAAATAGTAGTGTTAAAAAATTGCTTATGAAAGTTTTGCTCGTCAAAATTCTCTGAACTTTTCCTTACCTGTGCTGCAGATCGGACAGACGTCCGGCGCGTCTCCGACGAATATGTAGCCGCACACCGGACAGACGTATATCTTCCTGTCGAACGCCTTGTCCCTTCCGCTTTCGACGAGTATCTTCACTTCCCTGTAAACCTCCGCGTGCTTTTTCTCGGTCTCCATCGCCCACCTGAAAGAGGTCGCGGCCTTCTTCGCGTTCTCTCTTATCGCCTCGTCATAGAACTTCGGGTACATCTCCTCGACTTCGTAGCTCTCCCCCTTTATCGCGTTCTCGAGATTTTTCACCGGATCGTCGAAGTCTTCCAGGTTTCTCAGGTGGTTTTTCGCGTGAACGAACTCCGAGAACGCGAAAGCCTCGAAAACCCTCGCGAGGTTCCTAAACCCCTTCTCCTTCGCGACCTCGGAATACACGAGGTACTTCACGTGCGCTTGACTCTCTCCAGAAAAAGCCGCTTTGAGGTTTTCCTCCGTCTTCATGCGGTGGTCACTCCAGAACGGACGAGAAGAACTCGTGATGCAGCTCCTCGTCTGCGAGGATCTCTTCGAAGAGTTTCGCCGTCGTTGTATCTTCCTCCTCTCTCGCGAGCTTTATTATCTCTTTGTAAAGCTCTATAGCTTCTTCTTCGGCCTTTTTATCTATTTCCATCATTTCCCTCACGGAGTTTCCGACGGTTATCGGGTCGGGCTTGGTCGTCGGAGTCCCTCCGAGGTAAACGAGCCTCTCGGCGATCGCTTCCGCGTGCTTCATCTCCGTTATTGCGAACTCCTTGAGCTTTCCCTTAACGGCTTCCCCCTCAAAGCCCTTCGCGAGGACGTGCTGCCAGAGATATTGTATGGAAACCTGCATTTCCCTCGCTATCGCCCTGTTCATCAACTCCTTCAACCTCTCGCTTGCCATCTCCAAACACCTCGAAAACTTAATTATAAATACAACTATAAATCTTTTTTCAAACCCTTAGAGCCCGGTTCCGAAGGTTTGGGCTCGAAGCGTTTTTTAAAAAATACGCAATCGCAACCAAACTGGTTAAAAATAAGAACCACCAGTTTAAGCAAGCGGTTCCGGTGACGAAAAGACTTAAATTTTAAACTCACGACTCAACTATAATGGACGAAAGGGACAGGAAAATCGTAGAGATCCTCATGAAGAACGGGAGAGCCACCCTGACGGAGATCGCCAAGGAGCTCGGAATATCCGAAGCCGCCGTAAGAAAGAGGCTCAAGAACCTCGAGGAGAGAGGGATAATAAAAGGCTACACGGCCATAGTCGACTACGAGAAGCTCGGCTACGGAGTCCTTTCGCTGACCGGCGTGGACACTGATCCGGACAAGTTCCTCGACGTTGCGACGAAGCTTAAAGACTACGACTTCGTAAGGTCGCTCTACATAACGAGCGGAGACCACATGATAATGGCAGAGATCGTTGCGAGAGACGGGGACGAGCTGACGAGGATAATCTCCGAGGTCATCGGCAAGATCGAAGGCGTCAAGCGGGTCTGCCCAGCGATAGTTCTCGAGAAGTTGAAGTAGCTAAAACACAGCCTCGCATATTATCTTCGAAACGCTGAGCTTACTCACCGGACTCAGAACGGTGTCCGTAGCGACGATCTCTTCAGCGCCGGAAAGGTAGATGTTCAGCAGGTCTCTTCTGTCCGCTAAAGCGTGCGTGCACGAGACGTAAACTCTCCGCGCCCCGTTCCTCCTCACGTGCTTTATCGCCTGAACCATCGAACTTCCCGTGTAAATTAAATCGTCCACGAGCAGAACGTCGTAACCGCTCAGGTCGAGCTTCTTGAACGTAACTATCACGTTCTCCGCATCCACCCTAACTTTCTTCATCAGCTCGTATTCGAGTCCGAGCCTTTCGGCTATTCGCTCCACCAAGCCCTTAGAGGCCTCGTCCGGAGAGATTACCACGGTCTTTTCCTTCAGCACATTTGAGAAGTGGTCAGCGATTAGATCTGCGGCGGTCAGGTTCACGACTTCGAGCTCGCCGCTGAAGTCCACGGAGTAGATCCCGTCGAACGCGCCGGAGTAAGCTTTGGCGACGACTTTCAGCGGAGATATCTCGCCTCTTATCAGCTTCTTCCCCTTCTTCGAGTAGGCTATGTACGGAAAGATTCCGTAGACCTTCCTGGCCCCGTATTCTCTGAGCGTCTCCGCTATGAAGAGGTTCTCGACGATTATCTCGTCGGGGTTCGGATGGAACGTGTTAACGAGGAAAACTTCCTCTCCGCTCACGTCAAAAGTCAGGCGAACGTACTTCTCGCCGTATTTGAGCCTGTCGAGTTCGATGATGTGAAACGGCACTCCCGACTCCCTCGACAGCTTGACCGCGAGCAGGCCGTTGCTTCCGGACGTGAGAATCATAAGCTGGAAATTCCCGCGATAAGATATTACTTTTTCGAATCAACCCTGTAAATTTTTGTTCCCTTGTATTCGAAAACGAGCTCCAGGCAGGTGAAGTTCTCCTTCAAATCGTACGTTTCCCTCTCGAACTTCCCCACCACCACGTATTCGGCTCCGTACTTCTCCGCTATTCTCTTCGCTACTTCGCAGCTACCGGACTCGTAAACCTTCCTGACGTCGCTTATCCTCCTCGCGAGCTCCCTTCCGTTCTTCCTCCACTGCACCTCGTGGCACTGCCAGGCGACGACGGTTTGCTTTCCGGAAATCGCTGCCATCCTCCCGCCGAGCGTGTAGCAGTCTCCGGCGGCCTCAATTATTACCTTTCCGCCCGCACTCCTGAGCCACATAGCCGCTGAGTAATCTCCCTCGCTGTAGTCCTTCAGGAACTTCGTCGCGTCGAGGCTGAGCTCGGCTTTGTAGTGTCTGACCGGCGTAGAAACCACCGGGTATATCAGCATGAGAGCCGCGAGGATTAACGCTACAGCTTTCCTCCACCTGTAAATACTGGAAATCGACATTCCCGCGGGAATGCTCAGTAGCGTCCAGGACAGCAGGTAGAACTTGAAGTACGTGTTCATCCTCGAGTCGACCGCCGCGAACTCGCAGGCGAAGACGAAAACAGCTGCGGTGACGACGAGGTAGGAAGCGAAGTCCCTCTTCATGGCCGAATAGACTACGAGGGGCAGGAACAGGAACGCCGGAACGTAGACGGACGGCAGTGCGAGCAGCAGAAAGTGCGGGGCGATCCTGATCTCCTCGTAGAAGTAAGCGTAAGCAAGGATGAGCATGAACCCCCAGTACATCAGGAATCCGAAGACATCCGACCTCTCCGAGGTCAGGAACGCGGAAGCTTTCGCGTTTAGCGTGGACGTGTACGCGGCTATGAAGACCATCGAAAGCACGAAGTAGATATACGACGTCCCCCTTCTCTTCAGCGCGACGGCAAATGATAGCAGAAGAAACGCAGGCGCGTCCCAGGAGTTCGTTGCGTAAAGCGCGAGGTTCAGAACGGGTATCAGCAGACCGAACCTTCCGCTCCTGTAGTGGTGGTAGAGGACCGCGAGAAACAGCAGTTTCAGCGGTAAAGCGACGACGTGCGCGTGCAGATCGGCGTGTATGAAGCTGAAATACGGGAACTCCGTTATGACGTATCCGTAGGTCGAGTCCGGAATTATCCTCGTCGGGTTCCAGTAGTAAAGGAATCCCGGAACGGATCCGCTCGCGAGGATTTTGAAGAACTCGTAAACCGAGTATACGTTCCCGGAGATGAACGGAACTATCGCAAGAACCCTTTCCTTCACCTCGAAGTCTCTGAATATCCCGTGGAGTATCGAGAGTGCGTACGCGGGAATCGAGGCCATGGCGATGTTGAAGCCGTAGTCCGGAGTTGTCAGCGAGAGCTTCGTTATCACCGCGGCTATAACGTATCCGAAGTAGTAGTAGAAGTCTATCCTTCCTCTAGCGAAGAACGGGTCGGGCGGCGGAAACTTGTCCGCGTAGAAAGTCGAGCTGAGAAACGCGAAGTCCATCAGCTTCTCCGCCCCGTAGGCCTCGGGGACGAGGCTCCTCAGAAATAGGAAGAAGAAGAACGTAGAGAAGAAGACCGCGTCGTTCTTCCAGTCCACGTAGAAACCGCCCTCGTAGATCCTCAGAGCTGTGACGACGACGACCAAAAAGAACGCCACCGCGAAGGCAATCTGAAAGCTCACGAAGTGGGCGAGAACGAAGGACGTAAAGGCTATCAGAACGAGGCTGAGGAACCTCGAAACGTAAACGGGTTTGGTAAGCTGGTTGAAGTAGAGGTTGAGCAGGGCGAATATTACGAAGTTCATCATTCCTTCTCCTCGAGTATCTGAAGAACGACCTTCCTCCTCCTCTTCCTCGTGTCGAAGTTTATCAGAACCACCTGCTGCCAGGTTCCGAGCATGAGCTCCTTGTTCCTGAACGGTATGAGGACACTCGGACCGACTATCGAGGCTTTGACGTGGGAGGAACCGTTGTCGTCTCCCCACGTTTTGTGGTGCTCGTAAGGGTAGCCGTACGGAGCGATCTTCTCCATTATCGCCGGAAAGTCCTTCTTAAGCCCGGGTTCGTATTCTATCGTGGTGATCGCCCCCGTAGATCCGACGGAAAAAACCAGAACGGCCCCGTTCTCGACGTTGCTCTCCCTGACGAACTTCCTTATCTCGTCAGTTAGATCGACCATACCGTCCCTGTCGACTTCGAACTCGAGAACTTTCATGTTCAAAACAACGGATCTTTTAGATATTAACGTTTTCTAAAGCGAGTTCGACAGCCTCTTCCGGAGTTCTCGCTTCTACGAGTCCCGGAAGCTTCACGGGGTTCCTAATCCCCACGACCCTCTTACCCTCCTTCAGAGCGATTGCCATCTCGGATATCGTTCCGTATCCGCCTCCGATCGCTATCAATACGTCGCTCGAGTGGACTATGATGACGTTCCTCGCGTGCCCCATGTCCGTGGCAATTACTATGTCGCAGAACCTGTTCGCGTCGCTCTTGTGCTTGCTCGGAATTATCCCCACCACCGTTCCCCCCTTCCTCTTCGCCCCCTCGCTCACGGCCTCCATCACCCCGTAAAGCCCGCCGTTTATGATCACGCATCCCCTTTCAGCGAGAAGCTCGCCGACCCTCCTCGCTATCTCGCAGACGTCGTCGCACTCTCCGCTCCCGATAACGCCGACCTGCACGGGCATGTTCCAAGGTATTTAACGGCGCGTAAAAAATCTGCGGGAAAAACCTTTTATTTTATCAATCGCTCCAGACAAATCGATGAGATACAACCTCGCGCTCGCGCTGATCATAATAGGAGCTGTTCTCGTATTCCTCGGTCTGAACAGCGGATCGTCCACTTCGAAATTTTACAGCTACGAAGAGGGTCTGAAGGTCGCGAAGAGTACGGGGAAGCCGATACTGCTCTACATCCGCTCCAGCACGTGTGTTTACTGCAAGATCTTCGAGGAGGACTACTCCAAGTACGAAGAGCTGAGGAAAGCGCTAAGCAGGTTCGTGATCGTTAGGGTTGATTACGTGAACGAAAGAAACTTAGCGTCGAAGTACGGCGCGACAGGAACGCCGGAGTTTCACTTCCTGTATCCGAACGGAACGCCGATAGTTTACAACGGTCGGAAGCTCGTGATGATCGGATACAGCACGGAGTACATGAGAGACCTTATAAACTTGGCGAACCTTGCTTACAGCGTCTATGAGAAGAGCAAAACTTGAAAAGCTTGAGAGGTTCATATCGAGTTTCGACAGCGTAATCGTCGCGTTCAGCGGAGGTGTTGACAGCTCGACGCTCGCCGGAATATCGAACGAGCTCACGGAAACTCTCGCCGTAACGATAGTCTCTCCGACCACCCCGTCGAGAGAGCTGAGAGACGCGGAGAGAATAGCGAGGGAGCTTAACCTGAAGCACAGGTTTTACCACCTCAACGAACTCGAGGACGAGAACTTCGTGAAGAACACCGAGAACAGGTGTTACTACTGCAAGAGGATGACGCTCTCTGCCCTCGTTGAACTCGCGAACGAGGAGGGTTACGAGGCCGTCTTCGAGGGGACGAACGCGAGCGAGCTTCGGGGACATAGACCCGGCTACAAAGCCGTAACGGAGTTCGAAAAGGTATACAGCCCCTGGGCGATGTTCGGCTTCACGAAGGAAGAGATAAGGGAAATAGCGAAAGCCAAGGGCTACTCTTTCTGGAACAAGCCGAGCGTCGCTTGTTTATCATCGAGAATTCCGTTCAACACACCAATCGACGAGAACTCGCTTAGAATGGTCGACGAAGCGGAAAACTACGTGATCGAGGTGGCGAAAGTCAGGCAGGTGAGGGTAAGGAAGATTGACGGAAGAGCCGTAATAGAGGTCGGAGAGGACGAGGTCGAGAAGCTATTCGACAGAGAGGTCGCGGGAAAAATCGTGTCCAAGCTGAAATCCCTCGGATTTAAAGCCGTCCTTCTCGACCTCGAAGGATACAGGACGGGGAAGCTGAGCGATAGCAGATAGGTTTTATTATAAGCTCGTATTTACAGAGCGTCGCTAAGAAAGTTCCGAAAGCTCCGCATTTCAATGCGGGGATGAATTGGAGGTGTTAGGTAGAGACCCGTAAACTTCACCTCCTCAAAATATTATCTAAAAATAAAGAGCTTAATATAGAAGCACGAGAAATTTCGGGAGGGAAAGAGTTGAAGTTTCTGACTCTTCACCCCCCT
>CAYXDX010000084.1:0-6804 GCA_964463865.1 uncultured archaeon | reverse complement strand
ATAAAGAGCTTAATATAGGAGCACGAGAAATTTCGAGAGGAGAAGAGTTGAGGCTTCTGACTCTTCACCTCCCTTTTTAGTCGATTTTTAAGTTTCGTGTTGCACAACCTTTAAGTATTAAGATGAATAAATTTAATACATGCCTGTAACTTTAACTACGAGGGTTGACGACGAACTCGCCAAACTCATTGATGAGATTGCCAAGCAGGAGGGGATGGACAGATCGACGATCATGAGAAGATTCTTGAGTAAAGCTGTGAGGGACTGGCTGATCGAAAAGAACCTGAAAGATTACGAGGAAGGCAAGATAACGCTATGGCAGGCAGCTGAGAATTGCAACTTGTCTCTATGGGAGATCATAAACGAAGCGAAAAAGAGAGAGGTATCGGTTCCCTACACGCTGGAAGATTTAAAGGAAGACGTTAAAGACTTATGATTGTATCCAACGCAACACCGCTAATCTATCTTGCTAAAGTGGGAAAGCTTGAACTGCTCAAGATTTTTGGTGAGATTTACATCCCGGAAGAGGTCAAAGTTGAAGTCGTCGATAGAGGCAAGTCTTTGGGAAAACAGGACAGTTACATGGTGGGGCAGGCTATCAAAGAAGGCTGGATTAAAGTGCTAAAGGTTGAACCGATCGAAATTCCGATAAAGCTACACCCTGGGGAAGTAGCCGTTCTCTCGCTTGCAAAGAAACTTGGAGTGAAAGAGGTTCTAGTTGACGAAAAACCCGCAAGATTCGCGGCAAAACTACTCAACTTAAAGCCCAGAGGAACAGTATTCGTCCTGTTAAAAGCTTTGAAATACGGGCTGATGGACTTCGACGAGTTCATAGATACTCTCAATGAAATGGTAAGACAGGGCTTCAGGTTGAAGGAGGAAATCGTTATCGAAGCGATAAAAGAGGCTAGGAGGATTGCTGACCATAAAAAGAGTTAGTATCGAATTCGGCTAATATCCAAGCTCAAGAAGACATTTCCGATAACCCCAACAGATTATCAGGATTTGGCACTCTTTTCGGCATAGCGACGATCGTTCTGGCTATAAGGTGGGCTAAAAGAAATTAAAAAATTTTAAAATTTTTTATAACTCTATTTCTTTGATACCTTACACATGTCTCGACCTACAGCCGAAAGTTTCCACCCTCGGCGATCAAAGAATTTTTAAGTCGAAATGGGGAGCGACACACTCGATTACACCTCGCGTTCGCGAGCTGTCGGCAACGATAAGTTTTATTAATTGAGAGAAGAACTTGCCTGAGAGGTGTTGGAATGGCGAGGAAGAGGAGAGCGAGGGTCAAGGATAAGTGGGCTTCAAAGAAGTGGTTCACTCTAATCGCTCCCGAATACTTCGGGTACGCGGAAATTGGATACACTCCCGCCGACGACGAAAGCAAGGTAATAGGTAGAACCGTAGAAATAACGCTCGCCGAACTTACGAACGACTACTCGAACCAGAACCCGTACAAGAAGCTCAAGTTCAAGGTTTACAAGGTGGCCGGGGAGAACGCCTACACGAAGTTCCACGAGTTCGAGCTGATGAGGGACTATCTGAACAGTCTGACGAGGAGGAGAACGAGCAAAATCGAGGACATCGTTGACGTGGTTACGGCAGACGGCTACAAACTCAGAGTTAAGAGCGTAGCGTTTACGATCAAGAGGTGTCAGAGCTCCCAGAAGAGGGCGATCAGGAAGGTGATGAGGGAGATCGTTACAAACACGGCGAGCAAGGAGAACTTCGTTCAGTTCTTGCAGGAGGCCGTCCTCGGAAAGATTCCGGCCGAGATATACAAGAACGCGAAGAAGATCTATCCGCTGAGGAGAGTGGAGATCAGAAAGATAGAGATACTCAGCGAACCGAAAGTCGTGGAGGAGAAGCCAGAAGTTGCTGAAGCTGTAGCTTCGAGCTAAATGATTCACTATTTTTTACTGCTTCTCGTAATGCTTTTCTGGGCAGGCAGCTTTATCTTCATCAAACTCGCGATATCCGAGATTAACCCGGCGTCTCTCACGCTGTTCAGGTTTCTGCTCGCGTCCTTTTTTCTTGTCCCCCTCGTCAAAAGACGTTTCGATCCGAAAGACCTGAAGAAGTTCGTCGTTCTCGGTATTAGTGGCGTTTCGCTGCTCTACATACTCCAGTTCGCGGCGCTCTACTACACAACTCCGACGAACGCTTCGATACTCATAAACACCTCAGTCCTTTTCATAGCAGCGTTTTCTGGAGAGAGGCTGAGCGACAAGCAAAAGCTCGGCCTCGTGATCTCTTTCGTCGGGATCGTTCTGATACTGCTCAAAGGGTCGTTCAGAGTGTCGATAATCGGAGACGTGATGGTACTCGGAAACGGGGTTCTCTGGGCGGTGTATACGCTCTACGCGAGGGACATGTTCGAAAAATACACGAACTACGAAGTCGTGTTCTACTCCTTCCTCTTCGGCCTGCTCACGCTAATACCCTTCTTCGCGGTATTTCCTCTCGAAATACCGGAAAGGACGATCACGTGGGTATCCGTCCTCTACCTGGCGATATTCTGCTCCGTGTTCGGATACGTCATCTGGTACAGGTGCGTCGAGACGCTCGGAGCCTCGCGGACTTCCGTGTTCGTATACCTCATACCAATCTTCACCGCGGTGATGTCCTACGCCGTTTTCGGAGAGGAGTTCACCGCGAGAAAAGTTGCGGGAGGCTTTTTAACGATACTCGGAATATACCTCGTCGAGAGGGGAAAGTAATTAACCGGACGCACGCATGATTTAACATGTTCGAGAAGAGAGTTGAAAAGTACAGGCTTTACAACCCGATGGCCGGAAAGGAGGAAGAAGTCGAGGTAGAGGTCAGATTCGACCCGCTGACGAAGAAGCCCACGAGAATCGTGAAGAAGCCGCTACCGTTCACGAAGGACGGAGAGTTCGAAGAAGACCTGAAAAAGCCATGTCCGTTCTGCGAAGACGTCATAGAAAAGGTAGCCGCGAGAGACATCGAGGTCCTCGGAGGGGAGCTGAAGAGAAGGGGAGAATCGATAATCTTCGCGAACATATCCCCTTACGCGAGGTTCTCCCTCGTGGTGCGACTGTGCAAAGCGCACTACCTGAAGCTCAGCGAATTCAACCCAGACAACTTCTTCGACTCTTTCAAGCTCTGCGCGGAGTACTTAGAAAAAGTGAGGAGTGACTACGCGACGATAACGATGAACTACCTCAAACCGGCCGGAAGCAGCGTCGTTCACCCGCACCTGCAGTTGATAGTTTCCGAAGAGCTGATGGATTACCAGAGCAGGGTCGTGCAGTCGGCCGAGACGTTCTACAAGGTCCACAAAAAGCAGTTCTGGGACGTAATCGAGGACAAGGACGAGCTGGTCGTCATGAAAGGGAACTTCCTGTGGTTCGCGCCCTTCGCCCCAAGAGGTTTCGACCACGTGTCGGCGTACTCTAAAAAGCCGATAACGGACATGAGCGACGAAGAATTGAGAGAACTTTCGGATGGGATCGTCAGAATACTCAGAGCATACGACGAGCTCGGATACAACTCCTTCAACTTCGGCGTGTTCACGAGTCTCAAGAACACGCCGTACTTCGGAACACTCTTCGACATCGTCGCGAGAACTCCGTTCGACAGATACTACTGGTGCGACGTCTTTGCGATAACGAAGATATACGACGAGGCTTACACAAACAAACCTCCAGAGGAAACCGCGAAATTCGTCAGGAAGTTCTTCGGTTAACGAGAGGTTTACGCGGCGGTTCGGGAAAGTTAATCCGAAAATATTTATAATTTCATTTCGGCAATTACAAAACTTAATGGCGACTAAAGTTTGGTGCGAGAAGAGTAAGCTCCTCATAAATCCGGAGGTTTGCGGCAGGATGACGTGTCCGTACTACGTTGCCAACGGCGGAATTTGCTTTTCGAAGCCGATAGAGGTGTTCGGCCCTCAGAAGACTCCGTAAATTTTCCTGCCGCAGTTGTAACACTTTCCGCTCTCGATCCTGTTCTCCAGAACTCTGTAGGAGTGCCTCCTTATCAGCAGCCTCCCGCAGTCCGGACAGTAGGTGTTCTCGTACCTGTGCCCAGGAACGTTTCCGACGTAAACGAACTCAACGCCCTCCTTTTTCGCTATTTCCACCGCCCTCTCGATCCTCTCCACCGGTGTCGGCGGCTCGCGGAACACGTAGGCGGGGAAGTACCTCGTGAAGTGCAACGGAACCTCTTCGCCCGCGAACTTCAGGTGGTTCTCGACCACCCAGCGAACGTCCTCTTCGCCGTCGTTCACTCCGTTAACGAGGAGGTTCACGACTTCGACGTGGACTCCGAGCTTTTTGGCCGTCTCTACAGTCTTCCACACGTACTTCGCCTTTCCCCCGCAGAACTTTTTATATACTTCCTCGTTACCCTTTACGTCCACGTTCATGCCGTCGAGCCATTCTGCGAGCAACTTCAACGCCTTCGGAATCATGTAGCCGTTGGAGACGATGGTGTTGTGAAGACCCTTCCTCTTGGAGATCTCGAACGCGTCGAGAAGGTACTCGAACATGAGCGTCGGCTCGTTGAAGCTCGCGCAAAGCCCTTTGTCTCCAAGCTTCACGGCTCTCTCCACGAGCTCCTCCGGACTCACGTAGCTTCCGTTCTCCGGCGGAGGAGACTTGGAGATGTGCCAGTTCTGACACCACGGACACTCGAGGTTGCACGAATACGAAGAGAACGTCAGCGCCGTCTCTCCCGGCTTGAAGTGGAAAAACGGCTTTATCTCCATCGGCCTGCTCTCGCAGGCGCTCAGATTTCCGTAAGTGAGCGTCCAGAGTTTTCCGTTCCTGAAAACCCTCGTCCCGCAGAAGCCCACGTCTTCAATTTTGCACAGTCTCCAGCACAGGAGACACCGCGCTTTACCGTCGACGACTCTATACAGCTTCGCCTCCTTCAGCATCTATGACTGACTTTCGTCCGAGAGGTAATAACGTTTCCCGATCACGAAAACGTTTTTAGGGTCGGAAAGCAATACAGGGAAAGTGGAGAGGATCTCGAATGCCACTGCGCAAACCGATACGGGAAAAATCTGAACGACTGAACCTCGAAATTGTGGCCAAAGCGATAGAAACCGTCAAAGCAGCGCTTCCACTCTTCGTAACCGGGAGCCCCATTTTCAGAAAGGGCGCAGGAGGAGAACTCCGCGTGGACGTTCCGATCTTGTACATGAACTTCGGCGTTGACAGGATCCACTACGATCCCTGCTCCAAAATGCCCTCGCCCAAAGGTAGACCGGTCGCGGTTAGAGGTGTCGATGTTGACCCCGATGAAGTTCGCGAAGCGGTCGAAAGAACTTTGCGGGAAGCTCGCGTCGTAGAGGCTGTTGAATTCAGAGAGCACGAAAGAGCCTAGATAGTTCCGGTGGCCTGGAACGGTCTGGCAATCATGCACGTTAAAGTTTCCTACGACGGAGAAGAGATAATCCCGGACTACAAACTTACGGAGGAGGTTAGGAGGCACGTCGCATAGTTTGAAGAGCCTTGTAAGGATCGCAATCTCGCGCGCCAGAAGGGAGTGGTTTCTGTCGATTCTGCTGATGCTTTACGTAGTCCTGTTGCTCAGAGATCATTCGCTTCTCGGTAGAAGCCCGAAGCTCGTAGACTACGGGAGCCTTGCCGCGATAGTCTCGCTTCTCGCAGCTTCGAGAGGGTTCGAGCTTTCGGGCATCTTCAACAGGATTGCGCCGGCGGTGATCGAACTTTCTGGCGGATCCGAACTGAGATTGCTCACCCTCGTTCTGCTCGCAGTAGCGCTCTCCTCGGCCGTGATAATGAACGACACGGCTATGTTCATCTTCATCCCTCTCGTCGTAACTCTCTCAAAAATCTCTGGCGTGAGCGAAGCAAAGTTCGTTACCCTGACGGTAATAGCCGCCAACGTCGGTTCGGCGCTCACGCCGATAGGGAATCCTCAGAACGTGATAATATGGAGATACTTCGACATCCCGTTCCACACATTCGTTCTAAACATGGCACCGTTCGTTTTGGGTTGGACGTGTCTTCTTCTCACTTTCGTCTTTTTAACAAGCGGGGGAAAATTCGCGAAAAGTTTTGCGGTGCCTCGAATAAGGGTTAACGGAGCGCTGGTAACGGCGTCTGCTGTTCTCCTCGTTGCAGATATAATCTTCATCCAGTCCGGACTCGCGCTCGTCGGACTCGTAGTAACTCTGGTCACGCTGACGATCGTAAAGAGGGGGGCCGTTCTATCGCTCGACGTTGCGCTGGTGTTAGTATTTGCACTCATCTTCGTGGATTTCAGAGAGCTGTCCTCGATTCTACCCTCTACGGATTTTGCACTCCATCAAAAAAGCCCACTGAGTATCGTTCTCATCTCTTCAGTTCTGAGTCAGGCAATCAGCAACGTGCCGACGACGGTCTTGTTCGCTCCCACCGTTGATAAAGCTCGGTGGCTTTCGTTGGCTGCAGGCGTAAATCTCGGAGGGACAGGACTCGTCGTGGGGTCGTTAGCGAACTTTATAGCTGTGAGGTTGGCGGGCACAAAATTAAAGGACTTCCACAAGTATTCTCTGCCGTATTTCGTCGTGGCGCTCGGCTTGACGCTGTTGATTACCTGGCTGTGAACCGTAGCAAGAGTCGGTAAGATTTTGCGCAACAACATCGCTGCTCGCAATACCGGAAGCTTGACCGTGTGGAAGGATGTGCTCGAAGCAGCAGCCAACACACCCCGAATTTGAGCCAGTTTTTCGAAGTGGGGTTCCTAAAGTGGTCAATCACCCGTTAGCAGCCAATTTTGAATGGGGCCGCCGAGATTTGAACTCGGGTCACCGGC
>CAYXDX010000083.1:0-6842 GCA_964463865.1 uncultured archaeon | reverse complement strand
GGAGGTGTAACATAGACGACAATCCATTTAGCATCTTTGGTCTCAGATTTTTTAATCTCATTAGTAATCTTCGTAATTTCCTCTTTAAAAGCAAGTATAGTATTTGCATCTATAAAATAAAATCTAACATCTGCATTAGTTTTGAGATTTTTTATTTCTATAAATTTCGAAATACCTCCCTCAAACACTTCACCATAAATTATGCATTCGTCATAAAATGTGTCTAAATTAAACACAGAAGGATATAGAGATACAGGAACATTAATCATACCCAACCCAGCAACACCATGAGTTTCTTTGCTAATAAAAGCCAGAGCGTAAGGAGAATACGTCAAAAACGTTCCCTTCTCAACTTCGGACACGAAAATTTCTTCACTCATCTCCTCCATGAACATGAACTTCCTCGCATAATCGATTACCTTCGCCCCGTTAACCTCCCCTATTGCAACGCCCTTCTTTACGACTTTAACAACCTCCTTTACCTGCAATGTGTTTCTCAGAATTTCCAGAGTTTCTTCAAAGCTGTTACCTCTCTCCGGGTAAATTTCGTGAAAGTGGACCTTGGCGTTCTTAAAACCGAGGACGAGGGCGTTGCTACCAATTTCCTCGAAATTTCTGAAGATCTTCGGAGTTTCGAACCTCGCTTCCATTGGGAAAAGGTTTATGCCAGCTACGGGAATTTGAGCTTTCGACAGGGTTTTTAAAACGTCGTTAACTGGCATGACGAGTCTGTTTTCTACGAGGTAATTCGAAGAAGTTTCAAGCACGTCTTCTTTACACTCCAAGTCTCTGCACTTGGAATACCTCCCGGAATACATCCTTTCCATTCCGATAGCCTTCAACATTTCGAGCTTAGACGGAAAGTAAAAGAGCGGGAAGATTGTCATGGCCGCGTCGTATTTCTTTAACTCTCCGGCAATTCTCTCCAACTCGTCCATTATGTAGCCTTTCCCGGTTTGAAAGACCGCGACGTCTCCTTTAATTAAAACCAGAGCCAGTCCCTGCGTCCACGTGCCTTCTTCACCGCCGTAACCGTCTACGAAAAACGAAACGGACTTACACCTTATATTTCTTTTCAAGAATTCAATCACTTGTTTATATTCGTTGTATAATCTCGATGTAATAAATACGAAAGCAAAGTCTGGCTTAAATTTAATCTTTTCAAGCTTTTTTTCGAGAAATCGTATAACAGTGTTAGCCTTAACGCCAGGAACGGTGATAATCTCCGCTTCAATTAGAATAGATGACTTCTAAGGTTATTTATTACAGTTTTGATGTCCACGTCGAGTTTGAAGTAGTGAGAGGGGTAACTTATAATTCCGAGGACGAGAGTCTTGGAAACGGGAATCAGGTTGAACCTGAAGTCAGTCGTTTTTATAGAAGACTCTTCAAGGTTTTGATTGAAGATCTGATACAGCATATTCTTTATCTGCCCCTCAAGGTTGTGCAGAACTGTAACGAGTTTGGGATCCCTCTTCAGCTTCGAATAAACCGGAGTCCCGTCTATCCTGTAAAGCACGACTCCGGCAACGGCGTCGTCTTCCGCTATCGGGTCCAGGACTTCAGCGACTTTCTTCTTCATATTCCTTAATCAGCAACTCCACGTACCTTTCAGCGTCTTTTCCAGCCACCTGCACGAGCATCTCGACTTTTCTCTTCAACTCTTCTGGAAGCTCGTCTATTCGATACTTCCTGAGCAGATCCTCTGCGCTGAACTCCTCTTCCTCTACCTCGTAACCTTCGACGATTATGCCGAGACCCGGAAGGATTTTGTAGGGGAAAACACCCTCGGCGTGCCACGAAGCTCTGTGCTTTATTATCTGAATCGTTCTGCTGAAGGGTTCCCCGTATCCAAGGTTCTTGAGGTTTATCACTGTGTCCGCCAAGAAGACGGGTATCATTACGTCCGGCCTGCCAAGATCACCGCTCAGCGGCTCTTCGACAGTGACTATAGCAAGCTCCTTTTCCCTCAGCTTGCTGAAAAGCCAGTTAACGTCCCTCCTCGCGTTCATGTCGACCGGAGAGATTAAAGGCGTAAACGAGTCGATAACTATCCTCTCTGCCCTTACGGCCCCGTTAACAATCGAGACGAGGTCTGTGCTTAGCAGAGAGACGTTCTCGGCGTAAAAGTTCCTTATTTCGAGCATACCGTTGTCTATGAACTCCTCGATCTCGTCCCAGCCGAGAGATTTCGCGAGCCTTATGACGTCCTTCGCAGTAAACTCGAAGGATATGTAAATCGCGTTTTTTCCGTTTTTCAGACCTTCAAGCAGAGATTGAAGCGAAAAAATCGTCTTTCCCGTTCCAGAGGTTCCTACAACAACGACGACCGAGTTGCTGTGAAATCCGCCGCCAAGGAGCTTGTCTAATCCGTGAATTCCGCTCTTTATTCTCATGACAATTTTAATGAGATGATCGGAAGTATATTAATTTTACTTGTCCTCGATTCCGCGTTCAGTTATTTTGAACACCGCCTCCGACTCCGGTAAGTGCGGCGAATCGATGAGCCTTGCAACTCTGAGCTCTCCCTTGCTCTTCCTGAGGTAAACCCTAAACGTCGCCGTGTGAGCGACTATGTGCCCGCCTACAGGTCTCGTTGGATCTCCGAAGAACTGATCGGGCTTGGCCATGACCTGGTTCGTTACGACTATTGCCGCGTTGAACAGCTCTCCGAACCTCAGCAGGTCGTGAAGGTGTCTGTTCAGCTTCTGCTGTCTATCAGCAAGCGTCCCTCTTCCGACGTATTCGGCTCTGAAATGAGCTGTCAACGAGTCCACGATCAGCAGCCTTACGAACTTGCCCTCCTTCCTCAGCTTGTTCGCGAGTTCCTTAGCGTTGTCGACGAGGAGCATCTGGTGGTTGGAGTTGTAAGCCTGAGCGACGTAGATGTTCTCGAGAACGGCGTCCGGATCCAGATCTTTGGCTTTCGCCATCTGAACGATTCTCTCCGGCCTGAAAGTCCCCTCGGTGTCAATGACTATTACCACGCCGTTCAGACCGCCCTTCTCCCTCGGAAGCTGGACGTTGACGGCTAACTGGTGACAGATCTGAGTTTTTCCGCTTCCGAACTCTCCGAAAAGCTCTGTTATGGCCTGAGTCTCGATTCCACCCCCGAGCAGCTCGTCGAGGGCTTTGCTCCCGGTGGATATTTTGCCGATGTTCTTCCTCCTCTCGAGTATGGTCAAACCGGTTTCAAATCCGCCTATGTTAGCCAGCTTTCTCGCAGCGGCTATAATCTTGGCAGCCGTGCTTTCGGGTATGTCGGCAGCGGAACTCAACTCCTGAGGAGACGCTACAGCTATAGCCTCTATCGTCGTGTATCCCGCTTCTCTCAACTTCTCCGCAGTAGAGGGGCCGACGTTCGGCAATTCCTCGAGATCTATCTCTCTATAAAACTGCTCTTCCGCAACGTCCTTAACTCCTTCCGCCTGACTATCCTTTCCTTTGGCCATATTGCATAACGCTTCGACCACACTTTTAAATACTTTCTGGTCGTTCGTTCAGTGTATATTTTGCAAGAAATATTATTGAAAAATTCTCAAAAACATTAAAGAAATTTTAAATAATGACGTTAAGAACGACAGAATGATGAGGTTGTTGATACTGATACTCATCGCCGGAATGTTGCTACTCGGATGTGCGGAAGAGAAAAGACAAGTTACTAACGAGAACACCGAGGCAGAGTTACACGGCGTTGGAACTTGCGACGTCTGTCACGACGCTCCCACGGTAAAAGATATGGCCGCAGGTCTGCACAAATCGGCTTTCGAGAAGGAGCCCGAGACTCACAAACCCCTCTGCAAGAGGTGTCACGACGTAGAGAGCTTTTGCTCGAAGTGTCACGAAGTTCCGGACGTCGAGAGGTAAAGCTTATATTTTAGGAGAGAGAACTATTTATTGCTCCGCCTCTCACGCCCGTGTGAAAACCATGATCACGGGTCGGTTGGCGGAGCAACAAAACCAAGGCTAAAAATCGAGCGGAAGTATTGCGAAGACTTTCGCGTCTTCTATCAGGTTGTCTATTTTTGCGTATTCGTTCGGTTCGTGCGCTTTCCCGTCTGCGGTGCTCCAGACCGCTGTTTCAAATCCTGCCTTTCTGAAGAAGGCCGCGCAGGTGTTTCCACCTATTCCGCAAACTCCCGCCTCTATGCCTCTCGACAGCTTTATCGCTTTCTTCAGCCTCGTAACTATCTCGCTATTCTCACTCGTCATCGGAGAACTTTCGCTCTGAACGACTTCTACGCTCACTTCGAACTCGCCTTTTCTCGCTTCTATAAACTCCCTAACAAATTCGAAAACCTCCTCGTTGGAATATTCCGGAAGAATCCTGCAGTCGATGTAGCTGACGTCTCTCCCAGGAATCGTGTTGACGTTGTCGACGTTCTTCTCCCTCTTCGTCGGCTCGAAAGTCGAGTGAGGAGGTGTGAAGATTTCGTTCTTCTTAGAAAACTTCCTGTGAAGCGCCTCGTCGAGTTCGACCAACAACTGCATCGCTTTTCTGTTGGCGTTCTTGAAAAGATCCGGTCTGCTCGCGTGCCCCTGCTTGCCGACGACAGTTATCTTCAACCACAGTATGTTCTTTTCCGCGATCTCTATCAGGCTGCCGTCCGGAAAGCCCGCATCTGGCACGAGTATCAGGTCGCCCTCCTTGAATATCCCTTTGTTTATCAGGTGCTGAATTCCGTATTTGCTCCCGGTCTCCTCGTCCGAGACGAACGCGAGTGAAAGAGTGAGTTTCGGTGTCACGTCGAGTTCCGCGAGGACTCTCGCCGCCACGATCGACGCTACGATGCTCTGCCCGTTGTCCTCCGAGCCCCTTCCGAAAACCTTTCCGTCTTTGTATACCCCCTTGAAAGGGTCGGTGACCCAGAGAGACCTGTCGCCTTCGGGGACTACGTCAAGATGCGTTACTATCCACAGCCTCCTCTTCTCCTCCCCTTCGATTTCTGCCACCACGTTCGGTCTCACTCCGGAGCTCACCCTCTCGTCCTTGGCGTCGAACCTCTTAATTTTGAGGTCGTGAAGGAGAGACTCCACGAATTCCGCCTTTTCAAGCTCCCCGTCTCCGCCGTTCTCAGGAGCAAGCGCTTTTATTTCGACGAGCCTCTTCAAGACGTCGATAGAAAAGTCCCTGTAGTCTTCGACCCTGGAAAATACCTTCTCGATCATTTTAGAATC
The DNA here is from genome assembly GCA_964463865.1 of uncultured archaeon. GTDB lineage: Archaea > Halobacteriota > Archaeoglobi > Archaeoglobales > Archaeoglobaceae > Ferroglobus. Next base: position 1,664 of record CAYXDX010000083.1, on the reverse strand, counting down.
TCCTTCAGGGTTTTTTCGAGCTCTTCAGCCTTCTCCCTTACTTCTTTATCCTCTACTCTCTTCAGGTTCTTCAGCTCGGCGAGGATCGGAAGTATCGCTTCTTCGCTAACGTTTGAGCCGTTTAGCTTTTCGACGAAAGAGTTCAGTATCGACAGCTTCTTCCTCGCGACGAAGTCCTTTTTAAGCTCTTCCCTCAACTTGCTGAGCAATTCTGCTATCCTCCTTCCGTCTTCCGTGAGTCTTACTGCTCTTCTTCTTCCCTTAAGTTCGCTCTCTATCAAAGCGCTCTTTTCGAATTCGCTCAAAACCTTCGAGATGTAACTGTAAGGTGAGCCTACCTCTTTTGATATTTTCAAAGGATACGGCGTTTTTCCGCTTTTTTCGACTTCGAGAATTTTCAGCAGAATGTCTACCGCTTTCTCGTGGAGAAACATTTTTTCAAGGCTCATTTTAACCACCCTGACGAGTTATTCAGATAGTATATCACTTCGTTAAAAGCTTTTCTTTACAGCAATTTTGAAATTAACGGGACGAACGGCGAAGCGAGTTTCAACTTCAGAGGCACTCTGCTCCGCAGAATTGCCGCCATGTCTTTTTCGCTCACGAGTCTGAACAGCTTTACCAGTTTTTCGTCGTCAGCTGCTATTCTGTCCCACAGCCTCTTTATGAAGTTGCTCCTCTTCATAACGTCGAACATAGCTCTCCTCCACCTTCTCTCGTATTCTTCGAGTTCGACGTCCCCGTTAAGAAATTCAGTAACGGTTTCCGCCGCTATCTTTCCGGCGACCATCGAAGTTGGAATGCCTGCACCCACGTGACTTATAACCATGCTTGCCGAATCTCCGACGAGAAGAACGTTTCCGTGAACGCTTTTAACCGGCAAATCTACTGGAACGACTGCGCCAATTTTTTGAACGATTTCAGCTTTCCTGAGCATTTCGCTGCTGTAAGGATACTCCCTCAGGAACCTATCGAGAGCCTTGTGAATGTTGTCTCCCTTCTCCGCAAACTCTATCCTGAATCCCGTTCCGACGTTCGCAAGTCCGTTACCCTTGGGGATTATCCAGGCGTAACCTCCAGCAGCAATCTTCTTACCGACGAACATGTAAATCGTGTCTTCCTCACCTTCGAATCCCTTTACGAGGAACTGCTTCGCAGGAGAAACCTCAAACTTCAACCCGAGCTTTCGCCTGATCTTCGAATTCGCTCCGTCGCTGGCGATTACGACCTTACTTTCCACGTGCTTTCCATCGAGAACTATCTTCCCGTCGAAGTCGAACCTCTTTCCGAGAATTAGCTCGTGTCCCGAACTTTCAGCCACGCTTTGAATCATTTCGTCCCTCCTGACCACGTGCATTTCGAACTCTACGTCGATTTCCCTCCCGTTCGGGAGGACGAACTTTACGAACTTCGTCCTGTTGCTTTCGAACTTCTTGGGTATTTCGAAAATCGAGTAATCGTCGAGGTTCGGAATCAGCTGCTTCATCTCCCTTTTGACCGGAATTATCTCTCCACACTCCACGGGATAACCGAGCCTCGTTCTCTTATCTATTCCAACGACCTCGAGGTTTTTCGGAAGATAGTGGAGCGTAAAAGCGCCCGCCACACCTACTCCGGCGACGATTACATCCATGGCAATCGAAGACGAGGAACAACTTTTAAAC
>CAYXDX010000082.1:0-6914 GCA_964463865.1 uncultured archaeon | reverse complement strand
AGGCTGAAAGCATCTAAGCCTGAAACCGCCCCCGAAAAGAGCCGCCCATAAGGGCACCGGTAGAAGACCGGGTTGATAGGGCCGGGGTGTAAGCGGCGAGCCTTCGGGCGAGCCGTTCAGCCCGCGGCCACTAACGCCCGTCGCCGGGAGCCTAACTGGTTCCAGGTATAAACTGGGAACGGCCTCTGCACGGTCGAAAGAAAAATTTTAGAAAACTATTTTCTTGAGTTCGTTCCAGATTTCATCGATTTTCTTCTTAACGTCTTCGTCCATCTCCACAACCTCTGGCCATTCTCTCTCGTAACCCTCTTCTCTCCACTTTTTCGTCGCGTCTATGCCTATCTTTCCTCCGAGGTTCGGTTTGTAGCTGGAGTGGTCGAGGCTGTCGAGGGGCGCGTCGGGAATTATCACGACATCTTTACTCGGATCGAACCTACTCGTAACGGCCCACAGAACTTCGCGCATGTCGTGAATGTTGACGTCGTCGTCTACGACAATGACGATCTTTGTCAAGCTGAGCATCCCAGTTCCCCAAATCGAGAACATGACTTTTTTCGCGTGTCCGGGGTAGCGCTTCTTTATGGAGACTATTGCGAGGTTGTGGAATGTCGCCTCTATTGGCAGGTTTATGTCAACGATCTCGGGATGTATCATTCTTAAAATAGGAAGGAATATCCTTTCCGTGGCCTTACCGAGCCACGCATCTTCCATTGGAGGTTTACCAACCACGGTGGCGTGGTATATTGGATTCTCTCTATGCGTAATACACTCCACATGGAATACCGGATAAGGTTCTGGCGGCGTGTAGTATCCCGTGTGGTCTCCAAAAGGTCCTTCGATTCTGAACTCGTCGAGTTTGACGTAACCTTCGAGAACTATCTCTGCGCTCGCTGGAACCATCAGGTCGACAACTTCGCAATCCACCATCTTCAACCTCTTTCCTCTTATGAAGCCCGCGAAGGTGAACTCGCTCAAGCCTTCTGGGAGCGGTGCCGTGGCAGAATACAGCGTTGCCGGATCTACGCCTATCGCGACCGCAACTTCGAGCTTATCTATTCCGAGCTCCTTCATCTTTTTGTAGTGGAGTGCTCCGTGCTTGTGCACCTGCCAGTGCATCCCGGTCGTTCTCTCATCGAACACCTGCATTCTGTACATTCCAGCGTTCAGTTCTCCGGTCTCTGGATCTTTTGTTATCACGACGGGCAGCGTTATAAACCTGCCACCGTCTTTCGGCCAGCACTTGAGTATCGGGAACTTCAGTATGTTCGGATTCTCGTCGATCACTTCTTTACATGGACCACTCCTGACTTTTTTGGGTATGAAGTTTAGCAGGTCCTTTACGGCGCTTAACGACTTCAGTCCGTCGAGAATGGATGCTGGTTTTAAATTGGCGAGGTTTACTAACTTTTCTCCTATTTCCTCGAATCTTTCTACTCCGAGGGCGAGTTTCATTCTCTTCTCCGTTCCGAACGCGTTCATAAAAACGGGAACGTCGTAGCCTTTGGGATTTTCGAAGAGTAACGCTTTTCCGCCCAGCTTAACGACTCTGTCCGCGATTTCCGTCATTTCTAATATTGGGCTAACTTCGTGTTTAATTCTCGCAAGTTCTCCGAGCTCGTCGAGTTTTTCTATAAATTCTCTCAGGTCCTCAAACATACTCTTCACCCAAAATCCAGCAGACTCATTTGAGATATTTTTTCGAGAGTCTTCCACTTCCTCCTGACTATCGGAGGAAGCTCGCCTTTCGTGAGGTGATCTTTCAGAAATTTTCTCGTTTTCTCGTCAGCCGGATAGCCGCTGCCAAAATCCCCGTAGGTTTTTTTCAGTTCCTCTATCATCCTGTCCCTTGTTACCTTCGCGAGGATCGACGCTGCCGCTACGCACGGAATTTCTTCGGCGTTGTGCATTGCAACGACTTTCTTCCCCGTCAGCGCCTCCAACCTTTCAGAAAGTCTGTCGGGTTTCACGTCCGGACTGTCTACGTAATACACTTCTGCTTCGAGGGAATCTATTATCTTCGCGTAAGCCTCAAGGAGAATTTCGTTGAGACTTTTTCGCTCCATCAGGTCGTTCAGCTCCTCTGCGCTCACGACGACTATCTCGTGTTCGAACGTCTTTGCGAGTTTTCTGGCAATTTCCTCCCTCTTTTTTCTGTCGAGTTTCTTCGAATCTCTTACGGGAAGCTCACTTATTCTGTCATCGCAACGCACTCCGCACACGACGAGCGGGCCTATGACACAGCCTTTACCGGCCTCGTCTATGCCAACTATCATAACCCGAACTTCCTCAACATGGGCAGCTTACCCTTCTTCAACCTCTTCATGAGGTTCTTCATCGTGTTGTAGTAATTCAGCAACTCCTTCACGTCTTGCGGGGACGTTCCGCTGCCTATGGCTATCCTTCTGATCCTCGACGAATCTATGATCTTCGGGTTCAGCAGCTCCTCTTCGGTCATCGAGTCCATTATAACTTTAAACTTCTTCATCTTCTCCTGAGTCATTTCGAGAGCTTCGTCGTCGACCTTCAACGAAAATCCGAAGGGTAACATTTCGAATATTTTCGAAATCGGACCCATTTTGTTCATGGCTTCTATCTGCTTGTAAATGTCCTTGAGCGTGAACTTCCCCTTCAGGAAAGCTTCAGGATCGAGCTCTTCCTCCTTGACTATCCTCTCTACTTTTTCGATCAGCGCCTTTATGTCTCCCATTCCGAGGAGCCTCGAGACGAAGCCTGCGGGGTCGAACTTTTCGAAATCTTCTATTTTTTCTCCGGTTCCTATGAACGCTATCGGTATACCTATTAGTCTCGCAGCTGAAAGCGCTCCACCGCCTTTCGCAGTTCCGTCGAACTTCGTGATAATTATCGCGTCTATTCCGACAGCTTCGTTAAAAGCTTCGGCCTGCTTGCTTGCCAGCTGACCAATCGAAGCATCGAGGACGAGGAACGTGTAGTCGGGCTTGCTGACTTCGGCAATCTTCTTCATCTCTTCTATCAACTCCTCTTCGAGCGCGTGTCTGCCGGCAGTGTCTATCACGATTACGTCGTAATCTTTAAGTTCTTCCAGACCCTTTTTAACGATTTTAACGGCGTCCCTCTCGTCTTTTTCTCCGTAGAACCCCACTCCTGCTACTTCTGATAGTTGCTTCAGCTGGTCGAAAGCTGCAGGTCTGTGAGTGTCGGCGGCTATTACGGCAGCTTTTAACCCCTTGTCCTTGAAATACTTAGCGAGTTTCACGGCCGTGGTCGTCTTTCCGCTACCCTGCAGTCCCACGAGCATGATTTTAGCTTTACCGAGCGGAAACTCGAATCCTTCTCCGACTCCCCTAAGAATCTCTTCGTAAACGATCCTTATGACGTGCTCTTTTGGGTTGAGTCCGGAGAGAACTTCTTCGCTCAAAGCTCTCTTTTTTATGGCGTCGCTTATCTCCTTTACCTGCCTGACGTTAACGTCGGCTTTTATCAAAGCTCTCTGAACGTCCCTCACGATTTCTTCGACGAGTTTTTTGTCGACCGTGGGTGACCTCGCGATTTTTCTGACAACTTCTTTTAGACTTGAAAGCATACAGCGTAAACGTTATACCACGAGGTTAAAAACTTTCCGAGGATGAAGGTTAGAAAACTCGTGTTGCCGAGCCCTTTTCCTCCCCTAAGCACGAACGTTTACGTTATTAACGACTCGCTTGTCGTCGATGCCGGAGTGAACTCGAAAGAATCCCTTGAGACTCTTAAAGCGGGCGTGAACCCCGAAGAGTGCGAGCTCTTCATAACTCACCCTCACGCAGATCACTTCGGAGCGGCTTACGTGTTTAAGGTCGCTTACGGACACGAGGTTACTTGCAAGAGGCTAAGGGATGCGGAGGAAGAGTATTTCGAGCTCGTAAATTCGCACTTCGTGTCCGAAGGTCTTCCAGTCTCTCTCGCCGAGAAGATGAAGCAGAGGGCGAGGGAAAGATACAGCGGATACGTTATAGCTTCCGACAACTGTGCGAGAGCGCCGGAGAAAATTAAAGTGGGCGATGACGTCTTCAGAGTCATTCACACGCCTGGCCACTCGTTCGGGCACATGTGCTTATACCACGAAGAGACGAAGACGATCTTCTGCGGAGACATAGTCCTCGAAGGCATAACACCGAATCCGGTCATCGAGCCAGTGAACGAAGCGGAAAGGCTGAACGTCCTCGAGCTATACATCGAAACAGTTAGAAAGCTTCTGAAGATTGAAGTCAGAAAGGCGTATCCCGGTCACAGAGAAATCCGAACGAACTGGGTAGACTTACTCTTAAGTTACGCGGAAAAGTGGAAGGAGAGAAGTCTGGAAATCTGGAGCCTGACCGACGGAAAAACGGCTTTTGAAATAGCTACGACGATCTTTAATGATATCAGGCAGATCTTTTTGGCCATGACTGAGACGATAGCACACCTGGACTTTTTAGTCAGCGAGGGTTTGGTGGAGAAGAGGAACGGCAGGTATTTCAGGTCGTCAGACGAAAAAGATGTAGTAGAGCTGTGGACGAAAATAGGAGAAGAACTGCGGAGAGAAATATGACATCCGACTTTTCCGGCTTTCGAACTTCGTAGTAGACTCTCTCCTTAAAGTTTTTACAGAAAAGCGTTTCTGCGTGGCTTAGCGACCTCAGGACAACTGTGGAGACGAGCGATTTCAATATGTTGTAATATTTCGATATCCTGCCCTCTCTATGGAGAAACATCACGTTCTCGAAGTCGTTGAAGACGATCGGTAGCAGCGAGAGAGCGATCGTGATGTAACTCACGAATTTTTCGGGAACTTTGAAGTATATCAGAGCTCCGGCAAGCTCGGATCGTTTCGTCGCCAGAACTATCGATCCTGCCGAAAGTATCCCGAGAAAAGCCAACGTAGTTTCGATTGCCGTTTTTAGTCCAGCAAACGCTCCGGTGAGCAGCAGTAGAACGATTAGCGGTGCGAATCCTTTGAAAAGTTTGACAGATCTCCCTTTAGTGTAGATCGCCGAGATCGTTATGACGACCGAGGAGGTTATGACGTTCATTCCGGAAAGGTAGATCGAAGCGGAGAGTAAAAGTGCGGAGATCAAACAAACTCTTCCCTCCCTATCTCCTTCTTTAAAACCTTCTTTCAGGCTTTCGACGATCATAGTTTCAAAACTCTGTCGCACATCTCGGCAACCCTTTCGTCGTGGGTAGAAATTACCGCCGTTTTTCTGTATTTTCTGAGGAGGTAAATCAACTTCTCCCGGAAGTTCACGTCCTGTCCGGCCGTCGGTTCGTCGAGGAGGAGAATTTTGTGCTTAAACGCCTTCGCTATCGCAACTCTCTTCATTTCTCCGCCGCTTAGCGATTGCGGATGCCTGTTCAACACGTGATCGAGCTCGAAGTCTTTGAAAAAGCTGCCGACCTCGTCTTTTACAGTCTTTCCGGTGAGGTGATACGGAGGGTGCTGGAGAACTATCCCGAAGTCTAAACGTTCTCTCCTCATGTCTTCCGCGAGCCTCTTGAGAAACCTCGTCTTTCCCGCGCCGTTCTCTCCGACGACGGCTATCAGCTCTCTTTCTCTTATTTTAATCAATCCGTCGTAAACGACGTCTCCGATGTCGCTTTCAACGTCTGGAAAGCTTCTCTTCTCGATTCCGAGGTTTACGACTCTGGAGAAATACTCGGAAAACTCAATCCTGTGATCCGAGATCACGTGTGGAAAGTCCTTGACGACCTTTATAACTCTGAGAGCGTTATTTCTGCTCAAGTTTGCGAAAGGTTCGTCGAAAACGAGGAACTTTTTACCAGAAGCTATGGCCGACGCTATCTCTACGAGCTGAAGCTCTCCGGTCGAGATTTCGAAGACAAACCTGTCGAGAAGGTGTCCGATTTTCAGCTCCTCTGCGACGCTTTCGGCAATTTTTAACGCTTCCGATTTAGAGCAGCCGTGCTGAATTAACGGGAAGGCGATCTCCTCAACGACGCGAAGCGAGGTCACCATCTCTTCGGGATTCTGCTTTATCAGAAAGATGTCTTTCGGACTCGGTTTCGAGCCGAAAACCCTTACGCGTCCCTCGAATAGACCTCCGTAGAAGTTCGGTATCAGCCCGTTCATGGTCCTCAAAATCGTGCTCTTTCCACAGCCGGTTCTTCCGATCACGAACTCTTCTCCGAAGAACACCTCTTTGAAGTTTCGGATTCCCACGACTCCGTTCGGATACACGTATTTCCTGATGTCGACCTCAATCACAGCTCGACGCCCCTCTGCTTCATCATTTCGTCGACGTATTTGAAAACGAGGACAGCGAGAAGGTGGTCTACGAAGAAGTCCTGCGGCACGAAAATCAGAACGGTGGCTACGAACACCGTTGCGAGCGGAGAACCAAAATTCAAACCTAAAAATTCCGTAACTTTTTCCGCAAACGCTAAATAGTCCTTGTTCTTCATGGCGAAGCTGTAAAACACCGCGAACCCAAGCAGGTATGTGGGGATCGCCGCTACGAGTGTCGAGAGCCACAGAACAACGACTTCTTTGGAGCTTCCAGTCTTCCATATTATCTTCCTGAAAAATCCAGCAATGGCAGAGGAAATCACGAATCCGTATAGGAATCCAGCAGTAGGTCCGAGTAGGACTCCCAAACCACCACCGCCAGCCGAGAACGGGAGACCTATAGAGATTAGAGCGAGGTAAAGCAGCATCGCAGCGGCTCCGAACTTCGCACCGAGGAGGAATCCGGAAAACATAACGCCGAAGTTCTGCATGGTGTACGGAATTGGACCGATTTTAAAGTTCAGCTGAGCCGAAGCTGCGGTTATCAGCGCGGCAGCAATAATTAATGAGCTTTTTCTATAGTCAACCATGAATATAACAAGGTTGACAGATATAAAGACTTTTCGAAAAAGATTTACTTGCCGAGCGAACACTTTACGACATGAAACTCAAG
>CAYXDX010000081.1:0-6957 GCA_964463865.1 uncultured archaeon | reverse complement strand
AAATGAATGAATTTTATGGATTTATCAGTGAAGAAGATTCAAGGGAAATGGGGATTATTCAGGGAGACAGGCTGAGGCTGTCGAAGGGTAACAGGACAGTCACTATTTTTCCGCAACCGTCTCAGATCGTCGCGAGGGGAGAAGTGGGAGTTCCGATAAACGTTGCGGAGGAGCTCAACGTAAGTGACGGAGACGAGGTGAGAGTTTACCCGATATCGAGGCCAAAAAGCGTCGAATTCATCAGGAAAAAGCTATCGGGAAAGAAGCTTACGAAAGACGAAATTTACGAAATCATCGAGGACATCGTAAACAACAGTCTGAGCGATGTGGAGCTTACGGCTTTCGTCGTGGCGAACCTCCTGCTCGGTATGGACTTCGACGAAATAGAGTGGATGACGAGGGCGATGATTGAGACTGGAGAAACGATAACCTTCGATAAGGGCATAGTCGTCGACAAGCACAGCATAGGTGGTGTTCCGGGAAACAAAATAAGCCTGATAATAGTTCCGACGGTCGCCTCTGCTGGTTTGTTAATTCCGAAAACCGCAAGCAGGGCGATAACTTCCGCGAGTGGAACGGCCGATACGATGGAGGTTTTGGCGAACGTGAACCTCACAGCAGAAGAGATAAAGGAAATTACCGAGAGAGTTGGCGGCGTAATAGCGTGGGGCGGAGCGACGAACATAGCTCCTGCCGACGACAAGATCATCAGGGTCGAGTATCCTCTTTCGATAGATCCGAAACCTCAGCTTCTGGCAAGCGTGATGGCAAAGAAGGGAGCGGTAGGAGCTAAACACGTCGTCATAGACATTCCAGTTGGCGAAGGAGCTAAAATATCGGACATGAAAAAGGGTAGAGAACTGTCAAGCGACTTCGTCGAACTCGGAAGAAGGCTGGGGCTCAACGTTACATGCGCGATCACCTACGGCGGTCAGCCGATAGGGAGAACCGTCGGACCAGCTTTGGAAGCGAGAGAAGCGTTAAAAGCCATGGAAGAGAAAAGAGGATCGTCGAGTCTTCTCGAAAAGTCTTTCGGAATCGCTGGCATACTCTTCGAGATGAGCGGCGTGGCCGTGAACGGATACGAATACGCGAAGGAAATATTCATGAGCGGCAAGACTCACGAGAAGTTTTTGCAGATAATCGAAGCCCAGGGTGGGGAAATAAAGAAGTCCGACGAGATTCAGGTCGGCGAGAACACGTTCACTTTCACCGCGGGTTTCGAAGGGGCTGTGGTTGCCGTCAGGAATAAAGCTATAGTTAGGATCGCAAGAGCAGCCGGAGCGCCGAGAGACAAGGGGGCGGGAGTCGTAATCCACAGAAAGAAGGGCGAGGTCGTTAAGAAAGGCGATCCTCTCTTCACGATATACGCTGAAAAGGACTGGAAACTGCAGAACGCGATAGAAACTGCGAGAAACGACTTTCCGATTATTGTGTCTGGAATGATTCTTGACAGATATCCGTCCTTCAAGGTGATGTGACGTGGTAGAGGTTATGGAAGGTTTGAGGGATGTAATTGCCTGCGAGACCGAGATAAGTAGGATTGTTATTGAGAACGGAGAAGCAATTCTCGAATACAGGGGATACAACATCCACGACCTCGCGAAGCACTCCTGCTACGAAGAAGTAGCCTACCTCCTGCTATACGGGGAGTTACCTTCGAAGAGCGAACTCGAATTGTTTAGCGAGGAGCTGAAGGAAAGAAGAGAGCTACCCCCACAGGTTATCGGATTGCTGACGAATCTCTCTCCGTTTAGCCATCCAATGGTAGCGTTGAGGACGGCGGTAAGCTACCTCGGGACGCTCGACAAATACATTCACCACACGAGCGAAGAGAAAAGCCTTGAAAAAGCCAAGAACTTAATAGCCAAACTTCCGACGATCGTAGCTTACTTCCACAGAATAAGGACTGGCCAGAAGCTCGTCCATCCGAACGAAGAGCTCGGTCATGCCGAGAACTTCCTCTACATGCTTCACGGAGAAGAGCCGAACGAGATAGAAGCGAGGGCACTCGACGTCGATCTGATACTTCACGCCGATCACGAACTGAACGCCTCCACTTTCGCGGCAAGAGTCGCAGCGTCAACTCTCGCGGACATGTATGCGTGCGTCGTCGCGGCTACCGGGACTTTGATGGGACCTCTGCACGGTGGAGCGAGTCAGAAGGTCATGGAGATGCTACGGGAAATAGCGGTTCCGTGGAGGGCGGAGAGTTACGTCAAGGAGAAGCTTGAGAAGGGCGAAAGGATAATGGGATTCGGCCACAGAGTTTACAAAAACGTCATGGATCCGAGGACGATAGAGCTCAAAGCTCTTGCGAGGAAGCTCGCAGAAATAAAAGATCCGAGGTGGTATAAGATAAGCGAGGCCGTGGAGGAGGCGGTAAGGAAACACAAGGGGCTGCTACCTAACGTCGACTTTTACTCCGCGAGCATATACGCGAACCTTGGCATACCGGACGACATGTTCATAAACATATTCGCTCTCGGCAGAATTGCCGGCTGGACTGCTCACATAATCGAGCAATACAAAGTCAACACTCTGATAAGACCTCGCGCCAAATACGTTGGCAAATCTCGGAGAAAATACATTCCTATAGAAGAGAGAGATTAACAAAATTTTTTAATTTGGAGTGAACTCCTCATTTTCAAGGAGGTGTTCGCGTGGAATTAGCCGAGAGGTTAAAGGTTCTGCCACCGTACCTTTTCGCCGAGCTTGACGAAATGAAGAAGAGAAAGATCTCGGAAGGCGTCGACGTTATCGACTTCGGCGTCGGTGATCCGGACCTTCCCACGCCGAAACATATCGTAGAGGCGATGAAGAGAGCGGTGGAAAAGCCTGAAAACCACAAGTATCCGAGTTACGAAGGGAAGCCAGAGTTCAGAGAGGCCGTGGCTAACTTCTACAGAAGAAGAAAGAGCGTCTCACTTGACGCGGAGAAAGAAGTAATAGCGCTGATCGGATCTAAAGAAGGTATAGCTCACCTTCCTTTGGCGTTCGTAAATCCGGGAGATTACGTTCTCGTTCCAGATCCAGCTTATCCCGTTTACTCTTCCTCCACGATACTCGCCGGTGGGAGACCGTATGCTCTTCCCCTAAAAGAGGAGAACGGTTTTTTACCGGACTTAGAAAGCGTTCCTGACGAGGTCGTTAAAAAGGCGAAGGTCCTGTTCCTCAACTATCCGAACAATCCAACCACTGCCGTGGCGGAGATGGACTTCATCAAGGAGTGTGTCGACTTCTGCATCGATAACGGAATAATCCTCGCTCACGACGCCGCTTACAGCGAAGTAGCTTTCGATTACAGGCCCAAGAGCTTCCTGGAATACGAAAACGCGTTCGAGTGCACGATCGAGTTCGGGTCGCTGAGCAAAACTTACAACATGACTGGCTGGAGGATCGGATACGCGGTCGGGAACGAGGAGATTTTAAAAGGTCTGCTCAAGGTCAAGACGAACGTCGACAGCGGGGTTTTTCAGGCCGTTCAGGACGCTGCGATAGCAGCTTTAAACGGTGACGACAGCGTGATAGATGAAAACAACAGGGTGTACAAGGAGAGGAGGGACGTTCTTGTCGAGGGGCTGAGAAAACTTGGATTCGACGTCGAGAAGCCGAAGGCCACGTTTTACGTTTGGCTCAAAGTTGGGGGTAGCAGTTTAGAGTTCGCGAAAAATCTGCTTGACAAAGCTGGCGTCTTGGTAACTCCTGGCGTGGGATTCGGAGAACACGGAGAAGGTTTCGTCAGGTTTGCCTTGACGAGAAGCGTTGAGAGAATTAAGGAAGCACTCGAAAGGATGGAGCGTGCCCTAAATGTTTGAAAACAGAAATGGCGTGCTGCACGTCGAGGAAGTAAGTTGTTTAGAGCTCGTGGAGAAGTTCGGAACTCCGCTTTACGTAACGTCTCTGAAAAGATTGAGGGATAACATAAAAGCCTACAAAGATGCTTTTAGCTGGGCAAGACTACTCTACGCCGTAAAGGCAAACAACAACCTCGCGATATTAAAGATTTTAGCGAAAGAGGGATTCGGTGCTGACGTGTTCTCTCACGGAGAGCTATACATGTCCTTACTCGCGGGATTCGATAGAGAATACATTCTTTTCAACGGGAACTCTAAGAGCGACGAGGAAATCTCCGCCGGAATTGACGCTGGAGTCAAGTTCAGCGTGGACGGTGTGGACGAACTTTACGCGATATCCGAGATTGCGAGCGAGAAAGGAGTGGAGGTGGAAATAGCTTTCAGGGTCAATCCGGACATAGACCCGAAAACGCACCCCAAAATAGCTACCGGATTGAAGAAGTCGAAGTTCGGAATTCCGGCCGAAAACGTTCTTGACGCGTACAGACTTTCGATCGAGCTGCCGAACGTGGTTCCGGTCGGAATCCACTGTCACATAGGGAGTCAGATAACCGAGCTGTCACCGTTCGTCGAAGCTCTCAACAAACTCTTCGACTTAGCCGCCAAGGTAGAGGACCTTGGAGTGGAGTTAGAGTTCTTAGACCTCGGTGGAGGTCTTGGCATAGACTACGAGGGCAAAGGTGCTCCTAAACCGGAAGACCTCGCGAACGCGTTGAAGCCGGTTTACGAAGAGAGGAAGAAGGAGCTTGACGCAAATCCTGAGCTCTGGTTGGAGCCCGGAAGAAGCGTCGTCGGGAACACGACGATACTGCTAACGAGGGTCAACTCCGTCAAAAGAGCGTTCAAAAACTTCGTCAACGTCGATGCGGGCTTCAACCTTCTGATCAGACCGGCAATGTACGGCGCGTATCACAAGATCGTAGTCGCGAACAAGATGGACAGAGAGCCGGAAGAGATTTACACCGTGGTCGGACCGATATGCGAAAGTGGAGACGTTCTCGGCGAAGACAGGAAGCTTCCGAGGGTTGAGAAAGGAGATATAATAGCGATATTTGACGCCGGAGCCTACGGTTTCGTCATGAGCAGTCAGTATAACGGAAGACCGAGGTGCGCGGAAGTTTTGGTTGACGGCGATAAGGCTTACGTTATTAGAGAAAGGGAGACGTTTGGTGATCTCATCGCGAAGCAGAGAATTCCCGAATTTTTGATTTAGTCCTCTAAATCTCTGAGCACTATATACGAGGCGAGAGTTCCCACTACTATCATCAGGAACGAGACCCTGAGCATGAACTTGAACCCGTAGATGTCGCTCAGCAGACCGCCGAGAATCGGACCTATTGTCCAGCCCATGCTCCAGGTTGAGTTGTATATCCCCATCGCTTCTCCTCTCTCCTTCTTCTTGGTCAAATCTGCGATAAGCGTCGGAGCGCTGACGCCGAGGCTACTCCAGGCTACCCCTTCGAATACGTGAATCGGGTAAGCGTAGAGGACGTCGTTGATGAACGAATACGCGAGCATTATTATCGAGAAGCAGATCTGCGAAATCAGAATTAGCGGTTTTCTTCCGTATCTGTCAGCGAATTTTCCCAAAACGTAAGCGGTAACGGTTCCGCTCAACGCTCCCAAAGTGAAGAGGGAACCGACCTGCGTCTTCGTCGCTCCGAGCTCTTCGGCTATGTATATGGGAAGCACTGAATAGATCATTCCGGAAGACGTCATCATCGGGAGGAGTGTCAGGGAGAACAGCGTGGTCTTCTTCATTTTCTGCAGATGTTCACGAAGTTCTTGTAGAGCTCGACTCCGTATTCCGAGTGGTAAACTTCCGGGTGCCACTGAACACCGAATATCGGCTTTTCAGCGTGCCTCATTGCCTCGACTTCGCAGATGTCAGACTTTGCGAGGAGCTTGAACCCTTCGGGCATCTTTTTTACCTCGTCCATGTGACTCGCCCAGACTTTTATCTCGTCCGGGAAACCTTCGAAGAGCTCGTCTTTCTCGAGAATTTTCACGACGACCTCTGCATATCCGCCGCTTTCACCTCTTCCCACCTCTCCTCCGAACACCTTTGCTATGAGCTGGTGACCCAGGCAGATTCCGAGAATCGGAATGTCGAGTTCTCTGAGATACTTCTCGCAGTTTCCCGTTCTCTCCAGCGAAGGGCCTCCGCCTAAGACGAGACCGTCGGCGTCAATTTCCTCTACGGGCGTCGTGTTCTGTATGAGCTTGCTCTCCACACCCAAGTCTCTCAGGGTTCTGTGTATCAGGTGGTTGTATTGGCCGTAATTATAGACGACGTAAATCTTGACCATACGACGGAAAGTCTTGTCACAGCTTTTTAATACTTTCTTAAGGTAACGGTTATATAGCACTTTGTGGAATCGCGTTTTGAGATGATGAATTCAGCCTTGTCTGAGCCGTGATGAGGCCACTGGCTCTGATCGAAACCATTTAGCAAAACTTATATTTCCACTTTTAAAGCTTTCTGGAGAATGAGAATTGTAATGAAATTCGGAGGGGTTAGCGTAAAGGACGGAGCGAGCATACTTCATTGCGCTAACCTCGTCAAGAAATTTTCGAAAGATAATGAAGTCGTGGTCGTAGTCTCTGCCATGCAGGGCGTTACGGACTCGCTCCTTCACGCGGCCCACAAGTGCTACAAGGAGTCGTCTCACGGATTCATTAAACTCTTTATCGCAGAACTCGCAAAGAGGCACTACGACGCGATAGAGAAAGCCGTCAAGGACGACAGAATAAAGGACAAGGTGATAAACAAGGTCGACAACCTCATAGACGAGCTCGAAAAAATACTCCTCGGGATCAGCTACCTCGGAGAGCTTACGAAGAGGAGTGAAGATTACATACTCTCCTTCGGAGAGAGATTGCTTGCTCCTATATTTTCTGCGACCCTGATTTCCCTTGGAGTCGATAGCCTCGCTTTAACTGGCGGTGACGCTGGAATAGTTACGGACGACAATTATGGTAGAGCAAAACCGCTACCCGAGGTTTACTCTTTGATTAAAAGTAGAATAGAACCGCTGATAACGATAAAGAAGACCGTCCCGGTAGTTACCGGATTCATAGGCGTGACGAAGAACGGAAA
>CAYXDX010000080.1:0-6991 GCA_964463865.1 uncultured archaeon | reverse complement strand
AAAAGAACCGCAGACAACGATAACGAAGACCGTTCCGGTAGTTAACGGGTTCATAGGCATGACGAAAGACGGAAACATAACCACGCTCGGAAGAGGCGGGAGTGATTTAACGGCTACGCTTATAGCTGCGGCAATAAACGCTGATGAAGTCTGGCTCTGGAAGGAAGTCGACGGAGTTATGACGACGGATCCGAAGATAGTTCCAGAGGCCAAGTTGATCCCGGAGCTGAGCTATCAGGAAGCGATGGAGCTGTCGCACTTCGGAGCCAAAATTCTTCACCCGAGAGCCCTTGAGCCAGTGATAAAGAGAAGGATCCCCGTTAGAATAAAGAACACGTTCAATCCCGAAGCAGAGGGGACGGTGATAAAAGACAGCATCAAGTCCACTGAGGACGTCGTCAAAGCGCTGAGTTTGATCGAGAAGGTGTCCATAGTGAACGTGAGCGGAGCCGGAGTGGACTTCGCGGAGATTATGAGTGAAGTGTTCAGGATCTTAGCAGAAAACAGGGTCAACGTGGTTATGGTCGCTCAGAGCTCTTCTGAACTCAACCTGTCCATAGTAGTCGAAGAGTCGGACTTCGAGAAAGCGCTGACGTCTCTGAAGAAGCTCGAGAACGGGTCGGTTAGGGTAGAGGGAATGAAGGACGTGGCAGTGATAAGCGCCGTTGGCGCAGGAATGGCCGGAACACCTGGAGTGGCTGGAAGGATATTTTCCACTCTCGGTAAAAACAAGATAAACGTCAGAATGATCAGTCAGAGCTGCAGCGAATACAACATCAGCTTCGCAGTAAGCAAAGAAGAGGGCAGGAAGGCTGTGAAGGTTCTGCACGACGAATTTATTGGGGGTTAAATAATAAATTTTTCCATAAAATATATTTCGCTGAATAATACTTACAGGTTACAGAAAAGTGTTATTTTGTCAAACTATCTCTAAGCGTCATGGAATTTTTTGCTTCATGGGTCTTCAAGTGCAGAAGGTGGGTTTACCTTAAGATGAAGTTTCCCAGACTGGAAAAACCGCCCGACATCGTGAGGAAAGGTGTGTTGGCGGAAAAGAAGGTGGAGAAGTTTTTCGAGCTGATGGGCGTCGATTACGTTAAGCAACCCAGAGGCAGGATAGACTTCGAAAATTTTTCGATTCTCGGAAGGGCGGACTTTTTGACGAAGGGTTGCGTTGTAGAGGTTAAGCACTCGAGCAGAAATTTTCCGAAAGACTGGGTGGCTCAGCTGAACCTGTATATGAAAATGTTTGGCGTCGACAAGGGAGTTCTCGTTAGACTGTCTGGAGACAGCATTTCGATGAAGCTGTTCGAGTTCGATGAGGTGCTATACAGGGACAGCGTCGAATACTTCGAGTGGTTTCTTGAGAACAGGCCGAACCCTCCAGAAAAATGTTACAACACGTGGTGTGGTTTTAAGCACATTTGCAAGTTCGTCGGGTAATTCCACAAAGGTTTTATAATTTGCCTTATAAATTAAAATTATGGAAACGAGAGACGTTTTGATCGTTGTAGCAGTAGCAATTGCTGCTTTTGCAGCGGGACTTACCGTAGCTAATACGCTCTGGTATGGAAAAGTTCCCTACGCACCGATGTATCCGATGATGGGTCCGGGAATGATGCCGATGAGTTATCAGTATCCTGCTCAACCTTATCCGACCCAGCCTTCCACCGAATACAGGTCTAACGGCGAAATGATCTACATGACGGGAGTCAACGAGAAGGGTGAAAGAATTCCGTTCGTCGGAGGACCTCAGTGGTTGTACATGCACGGCGGCGGTTGTGCAAGCTGCCACGGTGCAGACGGAAAGGGCGGCATTTACCCGATGATGTGCGGAGTTAAGACGCCGGACATAAGATACTCCACGCTGACTAAAGAGCACGGAATGAGCGAGGAAGACATAAAGAAGGCCATAACGCAGGGCATCGGTGACGAGGGGGAGGAACTCGACTACTGCATGCCAAGGTGGCAGATGAGTGAGAAAGACCTGAACGATCTGATCGAATTCTTGAAGCAGCTTGGGTAACTCGCAAACCCTCATTTTTTTAATTGGCGCGAACAATTCGATAACTCTAAATACGTTAAATGCGATGATTTATCATAATGAAGATAATATACCCGCCAGAAGATTTCGTAGAGAGAGCCAACGTGAAAGATCCGGCGATTTATTCGAGAGCGAGAGAGAATTGGGTTGAGTATTGGGAAAACTTTGCGAAAGAGTTGCACTGGTTTGAACCTTGGGAGAAGTTCTTCGACGACTCAAAAGCTCCGTTTTACAGGTTTTTCGTCGGAGGGAAAATAAACGCCTGTTACAACTGCGTGGACAGACATCTGAGAGATAGGAGGAACAAAGCTGCAATAATCTGGGAGGGGGAAAACGGGGAAAACAGAGTCCTAACGTATTACGACCTGTATCGCGAAGTTTCGAGGTTCGCGAGCGTTTTAAAGAAACTCGGTGTGAAGAGGGGTGACAGGGTAGGAATCTACATGCCGAACATTCCGGAAGCGATAATTTCCATGCTCGCTTGCGCGAGGATTGGAGCACCGCACGTGTTCATATTTGCCGGATTCTCTCCTAAATCGGCGGCGTTTAGGATGAAAGATTCCGGCGTGAAGTGTTTGATAACTGCAGACGGATACTTCAGAAGGGGGAGGTTGATAAACTTAAAGAAGAACGCCGACGAGGCGCTTGAAGAGTTCGGTAACGTTGAAAGCGTAATCGTCGTCAGAAGAGCGGGAATCGACGTAGACATGAAGGATGGCAGAGATTACTTCTACGACGAGTTAATGAAGGATGAGAGGGAGAGGTCCGAATGCGAGATAATGGATGCCAACGATACGCTCTTCATAATCTACACTTCGGGAAGCGTCGCGGAGCCTAAGGGTGTGATTCACTCCACCGGTGGATACCTCGTTCACGTTTACGCTACGAGCAAAATCGTTCTCGACCTGAAGGAGGAGGACGTTCTCTGGTGCACCGCTGACCTCGGCTGGATAACGGGGCACAGCTACTCCGTGTATGGACCGCTGTCCCTTGGAGCTACGATACTCCTTTACGAAGGAGCGCCGGACTATCCGAACGCCTGCAGAACGCTCGAGATAATCGAAAAACACGGAGTGACGGTGTTTTACACGGTCCCAACCCTCGTCAGAATGTTGCAAGCATGCAAGGATGTGGACGGATACGATTTATCCACTTTGAGGCTCATAGGAAGCGTTGGCGAACCGCTCGAAGCCGAGAACTGGCTCTGGCTTTACGAGGTGCTTGGCAAGAAGAGGTGTCCGGTCGTCGACACCTGGTGGCAGACGGAGACCGGAGGAATAGTCATATCGTCGATACCCTCGCTGACCCCGATGAAACCCGGCTCGATATCTAAGCCACTCCCCGGAATCGAGGTGGACATATACGACGAGGGTGGAAAGAGGGTAAAACCCTACAAGCTTGGTCACCTGGTAATAAAGAAGATGTTTCCGGGATTCATGCTCGGGATATACGGCGATCCGAGGACATATGTTCAACTCTACTGGTCGAAGTTCGGTAAAAGAGTGTATTTAACGGGGGATTACGCGTATTACGACGAGGACGGATACATCTGGATTTCTGGAAGGGCTGACGACGTCATAAACATAAGCGGTCACAGGGTCTCGCTCGTCGAAATCGAGAAGATAGTTAAAGAGCTTAAAGACGTGAACGACTGCGCAGCTATTGGCATTCCCGACAGGATAAAGGGTAGCGCAGTGGCTCTCTTCGTAGTTGCGGAAAACCGTAACGGAGAGCTCGCAGAAAAGATAAGGAAGAAAGTGGAAGAAGACATAGGAAGAATCGCTATTCCGAGGTTGATAGTGTTCGTTAGAGAGCTCCCGAAGACGTCTGGAAAGGTCTTCAAGAGAGCGATAGTCGACGCTGTCGTGAAAAAGGAGATAAGCGGATTAGCTTCTAACGTGGACATCGTAAAGAAGATAGCGGAAATGGTAAACAAGGACTCGAGCGGAGTCGTCGTTATAGATTAGATCTGCTTGACCTCTTCGTACATTTCTCTTAGAGTCTCGAAGTAGTCGGCCTCGCCTCTTTCTACTTTGTCCATCATTTCTTCAAGGAGCCTCGTCCTCTCCTCGGAGACGAATGTCTTGTATTTGCTTACCAGGTAGTTGTAAACGGAGTATCCGAGTTTCGTCGGGACGAGTTTGCCCCCCCTCTCGATGATGTAGTTCCTCTGGAAGAGCTTGTCGACTATCGTAGCGTAAGTCGAGGGTCTGCCGATCCTCCTGTCTTTCATCAGCGAGACGATGTCGGACTGCGTATAGAGAGGAGCGACTGGAACTCTTCTTATTTCTGCTTCGACCTTCACTTTCCCCTCTGGCAACTCGTCTCTGACCCACACGGACTTGTATAGTTCGTAAGCTCTACCCTCTGCTTTTACGACTCTTTCTTCCTCGAACTCCTTTCCGTCGGTCACTATCTTGTATTTTGCTACCACAACTTTAAACGGCTTGCACTGACTCGCCATGAACCTTCTGAATATGAGGTCGTATAGGGCGAGGTGTCTCCACGTGAAGTTTTCGACGACTATGATGCCTTCGCTGATGAGTCTCTGGAGTGTGTCTCTATCTACCGGTCTCGTCGGTCTTATGCACTCGTGAGCGCCTTCCGAATACCACTCTCTGCCCACGAAGTCCTCTCCAAGGAACTCCCTGGCTATTCTCAAACCGACTTCGCTCACTCTCGTGGAGTCTGTTCTGTGATAGGTTATGAGACCGCTCTCGAAAAGGTCCTGAGCGATCTGCATCGTGTCTTTGGCACTCATTTTCAGTATCGCGTTCGCGTCTCTGAGCATGCTGTCGGTCGTGTATGGCGGCAGAGGAACTTTCTCCTCCTCTCTTTTCTCCACGAGCTCTATTTCCAGTTCCAGCTCTTTTCTTGCGATACCTTCTAAGCTTAGTCCGAGCTCTTTTACGAACGCCACCGTCTTCTTTTTCTTGTTCTCCTCTGCTCGCTGTATTATCCATCCAAGGACGGGAGTTTGAGCTCTTCCGGCGGATAGGTTTCTGTTCTTGAAGACTTCCCAGAGCTTCTGACTCAGTATGAATCCTATCCACCTGTCCTCCACTCTCCTCACGATCTGAGCTTTGACGAGGTTCTCGTCGACGTCTCTCAAATTGGCGAGAGCCTCTGTTACGGCCCTTCTCGTCACCTCGTGGAACTCAGCTCTTTTTATCGTCGCGCAACCCGAAAGCAGGTTCTTGATGTCCCACGCAATTTTCTCCCCTTCCGAGTCTGGATCGGTTCCTATTATCACCTCTCCGGTCTCTTTCGCGAGTCTTCTCAAAGCTTCTATTCTCTTCTTGGAGTCGTCCACGTTTGAACTCTCGCACTTTGGACAGCTGTCTCTCTCTTCGGTGAACTGGTATCCGCAATCCCTACACCGCTTGATCGACGCGTAAATCGGCACGAACGTTCCGTTCACCTCGACGCCGTGGAAAGCTCTGTTCGTTATTAAGTCTGTAACGTGTCCGAGACTCGCGGTAACGATCAGGATTCTTTCCGGAGTTGGAACCTCGTATGCGATTATCGGCGAAGTCTCGTCTCCGAGTATCTTCACGCTCGGCTGTCCGAAGAACCTCGAGATCTGCCTCGCTTTTGTCGGACTTTCGACGATGAACAGCGTCGGCTTTATGACGTCTTTAAACTCTTTTCTCTTCCTGAACTTTTCTCTCGTTTCGTTAATCTCTTCTATGAGCTTGTCGTAGTCGACTTCTTCGAAACGCTTGAACTCTATGTCGAAGTACTTCGCTCTCTCGACGAAGGCTTTTAGAACGGCCTCGTCCTCTTCGAGAAGAAAACTTGCGCCTTTCGTTATACCGCCTGCAAACAGCCTCGAAGTTCTTCCAGATCCTTGTATGTATGTCCTCAAGTCCGGGAATATTACCTCTCCTTCTCGAACGACGACGTCTTTTACTTCGACCTTTTTGCTCGTTATCACCTCTCTTAGAACGCTCTTAAGCTCCTCAAACTCTTTGCTCCCTTCAGTTATTTTTGAAAGGAACGGAACGAACGGTTTCACGCGCTCGTCGTCTCTGAATATCAGCGCGATAATTCTCAAAATTCCGGGGCTAATGCTGTCGAGGTCTTCTATTCTTACTCTGAAAACCGGAGCACCAAAAAAGATGGCAAACCTTATTCTTTCCGGCAGGTCGAGACCTCTCACAAGAGTCCCGTAGTAATAAGCGGTTCCAATCAGGTGGTCAAGTTCGCCCTTCTCGAACTTTGCAAAATCTTTTTTCCTCTGGGCCGTGACTATGCCGACTTTGAACTCGTCTTTTAATGCTTCGTATAGCTTCTCCGCCTCTTCCCCGCTCCTCGCGTAGATTATTCCTCCAGACCCCATCAGATTCAGGATCTTTTTTACGTCGTCTATTTTTGCTGAATTGAGGTATACGTCTTCTATGTTTCTCACCGCGTGAGTAGAAGTTCCTACGTCGAAATTCAGAAGCTCTCTGAACAGTTTAACTTTCTGTCCCTTTTTGGCGGTCGCCGTTGATACCATCAGAACGCCCTTCGCCTTACCTTCCCACTTGCCGTTCTTAAATCTGAATCCGAGCAGTTTTAGGATTCTGTCCACATTTCTTGATGCTTTCAGAATTGCGTCGACGTCGTCAACGAAAATGAAATCGAAAGTTTTTCCAAGGAGCTTTTCGAAGTACCTCGGCAGAAACTGGGTTGTTGTTACGAGTATGTCGTATTCGCCGCTTTCAAGGAGTTCGAAGAATTTGTCTTTGTCTTTCAGTTTTCCGTGGTAGAACGCTATAGTCACGTCGCTCTTCTCGTTCAGTCCACACTTCAACCCGGCTTTTTCGCAGTAGCCTGAGAGGTTTTCGACAACCTGTTCTACGAGCAGAGTGGTTGGGAGAATTATGTAACTCTTCTTATTTTTGAGGGACAGAAAGAGCGCCATCGCACAGCCGAAAGAAGTTTTTCCGACTCCAGTCGGAG
>CAYXDX010000079.1:0-7001 GCA_964463865.1 uncultured archaeon | reverse complement strand
CGTTTCCGAGGAGGAAGACCCTACTTCCGGGTTCGGCGAGGACGTCTTTGAGCATGTTGCTTTAGCTGGAGAACGGATTAAATAACGGTTTTGCTTTTGCATTTGCAACATCGCCCGTGATCGTTTCGAAACGGATTTTTCGTTAAATTCGCCGTGGCCGTAGGTTTCAAAAAAGCTTGTATCGACTGATAGACAAACATATAAATACGTAGCCAAGACAGTTAATCCATGCAGAAGATCAAACTCGGCCTCGTCGTTTCTGAGTTCAACAGAGACATAACCTACATGATGGAAATTCTCGCAAAGGAGCACGCGGAGTTTCTTGGCGCTGAAGTTTCCGAAGTCATCAGAGTCCCGGGAGCTTTCGACATTCCTCTGGCTGTGAAGAAGATGCTCGAAAAAGGAGAGGTAGATGCCGTAGTCACGATAGGCTGCGTGATAGAGGGTGAGACCGAGCACGACGAAGTGGTTGCTCAACATGCCGCGAGGAAGATAATGGACCTCAGCATAGAATACGGTAAGCCAGTTACCCTCGGAATCAGCGGTCCAGGAATGGGCAGACTCGCGGCACACGAGAGGGTTGATTACGCTAAGAGGGCAGTAGAGGCTGCGGTAAAGCTCGTTAAGAGGTTGAGGGAATATGAGGAGCAGAAGGGTTGAAGCTGTTAAGCCTTCAGCCACGATGAAAATTTCTTCTCTTGCCAAAGAGTTGAAAAGGCAGGGGGAGGACGTTATAGACCTCGGAGTCGGCGAGCCAGACTTTCCCACTCCCCCCCACATAATCGAGGCAGTATGCAAGGCCGCGAAAGAAGGAAAAACCAAATACGCCCCGACGAGAGGTATCCCAGAGCTTCTCACGGCGATAGCCGAGAAGCTGAGAGAGGAGAACGGGATAGACGTTACCGAGAAAAACATAATAGTTACTCCCGGGGCGAAATACGCGATATACGAGGCGATGATGTCTCTGATAGATGAAGGAGACGAGGTCATACTCCTCGACCCGTCGTGGGTGAGCTACGAAGCCTGCGTTTTGCTTGCAGGAGGAAAGCCAGTGTGGGTTAAACATGAAGAGGGTTTCGAGGATGCGCCGATCGAAGAGCACATAACGAGCAGGACGAAGATGATAGTCATAAACACGCCCAACAACCCGCTCGGCGTCGTATATTCGAAGGTGTTTCTGAAAAAAGTTCGAGACCTCGCCGTGGATCACGATGTCTTCGTCCTTTCCGATGAGATATACGAGAAGATAATTTTCGAAGGCAAACACTACAGCCTTGCCTCCTTCGACGACATGCTCGACAGAACTATCACGATCAACGGATTCTCGAAAACGTATTCCATGACGGGCTTCAGGCTCGGCTACGCTGCAGCTCCGGAGTGGATAATAAGGGAGATGGACAAAATCCAGTCCCACAGCGTCAGCTCTCCGACGACGTTCGTCCAATACGCCGGTTTATCTGCTCTGAAAGGTGACCACGGCTTTCTTAAAGAGATGGTCGCCGAGTTTAAGAGGAGGAGAGACTACCTCGTTCAAGCTCTAAGCGACCTTGGTCTCGAGTTCGCTCCGCCAAAAGGTGCGTTCTACATGTTTGTCAAGATTGGAAAGGACAGCGAAGCTTTTTGCGAGGAGTTTCTAAGAGAAAAGAAAGTTGCGGTAACTCCGGGAAGCGCTTTTGGAGTGGAGTTTAAAGACTGGATAAGGATCAGCTACGCAACTTCGATGGAAAAACTGAAAGAAGCAGTGAACAGACTGAAAGAATTTCTGGAAATGTAGTTTCACATGGGAAAGAAAAATTTATTAGCAACCAACTAAAATTTTTGGTAGAGGTCGGTATAATGTCCACAATACTCATTATAGGGGAGCCCGGAACCGGAAAAACGAGGATGATATACAAATACCTCAGCGAATTCGACAAAGCTCTGTGGATAACCACCACGAGAAGCGCCGACTTCGTCAGGAAAGATGTGGAAAAGACTTTCAAAGACATAGACCTGTGGATCGTGGACACACACACCTGGCAGAGAAAACCGACCCACACCCAAAAAGACCTGATAGTCTCCAACCCGCTCAACCTGAACGAGGTGAGTCTCGCGATCGGAAAAGCTCTCGACAACCTTAAGAGCGACTACTTCCTCGCGTTCGATTCTATTTCAGGTTTACTGCTCTACCACCCACCGCAGAAGCTCATACACTTCCTGAGAAACATAGTCGTGAGGGTCGAAAGCGAAGGCGGATCCGGAATATTTACGCTCGTCAAAAACGCCCACGACGTGCACACGGAAACTTCGGTGAGCCTGATATTCTCGGACATAATCGAGCTCGTCAGGAAGTGGAACGAGGAGAAGGTTAAAAGGTTCGTGAAGATTATACGCGCGTCGGAATACGTTCCGGTCGACCTTGTCGAGTTCAACATTACCGAAAACGGCATACAGCTACCTGATGTAATAGACAGTTACCTCAGAAGAAAGCTCAAGATATGATAGAATTTCTCTTAGCGTTTGCCGCAGGAGTTATTTCCGTTCTCTCCCCCTGCGTTCTTCCCCTCATACCAGTGATATTTTCAGCGGGAAGGTTTTCTCCCGTCGAAACTTTTCTGATAGTTTTTACAATGGTCTCAACGTTCACAGCACTCGGATTCGTTGCTGGAAGCTTTTCGTCGTTAGAATCGACGAAATTCGTATCATATATCCTCCTACTCGTCTTCGCGGTTCTGATGATAGACGACAGACTTTACGAGAAATACGTGGCGTTTTCGAGCAGAGTTGCCGGAAAGTTCTCCAGGTTTTCCTCTCCTCTAATCCTCGGATTCTCCCTCGGACTCATCTGGTCTCCGTGCATAGGACCGATAGTCGGAGCGCTGTTGAGCTACTCGGCAACCACGAGCAAGAGCGTTGGAGCTCTCGTGATGCTCAGCTACGGAGTAGGAATATCCTCGACGCTCGCCGTCGTCGTAAGCGCTCCAAGAAAGTTCAGCTCGGAAAAGATCGCAAAATACGAGAAAAAGATCAGGAAGATTTCCGGATACTTAATAGTCGCTTACGTCGTCCTATTTGCGACCGGAATTTACTCGGAGATAGAAGTTGCACTCGCGAGACTAATTCCTCTCTAACTCCAGCTCCATGAAGTCTTCCGCCACCGACACGTTTTCAAAAACTCTTTTAGCCTCCTCAAGAAGTTTATCCGGCTCCTTCGAATACCTTGCACTTACGTGAGTCAGGACGAGTTTTTTGACGTTCGCGTCTCTTGCAGTGATAGCCGCGTCGTAGGCGGTGCTGTGTTTCGTTTCTTCAGCCCACTCCTTTAAGTCGAGCGTGAAAGATGCGTCGTGAATTAGCAGGTCGGCGTTTCTACTTATTTCGACTATTCTCTCCGTCGGAGCAGTGTCGCCGGTGTAAACTACTTTCCACCCAGGCCTTTTTTCTCCGAGAACCATGTCCGGAGTTATTACTTTACCGTCGAAGACTACGCTCTCTCCCCTCGCGAGCTTCGAGTAGAGCGGACCGGGGGGAATTCCGAGTTCCCTGGCTTTTTCGACGTTGAACTTTCCCCTCCTCTCGTCCTCGACGAACGCGTATCCCAAGCTCTCCACTATGTGCTCGGTCTTAAACGCGACGACCTTGAAACCGTTGAACCTGACATAGTCTCCGTCTCTCAGTCCGACGACCCTGACCGGAAACTCCAAGTGGTGGTATCCGAATTCCCTGAAGAGCTTCCTCAAAAAGTTAGGGTTCGGACAGTATACGGACAGCGGCCTCACCCTCCCGTTCAAGGAGAGCGTTTCAAGAAGTCCAAAGAGGCCGATAAAGTGATCCGTGTGGAGGTGCGTTATGAAAATGGCTTCCAAGTTAAACCCGGTCTTGGCCTTCATCATCTGCCTCTGAGTTCCCTCTCCGCAGTCGAAAAGAATTTTACAGCCAGAATAGTTGATGAGAATAGAGGAAGTATTCCTGTCGACGCTCGGAACGGTTCCAGAAGTCCCGAGAAAAGTTACCTTTAAAAACATTCAGCTTTCGAGCACGATCTCAATGTTCACGTCTTTCGGGATCTGAATCCTCATGATCTGCCTGAGAGCTCTTTCGTCGGCGGCGATGTCTATCAACCTCTTGTGTATCCTCATTTCCCAGTGGTCCCATGTCTCGCTGCCCTCTCCGTCTGGAGACTTTCTGACCGGAACC
Source organism: uncultured archaeon (assembly GCA_964463865.1). Taxonomy (GTDB): domain Archaea; phylum Halobacteriota; class Archaeoglobi; order Archaeoglobales; family Archaeoglobaceae; genus Ferroglobus. The sequence goes on along the minus strand of CAYXDX010000079.1, from coordinate 2,825 downwards.
ACGAGCCTCTTCGTCGGAAGAGGAACGGGCCCGGAAATCTCCACGCCAGTCTTTTCGGCTATCTCTCTTATCTGCTTGCAGATCCTGTCGAGGTCCTTCGGATTCAATCCGGAGAGCCTGATTCTCGCCTTGTATCCTTTTATCGGCATAACCTTTCACCCAAAAAATAGTAGAAGAGGGTTACTTCCTCGGAGTTATGTCGAGGACCATTCCGGCAGCGATCGTCATACCCATGTCTCTCACTGCAAACCTGCCGAGCGGCGGAATGTCCTTGACCTTCTCGATGACCATCGGTCTCGTCGGCTGGAGCTTCACAACTGCCGCATCACCAGTCTTCAGGAACTGCGGGTTCTCCTCCTTGACCTGACCAGTCCTCGGGTCGATCTTCTTCTGGAGCTCGACGAACTGGCAGGCAACCTGAGCGGTGTGAGCGTGCACGACTGGAGTGTATCCCACAGTTATTGCCGTCGGGTGCTGCAGGACGACGATCTGAGCCGTGAAGTCCTTAGCCACGGTCGGCGGGTTGTCGACGTGTCCGGCTACGTCACCTCTCCTGATGTCGTTCTTGCTAACACCTCTTACGTTGAATCCGATGTTGTCACCCGGATAGGCCTCTTTGAGCGGTTCGTGGTGCATCTCTATGCTCTTGACTTCTCCGACGACGCCCGGCGGTTCAAAGATGACCTTGTCTCCTACCTTAAGCACTCCGCTCTCGACTCTTCCTACTGGCACGGTTCCGACACCGCTGATCGAGTAGACGTCCTGAATCGGTATTCTGAGCGGCTTGTCGACGAGCTTCTCCGGTGGCTTGAGCAGGTCCAAAGCTTCTCTTATCGTCGGTCCGTTGTACCAGGGAGTCTTGTCGCTCTTCTTGAACACGTTGTCTCCGTAATAAGCGGAAACGGGAACGAACGGAACTTCGTCCGGCTTGTAACCGACGAGCTTTATCAACTTCGCCACCTGCTCCTTGCACTTCTCGAAGGCCTTCTGGTCGTAGTTGACTCTGTCCATCTTGTTTATCGCGACGATGAGCTGGTTGATACCGAGCGTCCTCGCGAGGAACACGTGCTCCTTCGTCTGAGCCTGGACACAGTCGACGACGTCAACTACAAGAATTGCGGCGTCGGCCTGAGAAGCTCCGGTGATCATGTTCTTGATGAAGTCTCTGTGTCCTGGGCAGTCCACGATTGTCACTATGTATTTGTCGGTCTCGAACTTCCTGTGAGCAACGTCGATGGTAATACCTCTCTCTCTTTCCTCCTTGAGCCTGTCCATTACCCACGCGAACTCGAAAGTCGCCTTACCTTTCTCCTGAGCCTCCTTCCTGTACTTCTCAATTATGTGCTCCGGGATTTCACCGGCGTCGTACAAAAGCCTTCCTATCAGAGTCGACTTACCGTGGTCGACGTGTCCGATCATTGCAACGTTAATGTGCTCCTTCTCCTTCGCCATTATTCATCCACCTCCCTTCTTTGAGCTAATCATAGGAGGGTATATAAAACTTTCACTGCTGGACGAAACGACTGTGCTTGTTCGAAAGTAGGCGAGGTATAAAGGTTTAGCGGTTCCTCCTGAGAAAGTGCACGACGACGACCAGAGACGCGAAAAGTTCCAGTACGCCAAACGAAGGTGTCCTTTTTGCACTGCCAATTTCTTGAGGTGTCTCCTCATTTGGTTGAACGGTCTCCTTAACCTTAGGAGTTTCCGTTTTTTCTGGCATCGGAGTTAACGTAGGCACGTACGTTTGCTCATGCTCGCGTGTTTGAGTTGGCGCAGGTGTTGGAGTAGGAGTTGGGGTTGGTGTTGGAGTCTGTGTGGATGAAGGTGTGGGAGTTGGCGTAGGCGTTGGCGTGGGAGTGGGAGTTTGTGTCGAGGTCGTTATCGGAGCTCCACCGCCACCTCCAGCTCCTCCACCACCCGAGGACGGTGCTGATGTGGACTGCGCGGGAGTTGGTGTTGGGGTTGGAGTTGGTGTGGGCGTTGGTGTCGGCGTGGGAGTTGGGGTTTGTGTAGGGGTAGGAGTTGGTGTTGGCGTGGAAGTTGGCGCAGGTGTTGGAGTAGGAGTTGGGGTTGGTGTTGGAGTCTGTGTGGATGTTGGCGTAGGCGTTGGCGTGGGAGTGGGAGTTACAGCTTGTGTAGGAGTTGGAATTGGAGTGGGCGTCAAAGTTGGCGTTGGTGTGGGAAGAGGAGTTTCAGTTACTTCCACCTGAGCCACAGTGAAAGTTACTTCCGTGAAGTTTATTAGCTGCGGAGGGTCACTCCTGTCATAAATTAAAGCAATAATCTTCCACTCTCCGGGAGAGACGACGTAAGAGTCGAAAACCGTCGTGGATCCAGAAAAACTCTTCGTGGATTCTCTAACAACTTCTCCGTTTTTTATCCACCTAAATTTTACGAAACTCGCTAAGTCGTTGTAATTTTCCACGTAAACTTCAACCAGATCGCCATCAGAGGGAGAATTTGGGTAAAGGTAAGCTGGAAAGTACGGAACGAGCTGGGCTAAAGCGAGACTTGCAACGAGTGCTTGCAGGAGCAATATTGAAAGGAAGAGTCTTACCCCCATTCCATCACCACCCTATCTGCTGCAAGCTTTTTCGAATTTGCACTCCAAACTTCAACGACGACAATAATATTTGTCCCTTTTTCTGGAAGATCATCCTTCTCTATTCCTATGTAAAGAGTTATGTTGCCCTCCTTGTTTATGTTAGTGTAAGCTACCGGAGATATTATAATTTTTTTTCCTTTTTCATAAATTGCAAAAGCATGTATACCTGGGAAAGGAGGAGATCTCGTTATTCTGACTTTTTCTATGGGCACCTCCACTT
>CAYXDX010000078.1:0-7062 GCA_964463865.1 uncultured archaeon | reverse complement strand
TAGTAGTCTCTCCTCTCGTATTCCTGCTTCTGAACCCTCGGTGGTGAGTAGTAGTATTCCTCTTCTTCGCTGAAGAGTCTCCTCGTCTTTACGCCCGTCATTATCGCTGTAACTCTAACTATGCCTTCGAGCTCGTCGGTAATTCTCGCACCCCATATGACGTTAGCGTCGTCGGAAATTTCGAACGTCAGGTTTTTGACGATTTCCTCAGCCTCTCTGATTGTTAAGTCGTTTCCTCCGGATATGTGTATGAGCGCTCCGGTAGCACCTCTGTAGTCGACCTCAAGGAGCGGGTGCTGTAGGCAGTCTCTGACGACTTCTTTAGCCTTGTTCTGTGCTTTCGACTCTCCGACGAGCATTACAGCAATTCCACCGTGCCCCATCACGGCTTTCACGTCGGCGAAGTCTATGTTCATGAGCGAAGGTTTCGTTATCGTGTCGGTAATCCCTCTTATCGTTTCCGCCACTATCTGATCCATCACGCTGAAGGCCTGTTCTATCGGAAGGTTCGGGACGTATTCGAGGAGCTTGTTGTTGTCGAGGACGACGACGGTGTCGCAGTGCTTTTCTAACTCGCTCAACCCCTCTTTAGCTTTTTTGAGCCTCGCTCTTTCTACTCTGAACGGCATCTGAACCATGCCGATGACTATCGCACCCTGTTTCTTCGCAACCTCTGCCACCACTGGGGCTGAACCTGTTCCAGTCCCTCCGCCGAGACCTGCGCAGATGAACACCAGATCAGCCTCGCTCAGCAACTCTTCGAGCGTTCCCCTCGCCATTTCGGCAGCCTTTCTACCGACTTCTGGATAACCTCCAGCTCCGAGTCCTCGCGTTATACTTCTGCCGATAAGAACTTTCTTGTGCGCGCTTATCATTTCCAGATGCTGCCTGTCGGTGTTGATCGCTATCGTCTCTACTCCGTCTATTCCTATCTTCATCAGTCTGTTTACCGTGTTGTTTCCGCTGCCCCCACAACCTACGACGAAGATGTTCGGCGTTCCGAACTCTCTAACCTCTTTCTTTGCGACTTTTTCTTCCGCATAAAACATCTGGGCTTTACTCACAAAAGACTTCATACATTTTCCCCCTTCCACTTCATCTCCTCTAACTTCTCCATTTCGGAAATCTCCTTACTTTTAACCTTCATGAAGAGCCTAATAGCGTCTCTAATAACTTCGCTAACGTTTGCATATTCTCCGCTTATAACGAGTCTTTCGAGGAATTCGTATTGCTTTTCCGTCAGCCTGATCGAGATTTTTTTCATTTCGTCCACCTGAAGTAAATGATGTAGAGGAATTAAACGGAGGACATTCGTCCTCCGCTCGCCTTCCCGCCGTCACCCATGGGGTGCCTATAGGTCACCATTTGTCCGACAATGTATGACTAATATCAGACATATTTAAGAATTGTTGAACTGATCAGTATATTTAATCGGCTTTTATATTTATACGAATAACTAAAAATGATAATGGTTATTAAAATAAGGTCGTTACAGTTTTAAGGTGTGCTGACGATTTTCGCCCCATGAAGATCATCGACTTACTGAAGAGCGTGGATAAAGTGCTGATACTCGGTATAGGGGGAGGAGGCGACGTCGTAAGCACGATTTACGTTAAAAAGTTAGCGGAGAGGTTTGACGTGGATTGCGTCCTCGGTGGAGTCGTGTGGGAGAGAATAAGAAGAGACAGGAAGCCCGGGCCGACCTCGATAGAGGAGATAGAAGGCGTTGTTAGGTATAACGACTGTCTCGGGTGGCTTAGTGGAGGGGAGAAAGTAAACGGCGTCGAACTCATCTGTTCCAAGGTCGCGAGGTTTTTAAACGAAAAGGTGCTCGCAGTGGACATAACGAAGGGAGACGAGCCGCTGAAGGAGTCCATTAAAGAGTTCGTCGAAGACGAGAACGTGGATTTGATAATCGCTGTAGACGCCGGAGGCGACTCTCTTGCGAGAGGCGTCGAGAAAAATTTAACGAGTCCCCTCGCAGATGCCATCGCTTTAGCGTCATTAAAAAGTTTTGAGACAGTCCTGGCCGTGGTTGGGTTTGGGAGCGACGGAGAGCTGGCAAGAGAAGAGATAGAAAGGTATCTTTCCGAATCGAACGACGCACTGCTCGGAGTCAGCGCGGTCGAACACGACGAAAAGCTCGAAAAATTCGTTTTCTCCGTCGAGACGGAGTCGTCCAAGATACCGTTACTCGCGGCTAAGGGTTACTTTGGCGAATACCTGTTCTGGGGAGAGGTTAAAATCGGCGTTTCCATATTGAATTCCCTGATATTCTACCTGGAGCTCAAGAAGGTTTACGACAAGATCCTCGCGAGGTTCGTTGAGGGATCGAGAAGCATACACGAGGCCAACAGCAGGTTGAACGAACTCGGAATAAAAACCGAACTGGATCTGGAGTTCGAAATAGCTAAGAGAGAAGGTCTCTTATAATTTTCTCGGCAACTCTTTTTCCCGCAAGGAGGCTACCGTTCATGCTCCTTTCCGGGTAGTTAGCTTCGGACGTCATTCCGGCGACGTAGAACCCTTCGGCGACTTTGTATGGGGTGATTTTTCTGAGGTATCCTCTCTCGTATATGGGTCCGCTAAACTTCGCCCGGAACACTAAGAATTTTCTTAGATCTTTTTCGTCGAATCCAAGCCTTTTCAGGTAAGAAACGCACAATTTTTTCAGCTCCTCGTCGCTTTTTTCGTAAAGCTTGTCCGGAGTCGTGTAGCTCGCGAGGTACGTTATATACTCCCCGTAATCTTCTACGGGCATGAAGTTCGTGTGCTCTATCATCGCTCCAAACGGAGCGTCGTGGAAGTTCGTCCAGTAAATGTCTTCGGTAATTGGACTCTCGGACGTCAGTATGCAACAGATACTGCTCTGGTATTTCACGCTCTCTATCCCGAGTTTTCTCCGAAGGTCGCCGAGTTCTGGGAGCGGTCCCGTAAACACGAGCGCGTCGAACTTTTCGCCGTTTACCTCCCACCGACCGCTCTTATTGATCTTCGCACTCTCGAATTTAATCGCCAAACCCTCGGACAACCTGTCTATTAACGCCTGAAATCCGCCCTTGAGGTAGCCGAGCTCCTCTCCGGTGAGTTTTCTGTTACTCCTTATGGAAACCCTCGCGAGGAGCCAGGCGTAGCTGACCTCCTGATAGTTCTCTCCGAACTTCGACTTTAGGAGAGGCAGGAAGAATTTGTCGAGCAAAGACTCTCCGAGTTCTTTCTTAATCCCGTCCACGACGCCCACGTCGTCGTAGTTTCTGTAGTCTCTGTTTCTGGATGTTACTGTGAACTTCGCGAGTTTGACTTTTTCTATCAGGCTCATGCCTGGATATCTCAGAATTTCTAAGGGCGTGTTTAAGGGGTAGATCTTACCGTTTAGCTCCTGACCGACTCTGACAACTTTCCATACAAGTTTGGACGAGAGTCCGAGATCGTTTATAAGCTCTATCAGGTATTCGTCCCCTCTGAAGCAGTGGTGGTAGAACTTCTCTATGCAGTAATCCTCGCAAACAGACGAGAGCAGACCACCCACCGAATTCTTCTCGAACACGACGACATCAGCGTATTCCGACAATATTCTCGCCGCGTTCAATCCCGACAGTCCGGCTCCGATCACGGCAATCTTCATTTCGACATCACCATCCTGAACATGGTGGGTGCGAGTATTCCCGTTACGAGCGTGAAGAATATCACGTTAGCAGCTTCCGAGTCGCTTATTATTCCGGCACTTCTCGCGATTTCGGCTCCTGCGACGGTAAGGCTGAGTTTCGACACCTGAAGGATTCCAACTTTTAGGCCCTCCTTAACGCCGAACTTTTCGAAAAACACAAACGACGGAACTATCTTGGTGAGGAACGCGAAAACGACGAGGGCTGCAACGAAAGACACGTCTACAGAGCTTATGGACGCGTATAGGTCAGCTCCGGCTTTGAGGAAGAATATCGGTATGAATATGCCGTAACCGACCGCGCCAAGTTTTTCTCCCAGACTACCCCCACCTCTCAACACCGCGGATACCAGAACCCCTGAAAGAAAGGCTCCAAGAATAGATTCGGAACCGAGAAGTGCTGCTATACCGGAGAAGAGAATCATCAAAGCAAAAGCACCCCTGACGCCGAGTTCCATGGGGTCTTCGTAAAGTCTCGCGAAGAACTTCGGATACCTCCATATCAGCCTTTCGCCGAGGTAATGGGAAAGGGCGTATAGCACGAGTATTCCGAAAGAAAGAACGAACTCGACCGAAACGCTCTCGAACTTCTCGTAAATGATAATTCCGGAGAGGAGCGTCATCGTAAGGAAGTCCGTCAGGAACGTCGTTATGAGTATGCTCTGTCCGAAATCCGTTTGTAACATCCTCTTTTCTTTCAGAACCGGAACCACGAGACCGAGCGAGACGTTCGTTAGGAAGACTGCGTAAATCACGTGGAGCTTTAGCGTTACCGTCGCGAGGTATGAGATGAGGAAACTTCCGAGAATGTATGCGAGGGAGAACCAGAAAATGTCTCTTCTCTTTTCCAGCACCGAAAAATCGATTTCGAGTCCGGAGAGGAACATGAGGAAAATCAGTCCGAGCAGCGCCAAGAATTCGAACCACTCGAAGCTGAGGATGTTGGACACTATCGCCGCTAAAACCATCCCGAAAAGAATCTCCACTATAACTGCTGGCAACCTTATTCTTTCCGCTATCAGCGGAGAGGCAAAGGCTAAGCCCGATATTAAGACCACGGCGACGAAGTCGTTCATTCGACCACCATGACCGAGGACTTCGTGTCCATTATTATCTTCCAGAGAACGGACTCGCTGAGGTTTCCGACGTCGTTTCTTGCGGAAAAGACTACGAGGTCGTAGCCCTCCTTTACTTCTTTGATCACCTCGACTAACGGATTGTGCGAGGCGACCGTGGTTTTTACTTTTGGACTCTCAATCAGCGAAGACGAGGACTTGAGCTGTTCCTTGTCGAGGAACATTACCGTCGAATCTCCGAAAAAGTTCGACAAAGCCGATGCGTAGGTTAAGAGTTTTTCAGGCTTCGAAGTGTTGACGATCACAAGAATTTTCCCGTAATCTTTCTTGCCTTTCGCAAAAACGACCGGAAACCTCTCCAAGATTTTGAGCGCCGGGACTTTTTCTTTCATAACGTTGGTTACCACGAGGTCGACTTTCCCCTCGAAAGCGTCTATTACGTCTATCGCCTCGTTTACGTCCAATTCTTCGAAATTTTTCGCGACTACGCTGCACGACAGTGTCCCCTTCGACTTGTAGAGGTATATGAGCTCAGCATCAAATCTTTCCGCGATCATTTTCGCTTCTGAGATCGTTTCTTCAGCTCTCTTTGGATCGGTGATCACCACGAGTATTTCCTCGAACGGCTTTTTAGTGGCTCTTATCTCCTTACCGCATATAATTCCGAGAACGTCTCCAGATTTGAGCTTCAAGTCGGGAGAAGGCTTGAACGCCATCCCACTCCTGAAAACGACGACCACCGTGCAACCTTCACCGATGCTTATTTCCGAAAGCTTTCGACCGGCGAAGTTGTCTTCGGTGACTGAAACTTCGAAATACTTCTTTCTGCCCTCGGTTATCTCGTGCATCAACTCGGAGGCGACGACTTTTTCGCAGGCGACAGCCCTCACTCCAGCTTTCAGGTAGTCTTCGACCTTCTCGCCGTCTTCGACTCTCGCGATGATCTCCTCAGCGCCCAGCTTTTTGACCATGCTCGCCACTGCGAGGTTCGTAGCGTCGTCGTTCGTTGCGAGGATAACTTTGGCCCCTTCAATCGGCAACCTCCTGAGCAGACTTTCGTCAGTCGCGTCTCCAAGAACGGCGTTGAACCCGTTTTTGATGAGCTCTCTATAAGTTCTTTCGTCTTTCTCCACTATCAAGTAGTCTCTGCCAAGAAGCTTTGCAAGGTTTCGACCTACCCTACCTCCTCCTATTATGATGTGCCTCATGTCGTATACTCCGAATTTATCCTGACGTATTCGTAACCGAGGTCGCACCCGAAAGCGAACCCCTCTCCGTCGCCTTTGTGAAGGTCGATTACAACTTCAACCTCGTCCGAGGATATAACTCTTTTCGCCACCTCTACGTCGATCACGACTCTTCCCCTTTCGACTACTTTCGCCTCACCGTTCGGACTGACGAACGAAATCGAGATGTTCTCGTCCATTTCTACTCCAGCTCTTCCGAGAGCTGCCACGATCCTTCCAAAGTTCGGATCTTCACCGAAAAATGCGGTCTTTACCAGTAACGAGCTCGCCACGGTTTTTGCCGCTCTGAAAGCCTCCTCGTCGCTTACGGCTCCTTTTACTCTGAACGTTATGAGCTTCCTCGCACCTTCTCCGTCCCTAACTATTTGCCTCGCGAGATCTACGCAAACTCGAGTCAGTAGCTCCTCGAAAAGTTTCTGCTCGGCTTCGACCTCTCCAGTAGAGATTAGGAAGACGCTGTCGTTGGTGGAAGTGTCTCCGTCCACGACCGCGACGTTAAAAGAGCGATCTACAGCTTTTTTCAGCGCTTTTCTCATGTCGTCAACGGACATCTTCGCGTTCGTGATGATGAACGCCAGCATGGTGGCCATGTTCGGAGCGATCATTCCGGCTCCTTTGGCTATTCCGGCAACCTTAACTCCGCGAGCTTCTGTGTAGCTCATTTTCGGGTATCTGTCAGTCGTCATAATCGCTCTTGCGAAGGAGAGAGCGGAATCTTCGTCGCTTCCGAGGTTCTGGTAGACGCGCTCTGCTAAGCTTAGAACGACATCCAAGTCCAGCTGTTCTCCTATGACTCCGGTGGACGCGACCGCAATTTTACTCTTTTCGCACCCGAGCTTTTTTGCCAGAAACTCGGCCATTTTTTCCGCCTTTTTTACGCCTTCCTCTCCCGTGAACGCGTTAGCGTTCCCGCTGTTCACGATAATTCCCTCGACATCTTCGGACAAGTTTCTCAGGTTGAACTTGATCGGAGCAGCCCTTACTTTGTTTTTGGTGAACATCGCCACGATCTTCCCCCTGCAAACTATTATCCCCATGCCCCCCTTCCCCTCTTTTATGCCTCCGACGTTACCTC
>CAYXDX010000077.1:0-7119 GCA_964463865.1 uncultured archaeon | reverse complement strand
CCATGAAAAGAGATACGTTCGAAGAAATAAATCGATTTCGTTTTAATAAATCAGTCTCTGGATCGGGAGAATCAGGATGTCTTTCGCCCCTATCCTCTTCAACCCCTCGACGACTTCAAGCAACCTGTCCTCGTGGATGACGACGTGGACTGCCATCATTCCGTCGGCGTCGACTTTCATTATCGTCGGACCCTTTAGTCCGGGCGCTATCCTCTTCACGTCTTCGAGCTTACTCTCGTGAACGTTCATCATCAGGTAAACCATGCCTCTCGCGTTTATCACACTCTGAAAAGCCGTTATGAGTGCCTTGACGTGGAAGTTGTCGATTTCGTTTTTGTTCACGATTAGCACAGCCTCAGTTTCTAAAACTTCCTCCACGACCTCCAGCCCGTTCATTCTAAGCGTCGTTCCAGTAGATGTCAGGTCGAGAATTGCTTCGGCAACGCCTATTGCCGGAGCGTTTTCGCAGGCTCCACTGACCTTAATTATCTCCACGTTAATCCCCTTCTCCGAGAAGAACTTCTTGGCTATGTTTTCGAATTCTGTCGCCACCCTCTTTCCTTCCAGATCTCTCAAACTTTTTATCCCGGAATTACTCGGCGCAGCGACGACGAGCTTAGCTTTACCGAATCCGAGCTTTAAAACGACTTCGACGTCGAATCCGGACTCGACGACTATGTCGTATCCCGTTATTCCAGCCTGAGCGGCGTTCATATATACGTATTCGGGGATGTCCTTCGCTCTCGTGAAGAGGACTTTAATGTTCTTGTTGTTCGTTTCAGCTATCAACCTCCTATTCTCGGACTCGACTTTTATCCCCGCCTCTCTGAGCATTTCGAGTGCCGGAGCACTCAACCTGCCCTTGTTGGGCACTGCTATGATCATTACGGAAACCTTCCGAGGGTTAGCTTTAAAACTTTTTTCGAGTGATGTGAATTCATGAAGGTAAGCGACGCTCCAAAAACTGCGACGTCGATAATAGTGAGAAGTTCCGCAAACGCGAGGATTTCCCAGTCGAAAAATCCGTTTCTTGAGCTTATGAGGAGGATCTTCAGGAAGGAAGACGTCGCGCTAAAGGCGATGAAGTTCATCACGATAGTCGAGGAGAGGCAGAAGGCCGGAAAGCCGTTGAGAGTGGAGGAGTGGGAAGAGGTAATGAAGGAGCTTGAGATGAACAGGTCCTCGTTTTACGCCATGAGGAACAAACTGCTCGGAGCCGGGATGATCGCGATAAGAAACGGCGAGTATCGACTTTCGGGAATGTTCAGCAGAGACCTCGTAGACATGGCGAGGTGGTGGTGGACGGCGATTCTCGGAAATGATCCCGAAACTCTCTAAGTCGAAAGACCTTTAACGTTCTCCCCGAGACTAATATTCATGAAAGTCGCAATCCCCACGGATGACGGCGTTAAAGTTTCGAAACACTTCGGAAAGAGCAGGTTCATCTACATCAGCGACGGCAAGGAAAGTAAGCTGATAGAGAACCCGCACGTTCCAGGAAAGGGACACAGACAGTTACCCGACCTTTTAAAAAAGGAAGGGGTTGAAGTCGCTTTCGCGAAACACGTTGGAGAGGGTATGAGAAGAAACCTCGAAAGCGCGGGAATTAAAATAGAGATAGTGAGCGAGAATGACATTTCGAAAATCCTGGAAAGAATACGTGAGGATCCTTGAAGAGCTCATAAAAATAGACACGAGAAACCCTCCGGGCAACACGAGTAAGGCTGTGGAGTTCATCGAGAGCATCTTTTCAAGTTACGAGACGAAAGTATACGAGGCGGACGAGGGAAAAGAGAACCTCGTCGTTCGCATCGGAAAAGGCAAGAAAACGATAATGTTCAACACGCACCTCGACACCGTCCCATCTAAGGACGTGTTCCTAAATCCGGTCGTCGTAGACGGAAAGGTTTACGGAAGGGGTAGCTGCGACGCGAAGGGTTGTGCGGTCTCTCTAATTTACGCTTTCGACGACTTCGAGCCGGAAAACGTGAAAGTAAAGCTCAGCTTCACGGCCGACGAAGAGGTGGGTGGAAAGCTCGGACTCGATTACGTGCTGGAAAAAGAGCGAGCAGACTACGTGATCGTCTCGGAGCCGTTCGGTAGCGACAGCATAGGCGTCGCACAGGCAAAAGTGTTCCTATTAGACATCGTCGTTCGAGGTATTTCGGGCCACACGGCCTCTGCAGACGTGAAAAAAGGAGCAATATACAAGGCTTCCAAGCTAATATGCGAGGTCGTAGAATTTTTCGAGACGATAAACGAGGACAAGAAAAAAGACCTCGAAAGGTTGCTCGATACCAGAGTAGAGATTCGGGGAAAGGGTTTTGCAGCTTTTAATCCCGCGATTATCAGCGGAGGAGTAAAGACGAATGTCGTCGCGGACAGGTGCGAGATAAGGGCTGACGTCAGGCTGATGCCCTGGATAGACGAGACCGAAGTGTTCTCGAAGATCGTTAGAGACGACGTAGAGTTCGTCGTTCAGGGAGTTTTAAAGCCCTACGGGATTTCGTTCGACGAAGTAAGCATCGAGGAAGACCTCAAGCTATTCAACTGGGTAAAGAGAGCGATTCAAAAAGCCGGAATTTATCCGAAAGCTACCGTGTCGCTCGGCGTTGGGGACATAAGGCACGCGAGAAAAAGAGGGATCCCTGCACTCTACCTCGGACCGAAGGGCGAAAACCTGCACTCCGACGACGAGTTCGTATACATCGACGAAATTTTCAGGTGTGCCGAGATATACAGAGAGGTCGTGAGGATTATTTCTTCAGAAATATGACGTTTCCCCGACCCTTTTTGAACTTCTCTATCATCCCCCGTCTTTCGAGATCTGTGAGCATCAAGCTGAGCTTCGCTTCACTCACTTTCAACTTCTCTCTGAGCTCCTTCTGAGTTATCCTCCCACCGGACCTCTCGATCTCTTCCAGGACTTTTTTCAAATCTTCAGGCAGGTCTTCGTCGACGCTATCCGTTTTAACGACCCTCAAAATGAAGAACGCCGTGAAAAACGTTATCAGGACTATCAGCGCGATTACCGGATAATACCCGTAGCTCTTCACTTCCACGTCCTCGAAACTCACGTTCTCGAGGTTTACCTCTTCGAACTTTATCACCGGGGTTAAAAGAATGTCGATCCTGTAAGTTCCCTCTCTTTCGACGGTTATGTTCTCCTCCGCCTTCATCAATAGCTCTCCGTTTCTGTAGTAGAGGGCCCTTATCACGTAATTACCAGGCGAGACGTTAAACGAGTAACTGCCGTCCTTACTCAGGATCTTCTGAGGAGGCGTCGTGTTTATCTCCACTATGACGTTCGACAACGGTTCAAACGTTTCCCACGAGTATATTTTACCCTCTATGACCGCGGCAGAGCAGGTAAAGATCAGGAGCGTAATTGCGAGGCTAAAGGTCAAAGCTCTGAAGATCGTCCGGAAACTCAACTTCTATCCCTCTCTTTTCCAAAAATCTCTTTATCTCCCCCCTGTTCTCGTAAGCTTCTCTGTACATGTGAACCAAGAACGCTTTGCTGACGCTAACGTTCTCCGCGAAGTTCTCGGGCGTTGTGTGATCCACGGCCGGATACCCGAAATTCAGAGACATCTCGTGGACTGTAACGCTCACGTCCTCGTAAAGCTCCGGAAAGCTCCTCGTATCCCCGCTTACCAATAGGTCTTCAACTTTATACGCGTTCGCTTTCACGGAGTGCTTAGCCTCCCTGACCTCCACCCTGAGCGAGCCGATTCTGAAGGTCTTGTCTGTCGACACCTCAAAGCTGAGCTTCCTCCTCAGGTATGGGTAGCTCTCGAGGACGGCTTCGACGTAGTGGTCGAATCCCTCCGGAGCGTAAACTCTCAGCTTCTTCGCTCCGAGCAGCCACCTCGCTTTCAGTATTCCCACGAACTCCCCGACGTGGTCTGAGTGAGCGTGGGTTATGAGGACGGCGTCTATCTCTTCTGGCCCAATTCCCGCTTGCTCCATTCTGACCATGCACCCGAAACCGCAGTCTATTAAGACGACCTTATCGTCTTCGATGAGGATACTGCTTTGAGCCTTGTTTGAAACCGGCACGGCCACACCGGTCCCGAGAAAAGTGACTCTCATGTTTTTAGCTTCAGAAAATCCCATATATATTCCTTGAGGTTTCCAGCCCCCTTCAACCTCTCAACTTTGGCATGCCTTATCCTCTCTCCGACGTCCGCTCCGAGGGTTTTCCACCTCTCCCTTATGCAACCCTCTATCGCCTCGATTACCGTCGCGTATTTTCTTTTTACGAACGTCGCGTAGTATCCGTTCTCGAAAAAGCGGTCGTATTCTCTTCGCTTTTCAATAAACCTCATGGAATGCTCGTAAATTTCGAAAGGAGGTCCAAGATGCTTTTTAACCTTGCCGAGCCTTTCGAACTCCGTCTCGATCAGGATGTAGCATGTGCTATCGACGACGAAGTAACTCGCGTTGATAACCCTGAAATCCTCGTTTTCGAGAAACTCCTTAATCTTCCTGCACGCCCTCTCAAGTTGTGGATACAGGTTGTCGTCGACAACGTCCGGTTTCTCGAAGCTCACCGCGTAGACGAACCTCTCATCGAGTTCTCTAACGATCTTCTCTTCGTCCACCTTCCTTTCCGGAGGGTAGAAGAATTCCAGCGACGGGTTTTTCAGAAAGAGTCTGCACTTCTCGACGAACCTCGCGAGGTTGTCGACGCTCAGGTTTGCCGCCACGTTTCTCTTTTCATCTACTGGATCGACGACGAAAATGTTCTTCAGACCCTTCTTTCTGTAAACTTTCCCGTTAGCTACGTCTATTACGAGGTCTCTCCTCCAGTTTACCGCGTTTTTGACGAGGTTCTCGAAGCTACCGTAGAACACTATGAGCAGCTCACACAGGTAGCCAGAAAACCCCCTGACCTTGTATTCTGCTCCATACAGGTTAGACGCTTTTAAGAACCTCTTGAGGACTCTCACGTCGTTTTCTTTACCCTTTATCCTGTCTTTTAGCCACTCGTGGTGGAAGGGCGTTCTGTCCACGGCGCTCCTGATCCTTTCCGGACTCTTCAGCTTGTAGCACGGAACCACGTCAACTTCGACTCCGAGAACCTCTCCGTGCACATACGGATGCGCGGCGTATCTGAACTCGTATTTGTCGAGAACCTTCGTCCCTATTTCGAGTCCGATTTTTTCGAGTTCCTCCTCGCTGTAGTTCTCCGGAAAGAGTATAAAAACGTCTATCTCGAGACTCTCGGGTAGCCAGGTGTCTCTTGCAAAGCTTCCGAGGAACCTGAACTCCAAGTCCGGATACTTCTCGAGTTCTCTCTTCAATCGCTCCTCCAAAACTTTCGAGGATCGCGTCGCTTTCTCTCTGAGCTCTTCACTCGGAACGACGTCTCTCTTGACCCTCTCAATGACCTCCTTCATCTCCGACACCGTAAACTTCGACGTCTTCGTAAATCGGACCCTTCGGCGTCAAAGTGCTCTTCTTCAGCTTGAACGACCTTACAGCCATCTCGCCGAAGTCATCATCGAGTTCCGAGAGTATTTTGAGAATCCTGTCCCTACCTTCCGGCCTCTTGATCCTCGCAATCGTTACGTGCCCCTTGAAGTTTTCCTCTTGCTTGAATCCAAGCTTCTTCAAAACGGAGTTTACCTCAAGAGCGAGCTTCCTCAACTCCTCCTCTCCTTCGCGAACGCCTATCCACGCCACCCTCGGACTTCTTTCGTTCGGGAAGAATCCGAATCCGCGAAGGTAAATGTTAAACGGTTCGAACTCGACTTTCTTTAACGCCTCCGCGATTGCAACAGCTCTCGCCTCGCTGACTTCTCCGATGAACTTTAACGTGATGTGAAGGTTCTCTTTTTCGACGGCTTTCACCCCTCCAACGTCTGAAATCCTCCTCAAAACCCCCTCAATTTTATCCCTGAGATCGTCGCTAATGTCGACGGCGACGAACAATCTCATGATAGCAAAGGTTATTAATAGACTAAAAATACTTATCCATTACGATGGAAGCCGAAAGAAGAAGGGGAGAGGTCAGATACCTCATACTCAAACCCTTAGGTTACCCCCTCAAGGCGAGTTATCACGAGTATCCGGTAGTGGACAATCCAAAGGTATTCGACAGGTATGCGAAAGATCAGTGGAAGGGGGAGTTCGTTTCGAAGGGTAAAATGCTCTTCGATTACCGCCTGTTTCCCGACTTCGCTTTTGAAGTTAAGAGTTGTGAACCTGAAAGCGGATACATCGGGGAGAACACGATAATAGTCGTCGAAAACACCTCACGAGACATAGTTACCGAGATAGTAAAAGACGTCAGGCTCGAAGACGTCGTCGGACAGGAGGAAGCGAAGAGAAAAGTCAGGATAATTCTCGAATACTTAAAGGATCCAGAAAAATTCGGAAAGTGGGCTCCGAAAAACGTCCTCTTTTACGGACCTCCCGGAACCGGCAAAACGATGATGGCCAAAGCTCTGGCAAACGAGGCAAAGGTTCCGTTTCTGTCAGTTAAGTCCACCAAACTCATAGGAGAGCACGTCGGAGAAGGGGCGAGGAAAATTCACGAACTTTACGAGAAGGCCAAGCAAATGGCACCCTGCATAGTTTTCCTCGACGAGTTCGATTCGATAGCGCTGGACAGAAGCTACCAAGACCTGAGGGGGGACGTCAGCGAAATAGTAAACGCCCTGCTGACGGAGTTGGACGGAATCGAGAAAAGAGAGGGAATCTGCACGATAGCCGCGACGAACAGGGTCGAGTTCCTCGACCCCTCGATAAGGAGCAGGTTCGAAGAAGAGATCGAGTTCTCGCTTCCGAATTTCTCCGAGAGAAGGGAGATCCTTCTGAAAAACCTCTCCGACTTTCCGCTTAAGGTCGACGTGAACCTCGACGAAATAGCGAAGGTGACGGAAGGTCTTTCTGGAAGAGACCTCGTCGAGAAGGTCATAAAGTCGTCGCTCCACAAGGCGATAATAGAAGGTAGGGATGTTGTCACAACCCAGGACATGGTGGAAGCTGTCTCAAAGCTCAAAAAACCCGTCAAACAACCGCCGAAACAGATGTTCCTCTGAGCGAAACCAACAGTTTTTAAACCCAGACGTCTCACTTTTTTCCGCATGGAAGATTATACTGCAGAGC
>CAYXDX010000076.1:0-7392 GCA_964463865.1 uncultured archaeon | reverse complement strand
ACACACCTCTCAGCCACGAAGTCTTCGTCTGCCGCGGAAGTCAATCCTGAGATTCTGTAGATGTTTTCTCCGACCGTCAGGAAGTAAACTCCTCTTTCCCTCAGCATTTTGAAAGCGCTCTTTCCGTCGACGTCGTGTTCGAACTTTTTTGAGATAAGCTTGCTTTTCTCTCTCGAGACATTTGCGACCTTCTCGCTCCACCTGAGCTTCCTGAGTCCGCTCTTTTCTCTGAAATCGTTTATTTTGGAAAAAATCAGCTGTTCGACGAGTTTTAAGTCGAGAGACGTCGCTTCGTAAAGCAACTCTTTTTCTGAAAGTTTAACGTAGGAATAAGGCTCGTCAAACCTGTATTCGAACTCTACGCCGTTGTAAATACCTTTAAAGAGGAAACCGTTTTTGAGGACGTCTTCAGGAACATCGACGACGCCATCCACTTTGAAAACTTTCCCCGAAGCTACGAGGTAACCTTTTAGAGGCTTTCCGGTCTCCTTGACTTCGAACCGTATTTTCACAAAGTCTTAATATATCGGCGTAAAGATAACTGTTGCGTGTGGCTCATAGTAACGGAGAAAAACCAAGCAGCGAGGAGGATCGCTCAGATACTCTTCGGAAAAGTTCAGGTTAAAAGAAAATACGGCGTAAATTACTACGTTCACGATGATACCTGCGTCATCGGTTTAAAGGGTCATGTGGTCGAATACGACTTTCCGAAAGAGTACAACGACTGGAAGAAAGTCGAACTGAAGTCGTTGCTTCGCGCGAAAATAGTGAGAGTGGTTAAAGAGAGATCAATAGTGCGCCTTCTCGAAGAGTTGGGTAGGGAGGCGAACAGAGTTACCATCGCTACCGACTACGACAGAGAGGGAGAACTCATAGGACTCGAGGCTGCGAGAATAATTAAAAAAGTGAATCCGGACGTTAAAATCGATAGAGTCAGGTTTTCGTCGATAACTCCGGAAGAGATAAGAAAGGCTTTCTCGAGTCCGGGCAAGATAAACGTGAACCTCGCCAAAGCGGCGGAGACGAGGCAGATAATAGACCTGCTCTGGGGAGCTATTTTAACGAGGTTAATCTCCCTGTCTTCCGGAAGGCTCGGTAGAGATTTTCTCTCTGCGGGGAGAGTTCAGTCTCCGACGCTCAGAATTGTCGTCGATAGGGAAAAGGAGATAAGGGAGTTTAAGCCCGAACCGTATTGGGAAATTACGGCGAAATTCGAAAAGGGCGTCGAAGCGAAGCACGTGAAGAGGTTCTGGGATGAAGAAGAGGCTAAGGAAGTTTACGCGCGAATTGGGGACGGTGTGGTAGAGAAGTTCGAAGAAAAAGAGAGAGTAGAGAAAAAACCGACTCCGTTCAACACGACCGAGTTTCTTAAAGAAGCGTCGAAGTTCATGCCGCCAGACAAAGCAATGTCGATAGCCGAGAACCTTTACATAAACGGGTACATTTCTTATCCGAGGACAGATAACACCGTTTATCCGGAAACGCTCAACCTTAAAAAACTCGTCAGGATGTTTTTGGATTCAGAATTTCACAGAGAGGCTAAGATCGCTCTTGAAGAGATGAAACCGTCTAAGGGAAGTAAAGAAACGAAAGATCATCCGCCGATACATCCGACTGCCGTCGCGAGCAGGAAGGACCTTAGCAAAGACGAGTGGAAGATATACGAGCTCGTGGTGAGGAGGTTCTTAGCGACCCTCGCACCGGATGCAGTCTGGAAGGTTAGAAAGGCGGAAATAGTGTCTGGCGGGGAAAAACTGATGGCTGCTGGTAAAGAACTTGTGAAAGGAGGGTGGAGGGAAATATACATTTACAGCAAGACCGAGGAGAGTTACCTCCCGAAGCTGACCGTCGGAGAGAGGTTGAAGCTACTCTCCAAGAAACTTCACGAGAAGAAGACGAAGCCACCTTCGAGGTACAGCACGAGCTCACTGATAAAACTCATGGAGAAGCTGAACCTCGGGACGAAGTCGACGAGACACGAAATCATTAGGAAGTTATACAACAGAGGATACGTCAGCGGAAATCCTTTGAAGCCAACGGAAGTGGCCTTTTCTGTAGTAGAAGCTCTTAAGAGACTCTACGAGCCGATAACACTGCCGGACATGACTGCCAAGCTCGAAAAGGATATGAACAAGATAGAAGAGGGCAAACTTGAGCCAAAGGACGTTATAGCTGAGTCCGTTGAATTTCTCGAAAAGGTTCTCGAAAGCGTAAACGTCGACGAACTCTCGAAACTCCTTGGAGAGGGGATCAAGAAGGACAAAGTAATCGGGAAGTGTCCGGAGTGTGGAGGAGACCTCGTCATAAAAAAGGCGAAAGGCAGGTTCGTAGGCTGCGAGAACTATCCGGAGTGCAGGTTCTCGATGCCTTTACCTCAGAAGGGTTCGCTTTACGTAACCTCGAAGAGCTGTAAGGAGCACGGGATGAAAATAGTAAAGATAAGGCCGAAGAAGGGTAAGAGCTGGGAATTCTGTCCTCTCTGCAATTACATATCGTGGTCTAATCGTTAATGCAGATGAAATGTCCGAGTTTCTCTTTCTTGGTCTTCAGGTAGTTTATGTTCTCTTCGCTCGGTTTAACTTCTATCGGCTCTCGCACGACTTCGAAGCCGTATACCTTCAGCTCTTCTATCTTTTCCGGGTTGTTTGTCATCAGCCGAACTTTCTTCACGCCCAAATCCATGAGTATTTGAGCGGCTATTCCGTAGCTCCTCATGTCCGGCGGGAATCCGAGGAGGATGTTCGCTTCGACGGTATCTTTCCCCTCGTCCTGAAGCTTGTACGCCATCAGCTTGTTTATTAAGCCTATTCCTCTCCCCTCGTGACCTTTCATGTATATCAGAACGCCTTTTCCTTCGCTATCTATTTTTTTCAGAGCTTTTTCGAGCTGTTCTCCGCAGTCGCACCGAAGGGAGTGGAATACGTCGCCCGTCAGACATTCGGAGTGAACTCTAACGACGCACTCCTCGAGGTCTTCTCCTCTGACGAGAGCTACGACCTCTCCTATCGGCGTCTCGTAACCGATTGCTTTGAACTCGCCGTAAAACTTGGTCGGTAGTCGCGTTTCGACGACTCTTTTGACTGCCTTTTCTTCTTTCAACCTCTTCGAGATAAGGTCTTTTATCGAGAACGCCTTTAAGCCGTTCTCCTTCGCGAACCTTAAAGCGTAATTTCTATCTGCGAACTCACCATCTTCGTTTAGCAAAAAAGCGTAAACGGCTACTGGAGATTTTCCGATCATTTTCGCAAGATCAATTGCCGCTTCACCGAATCCGGGTCTTTCAATAACTCCGTTTTCCTTTACTTCTTCTATCAGAATTTTTCCCGGGAACGTAAAGTCGTCGACCTCTCCGGAAAGAATCTTTTTTATGGCTTTTAACCTCCCCGAAGCCGAAAGGTCTCCGTTCAGATCCACAGAAATTAAATTTTTGTCTTTGAATTTGAACGAGTTTAATCCGAGCTCCTTTATCATTCTCCACGGCATCGCAATTCTCACTTCGTCCCCGTTTCTCATCAGCAGGTTTATCTTCTCTTTGTTTATGTCTTCGGCGGGGTAACTTATCGCGGCTCTGTTTTCGCTGTAAATGATGAAGCCCATACTCGCAGTTTCAACTCGCCTGATATATAATTTTTGAGATTTTTCTCAAAAATGTTAAGACCAGTCTCTCTTTCTCAACTCCTTCTCTCCCTCGATCATTTCCTTGTATTCGCTCTCGGTCATTTCCAAGATGTAGCTCCCGACGTATCCGCAATTCTTACAGTAATATTTTCCTGTGTAGCCACCCATGTCGAGTTCCACGTCTGTGGACTGACAGACCGGACAGACGAGAATTTTTTTGCTCATACTCTAACTTTCTCTGCCCTAACTTATAAGCTCTCCGATTCATAAGCTTTCGATTAGTTTTAACAATTGTTCACACGATCATTTAACAAATTAATAATAAGTTTTATATACTTTAAAATTTTATCTGTAGTTGGTGAGCAAGGTGAGGGTGAAGAAAGTTGAAAGGAGGAAAGCTGGAGTCTGCAAGTGTCACAGCTCCTGCTGAGCTTAGAGAGGTCGTCTGCGAGGTCTGTGACTTCTACAAACCGGGAGACCCGCTCGAGTGTGGTGCTTACAGAATACTCAAACTTCTGGTCGAAAGCGGGAAGCTGTCGATCGAAGACCTGAGGTTCGCGTCGGAAACGTGCAAAAAACTAAACGACTTTTAGCACTTTTTTTAACTCCTGCGCGAACTCTACGACCATCTCTTCCGTAACGTGCGGCATCACGACCATTCTTATCGCTTTTGGCTCCCTTATCGTCGATATGACCCAGCCCCTCCTGTAAAGTTCTTCCTTGATCTTTTCTGCCTTTTCGGTTTTAAACGCCACGACGTTCATGATTGGCTCTATTACTGGGTGTAAGTCTAACTTTTCCAGTTCTTCCACGAGAGCGCGCGTGTTTTTCATACACCTTTCGACGATCTTTTTCATTCCGTGGTATCCGAGACCTTTTAGCACGGCGTAGCTTGAGGCAACTCCGGTTCCGGGCCTCGTGCCGGTGAGCGTGAACTGGTGCTTCGTCGTCAGATACGGAGTTTCTACTTCAAGTAGTTTGAGAAAGCTCTCGTCTCTGAAGAGTATACCTCCTGCTGGAATCGTCGCCATGCCCATTTTGTGCGGGTCTATGGTTATCGATGTAACTCCCGACAGTTCGAAGTCGAAGGGATGCTTTTCGTCGAGAAAAGGCAGCACGAGTCCTCCGAAAGCCGCGTCTACGTGCAGAGGAACGTCGAACTCTTCGGCGATCTTGGATAGTTCGTCAATTGGATCCACCTGTCCGAGTTCGGTCGTTCCCGCTATGCCTACTATCGCTACCGTGTTCTCGTCGATTGCTTTTTCAACTTCGCCGACCTCGACTCTGTAGTTTTCGTCCAAGCCGACTCTCCTGATCTCAACTCTGAGGAGGTCTCCTATTTTTTCGAAAGAAAAGTGCGCAGATTTTGGAATCACGATGTTTGGATCTCTTACAGACTTCAAGTTTCTTGCAGCTCTGATGCCCTGTATATTCGCTTCCGTCCCACCAGAACATATGTATCCTGCAGCGTCCTTATTGTGGAGCAGTTCTCCGAGCATTCTTATGAGCTCTCTTTCGAGCTCCCACGTTCCCCTAAAAATTCCCGGATCTCCGAGATTGGTCTCGAGGAACATTACGTGCGCTCTTATCGCTAAGGGGTGAGGTGTCGTGCACATCGAACTGAGAACTTTTTTGTATGGGATGTCTTTTGCCCTGAAGTTTAGCAGCTCCTCGAAAACGTCCATGCTCATCGTAGAAGCAACGTTAATATATTTTTTATTCAAACCTGCGCTCGTGAAGGTTGCGATCCTCGTTGGTGGGAGAGGTAGCAGAATGGGGGGTATTGAGAAAGCTTTTCTGAAGATTTGCGGGAGGAGTATTATAGACAGACTGTTAAGCGAGTTCGGTGACGACGAAGTCGTGGTTGTTTGTAGAGACGACGATCAGAGGAAGTTGTTTTCGTGCGAGACGGTGGTGGATTCGGTTAAAAACTTTGGCCCTTTAGCAGGGATTCACGCAGCGCTGAAGCACTTTGGCGAGAGAACCTTCGTCGTTGCTTGCGACATGCCTTTTGCCAAGCGGCGCGTTGCGGAGGAGCTGTATTCGTCTGCATGCATGCACTCGGCTAACGTCGTGCTACCTTTCTGGGACGACGGAAGGTTCGAACCACTTTTTGCCGTTTACTCTCCCGAGGTAGTCGACGAAATTGAGAAGAGTTTTAAAGCCGGGGAAAAAAAGATTCTGAGGCCGATCTTTCGAAGTGAAAACGTTTTTCTTTACTCGATAAGTTGTCTGAAAAAGTTAGACGAAAAACTCATATCGTTCCTTAACGTAAATACGCTCGAAGACCTTAAAAGGGCTGAAGAATTATGCTCGTCGATAGATACGGAAGGAGAATAACCAACTTAAGGATCTCTGTTACGAGCAGGTGTAACCTTTCTTGCTTTTACTGTCACAGAGAGGGATACTCTGCCGATAACGAACTTACGATCGAGGAGATAGGAGAAATAGCCAGAGCGTTCAGAGAGCTTGGAGTAAAGAAGGTGAAAATTACCGGTGGCGAACCTCTTGTAAGAGAGGACATAGTTGACGTAGTTGGAGTTTTGAATATTTTCGACGAAACTTCGATGACGACGAACGGGATAAAACTCTCGGAAATGGCTGCCGAGTTGAAGGAGGCGGGACTTTCGAGAGTTAACGTCAGCCTCGACACGCTCGATGGGGAAAAATACAGGATGCTTACGAGAGGGGGAAATCTGGAGAAAGTGCTTGACGGAATTTCTGAAGCTGTAAACGTTGGATTGACGCCCGTGAAACTCAATATGGTTGTAATGAAGAACGTAAACGTAACTGAGGTCTGGAAAATGGTGGAGTTCGTTAAGGAGTTCGGAGGAGATGTGATCCTTCAGCTGATAGAGGTTATGAGGCTTCCTTGGACCGAGAACAGCTACTACGATCTTTCAGAAATCGAAAAAGAGCTAAAAAAGTTGGCTGAAAAAGTCCGCGTGAGGAACATGCAGAGAAGAAGGCAATACTTTTTGAAGGACGCCGTAGTCGAAGTCGTCAAACCTTACGACAATTCTGAGTTTTGTTCCGCGTGCAACAGGATCAGAGTAACGGCAGACGGAAAAATAAAGCCGTGCTTGATGAGGAACGACAACCTCGTGAATATTAGAGGACTCAAAGGAAAAGAATTAATAAACGCAATACTAAAAGCGGTATCGCTCAGAGAACCTTACTACAAGGGGTGAAGAAAATTGATAGAGCTGAAAGTCGACGGTAAGGAAATTCCGATGAACGATTTTGTCAGGAGCGTTTTCGAGAGAGTCATAACCTCTCTTGTTTCGACGTTGAAGGGGGTTGACGAGGACTGGAAAGAACTGAGCATAGTGATCAAAAGATGATTAGAAAGAGCGTCTTGGATGTTCCGGAATACAAACCCGGGAAGAACGTCGAAGAGATAAAGAAAAAATATGGGTTAAAGAGAGTTGTGAAACTCGCGTCGAACGAGAATCCTTACGGTCCGAGTCCCAGAGTTCTGGACGTTATCAGGGGTTTTGACGATCTTCACATCTACCCTCCGAGAGACTCGGAAGAACTGCGAGAGAGAATAGCTGAATACGTGGGCTTTCCACCGGAGATGATAGTTCTCGGCGCCGGTATGGATGGAGTTCTTGAGACGATTTTCAAAGTTTTTGTGGATCCTGGAGACGTCGTAGCGATTCCGATCCCTACGTTTCCTTACTACGAAATTTTAGCGAAAATTCACGGTGCGAGGGTGAAGTTTCTCAGGAGGAACGATAAGTTTGAAACCGTCGAATACTTCGAAAAAGC
>CAYXDX010000075.1:0-7627 GCA_964463865.1 uncultured archaeon | reverse complement strand
GATTAGAAGCTGCTTGTTTCGACGTGAAGTTCGTCAAGGTCTGTCAGCGGGTATTTCAGACACGGCGAAAACTACACCCTAAAGACGGTTGGCTCGCGCGCTGGTAGACTTCGAAAAAATTCACGGTAGAGAGGAGCTATCAAAGATGCCAGCCACACCTGGTTACGAAAGTGTTATATTTTTTACTCCCATTCGAAAATGCGATGAGCCTCGAAAAAGAATACTTGGACATAACGTTCTTACAGGAGAACGGTTTCGTGAGGAAAAAGTGTCCGCTTTGCGGAAAGTTCTTCTGGACCGCCGACGAGAGTAGAGACGTCTGCGGAGACCCTCCGTGCGGCAGCTACACGTTTATAGGTAATCCCGTATTCAAAAAGAAGATGAGTCTCGACGAAATGAGGGAATACTACCTCAACTTTTTCGAAAAAAGAGGACACGAAAGAGTCGAAAGGTATCCCGTCGTCGCGAGGTGGAGAGACGACATATACCTGACCATCGCGAGTATCGCAGATTTTCAACCCTTCGTAACGTCAGGTCTCGTTCCTCCCCCCGCGAACCCGCTAACCATATCTCAGCCCTGCATCAGGATGGAAGACCTCGACAGCATCGGCAGAACCGGTAGACACCTCAGCCTCTTCGAAATGATGGCCCACCACGCTTTTAACTACCCTGGCAAGGAAATCTACTGGAAGAACGAGACCGTAGCTTATTGCACCGAGCTTTTAAACGAGCTCGGAGTGAGGAACGAGGAGATAGTTTACAAGGAGGAGCCGTGGGCTGGAGGCGGTAACGCTGGTCCGTGCCTCGAAGCCATAGTCGGAGGACTCGAAGTCGCTACGCTCGTTTTCATGAACCTCGAACTGCACCCAGAAGGAGATATAGAGATCAAAGGCGAAAGGTACAGGAAAATGGACAACTACATAGTCGACACCGGCTACGGCCTCGAGAGATTCGTCTGGGCGTCCCAAGGGACTCCGACGGTATACGACGCGATATTCCCAGAAGTCGTCGACCTTATACTCGAAAACAGTGACGTGGAATTCGACAGAAAAGATGAAGACGTCAAGAGGATAATTGCGGAAAGTTCGAAGCTCGCCGGAGTTATGAGTTCTTTAAGAGGTAAAGAACTGCTCAAGTTGAGAGAGGAGATTGCGAACAAATTCGGGCTGTCGGTTGAGGAGCTTGACAGGATTATATCCCCCCTCGAGAGCGCTTACGCTCTTGCAGACCACACGAGAGCTATTCTCTTTATGCTCGGCGACGGGCTCGTTCCGTCTAACGCCGGAGCGGGATATTTAGCAAGGTTGATGATAAGAAGAAGTCTGAGACTGGCTGAAGAGATAGGTTTTAACCTGACGCTGTTCGACCTCGTGGAGCTGCACAGGAAAATCCTGAAGGTTTTCGAGTTTGAAGTTCCCCTCGAGATAATCCAGGAGATACTGGAACTCGAAACGGAGAAGTATTCCAAGACGATCGAGAGAGGAAAGTCGATGGTCGAGAGAGTTGTCAAAAGAAAGAAGAAGATAACGAAGGACGACCTGATAGAGTTCTACGACTCGCACGGAGTTCCACCAGAGATAGCGATGTCGATAGCGAAAAAAGAGGGTGCCGAGGTCGAAGAGGTAGAAGACCTTTACAAGGAGCTCGCGGCGAGACACTCAAAAGCCGAAAAGAAGGAGAAACCGAAGGTTCTCAAGAAGTCGTATCCGGAAACAAAGAAGCTGTTCTACGACTCAAAAGTTCTCGAGTTCGAAGGCACGGTCATAGGCGTCGAAAGTGACCTCGTCATACTCGACCAGACCGCATTCTACCCGGAAAGCGGAGGTCAGGACAACGACGTCGGATACCTCATAGCAGATGGGAAGAAGGTCAGAGTCGTGGACGTTTTCGAAGAAGACGGAGTGGTCGTGCACAAAGTCGAAGGAGAGCTTAAAGTCGGAGAAAAAGTGAAGGGAGTAATTGACAAAGACGTGAGGTTCAGACACATGAGGCACCACACGGCCACGCACTTGCTACTCAACGTTCTGCAAAAGAAACTCGGAAAACACGTCTGGCAAGCCGGAGCCAAGAAAGAAAGAGACAAGGCAAGGCTCGACGTAACTCACTACAAGAAGCTGTCAGACGAAGAAGTGAGGGAGATCGAACTGGAGGTCAACAGAGAGATAATGGCCAACAAGCCCGTTACGTGGGAGTTCATGGAGAGAATCGAAGCAGAAAAGAAGTTCGGTTTCAGGCTGTATCAAGGTGGTGTTCCGCCGGGTAAAGAGATCAGAATCGTAAAAGCCGGAGATGACGTTCAGGCATGCGGAGGAACTCACGTCGAGAAGACGGGCGAGATAGGAGTCTTTAAGATACTCAAAGTCGAATCCATACAGGACGGCGTCATCAGGTTCGAGTTCGCAGCTGGAGAGGCGGCGCTTGAGCACATAGCGAAACAGGAAACTTTGCTACGAGAGGCGAGTTCGATTTTGAGAGTCGAGCCAGCAGTCCTTCCAAAGACCGTGGAGAGATTCTTCGAAGAGTGGAAAGAACAGAAGAAAGAGATAGAGAGGTTGAAAGACGAGATAGCCAAGTTGAAAGCTGAAAAGCTTGCTGAAAATTACGAGGAGTTCAACGGAATCAAGATAGTCGTGGAGAGGATAGACGAGGACATAAAGACTCTCGCAAAACTCGGCCAGAAACTTGCAGAAATGGGTTACATAGGAGCGCTGTTCAGCGGAAAGGAGGGCGTGAAAATAGTTACGTTCAGCGGATCGGAAAAAGTCGACGCGAGAGTTTTGATGAGAGAGATTGGCAGAATCGTAAAGGGCAGCGGAGGAGGTAGAAAAGATCTCGCGCAGGGCGCTGGACAGATACTCCCGGAGAAAGACGAAATCGTGAGCGCAATCTTCGAAACTCTTTCAAGATGATAGAAGTCCACGTGATAAAGGGAATCCCGGAGATAAGAGAAGGAGACGACCTGGGTAAAATACTGACAGATCTCTTCGAATTCAAACACGGAGACATTCTCGCCGTGTGCTCCACGATAGTCTCCAAGGCGGAAGGCAGAATCAAGAAGTTGGACGATTACGTGCCGAGCGATAAAGCAAAAGAGATAGCGAAAAAGATTGGAAAAGATCCGAGGTTCGTTCAGGCGGTTATCGAGGAGAGCTCCGAAATACTCATAGACTACCCCTTCCTCCTCGTGAGGGCGAAGTTCGGGAACATCTGCGTTAACGCGGGGATAGACCAGAGTAACGTGAAGAGCGGATACGTGCTTCTCCCACCAGAAGACCCCGATAAGAGTGCTAAAAGGCTCAGAGAAAGGATAAAAGAGCTAACCGGAAAAGACGTAGGAGTGATAATCACGGACACCAACGGAAGGTGCTTCAGAAGAGGAGTCGTGGGGTTCGCAATAGGAATTTCCGGTGTCGTGAGCATGCTCGACTGGAGAGGAAAAACGGACATTTACGGTAAACCGTTAGAGGTAACGGTCGAGTGCGTTGCAGACGAAATTTCCGCTTTCGCGAACCTCTTAATGGGTGAAGGTGACGGAAAAACGCCAGCCGTTGTCTTCAGAGGTCTCAACCTCCTCGGGGAAGGAAGCATGGCAGACATATACAGAGAAGAAGACGAAGACGTAATAGTCAGGAAGCTGAAAGGAAAATGAAGTTTCTTGTAGTTGGTAGCAACGTGAGAAACGTCGTCGAGTCAGGAAGAAAAGCCGGATACAAGGTGTTCGCCTACACGAAATATGCAGACGCGGACCTCCTAATTTACGCCGAAAAAGTGTTCAAAGCAAGCGGAGATTTAAAAGAAGACGAAAAAAGAGTGAAAGAGCTGTCGGAATCTCTTGACGCCGAGATAATCCTGTCCTCCGGATACGAATTGCTCGACGTCGAGAACTTTGGATGCAAGATAAAAAGAGAGCTCGTTGACAAACTCAAATTCTACAGAGAGCTCGAAAAACTTGGAGTAAATTTTCCAGAGCTTCTTTCAGACGGGGAGTTCGGAATACTCAAACCGAGAGTTGGAGGCGGCGGGGAAGGGATAAAACTCGGAGAAAAAAGCGAAAGGGGTTACGTCCACCAGAGATACGTGAAGGGCACGCCGTGTTCCGTGTCGGCGGTCAGGTCGGAGAGGGAGTTCGCAGTGGTGGGTGTGAACAGGATGCTCGTCGGAGACGGGAACTTCTTCGCATCTAAGTTCAAATACTGCGGAAACGTCACGCCGTTTACCAGCGATAAAGTGAAAGAAATGGTAGAGATAACGAGAACGATAGGCGAACACTTCGACCTAATCGGAAGTTACGGCGTCGACTTTATTTTAGGCGACGAAGTCTACGTTCTCGAAGTTAATCCAAGATTCCAAGGTTCGCTCGACTCGATCGAACTCGCTACCGACTCGAACGTTTTTGACCTGCACGTTAAGGCTGTTCTCGGAGAGAGGTTACGCGAGCCAAAACCGAAAAGGATCGGTGCGAGGGCCATAGTCTTCTCACCTTGCGACGTTAGAATAAAGATGTCCCCATACGGAAACCCGTTCTTCGGCGACGTTCCAGTGAAGGGTGCCAATTACAACAAAGGCGACCCTCTCGTGAGCGTCTTTGCTACCGGAAGCGACTACTACGAAAAATTAATTTCGAGGCGAAACATCTACCTGAAAATGCAGGGGGTGTCGATCTGATACTCTTTTCCACGATGTTTCTTTTCGAGTATTCTCTGAGAGACATCAGAAGAGCTGTAGAGTTGGCAGAATACGACGGAGTAGAGTTCTGGGTGGAAACGCCGCACTTCTGGTGGACGAAAGACGAGAGCTTGCTATCGGAACTCGACGGATGCGTAAAAGCCGTTCACTCCGCAGTTATAGATCTGAACCCTGTATCCTCAAACGAGTCCGTGGCTGAGCTAACGCTCAGAGAGACGTTATACTCGATAAAGATAGCGTCGATGTGCAAAGCGCCCGTAACAATCCACGCTGGAAAGCGGAGCGCGGAAAGGGAGCCAGTCGAAGAGGACCACAAAGCTCTCGAAAAATACCTTAGAGTTACGAAAAAATACTCCGAAATAAAAGGGGTCAGAGTTCTCCTCGAAAACTCGGAAAAAGGCGTAAACAGGCTCTGCAAAACTGCTGAAGAACTTGACTACTATTCGAGTAAGTTCGACCTCGGAATCACCCTCGACCTGAATCACGCGGCTAAAAACGGAGACCCGGAAAGCTTCCTCGAACTGCTGGACAGAACGGAAAACCTTCACGTCAGCGGATACGACGAGAAAGGGAGGCACGTGGAAATCGAAAGAAGCAAAGACATTCTGGAACTAATTAAGGAAGTGCGGGAACTCGGATACGACGGACTCGTAACGGTAGAGCTGGACGACCTCGGAATAGGCACCCTCGACTTCGAACAGAAGGTTAAGGTTCTGAAGAGGCAGAGAGAAGTTTTGGAAAAAATATTCAGAAACTAATCCGACTTTACGAACTTGGAGCAAGCTTTTTCGTGCGCGAAGACTCTCCTGAAAGGTAAGCCTGTGCAACTCCTACTCGCACAGATCTTTTCCGAACTAACCGCGCAAAGTCCGGCGCTTCCGAAGTCTTTCATAAAAAACTTACAGTCTCCGCACTTCATCTGAAGTATCTGAGGTCCTCCTCTCCTCTGTACTGCTGCACTGCAGCTTCCTGCATTTCTTTTATCTGAGCGATGAGCTTCTCCATCTCCTTGGCTCTCTCTTCGAGGTCCTCGACGCTCACTTCTATGTTGAGCATCTTCATTAGGACTTCAAGCACCGCTTTAGCGCTCTTCGGGTCGACCATGTAGCCAGAGGTGACGCCCATGAGACACGCCGCTTCTATTCCTTCGAGCATTGCCGCGCCGAGCAGAAGTCCCGAAGCGCCGATTATACCTCCCGCAGGCTCACCTTCTTCTATTTTAACTCCGAACTTCCTTAGCTCTTCGATCAGCTCCTTTTTGTTGGCCGCACCTATTACGTAAGGCTCCTCGACAAGTCTGCCGACTCCGTATCCACCGAGAGTTAGGATCCTTCGCACTCCGAACATTTTCGCTATCTTAATGTATGTGTTCACGAGTTCGTAGTGACCCTCGTTGCTTATGCTCTGAAAGTCCCCTACGAGGATCAGAAGATCTCTCTCACCTTTATACGCGTAAACCTCGTTCTTAGGAAGTCTTATCGTTCCGTCCTCGTTGACCATGACCTGGGGCGGGAAATAGTGGGAGTATATCTCCGCGACCTTGACGACGTCGAGAACTTTGACGAGGTGGTCAGCGACGAGCTTGCCCACGTGCCCTATTCCCGGAAGTCCCTCTATCATTACCGGGTCCGTCAGGTTCAGTTCCTCTGGCTTTTTCAGAATCCTCACGTCGACTCTTTCAATCAACTTCCTCACACCTCCTTATGAAAAACCCGATCTTTTTCCTTAACTCTCTCCGATACTTTCCGTAAGGATCTTCTGGCGAGAACCTCGGAGGCAATGCCATTATTGTCTTTCCTCCACAGTTCGGACACACCTCTTTGAGCGTGTATCTGCCACAGGAACAGCACTTCCTTATCAGCGACTTCATACCGCCTCTCTCACGAACTTCCCTTCTCCACCAAGAGACCTTATTGTTTTTACGACCTTGTCCACGACCTTCTTCAGAACGCTCTCGGCAGTCTTGTAATCCTCGCTCTCAACAACAACTCTATATCTCGGCGCCCCGACGTACTCTATCTTGACTTCTGCCTCGCCGTCGACGGACTTTCCAGCAATTAGAGTCTGCTTTATTCTCTCCACTCCGTCAGGTTTGAAGCACTTCAGCTCGAAGTAACCCCTCACCTTCACCTTCGGAGGTTTTATGTTCTCTCTCGCTATTTCTGCCATCGC
This sequence comes from uncultured archaeon, assembly GCA_964463865.1. Classification (GTDB taxonomy): domain Archaea; phylum Halobacteriota; class Archaeoglobi; order Archaeoglobales; family Archaeoglobaceae; genus Ferroglobus. Next base: position 769 of record CAYXDX010000075.1, on the reverse strand, counting down.
TTTGGCAAGCTCCTCGCCAGTTATCGGCACGAGAACCTCGTATCCTTCGTAAGCTGCTTCTTCAAAAGCGTTGTATATTGAATCGTAAGTCTTTATCAGCTTCTTGCCAATCTTCACGAGCTCATCTTTGCTGACTCCCGCCGTCTCTCCAGCAATCTCAAGCCACTTAAACGCCCTCATCTCGCTCTTCCACTGCTGCAGCTTCTCCTTCCTCTGCCTCTCCGTGACGTCCTTTATGCTCAGGTCTATGTGCCCCTTCTTCCTGTCCACAGAGAGAACCTTGCAGACGACTTTCTGACCCTTCTTGACGTAGTCCCTTATGTCCTTAACCCAGCCAGACGCCACTTCGCTGATGTGAACCATTCCCTCCTTATCCTCGTATTCGTCAAGAGAGACAAAAGCACCGAAGTCGAGAACCCTCGTGACCGTTCCTATGACTATTTCTCCCTTTGAAGGGAAACCATCCCTCTTGACCACGAACCTCTCACTCATTGCCTATGCTTTCGTTTTCTCAGAAATTTAAACTTATTGGCACTCTTCAAAGAAGAGTCGTCCAGCGCGGGAAGGAAGTTATGAGTCGAAATTTTTAACGTTCCTCGCTACGATCGATTTACCTCTGCCGAACAACCTTGCAGACTTCCCAGATTCGACCTTCTTTGATATTTTAAATTTTAACTTTTATTTTTGAGCCTAATAATTTTTCTCCAAGCCGTTTTCACCAAAACCTTTATATAGAACTACCAATCCACCAAAACCCAGAGGTGATGAA
>CAYXDX010000074.1:0-7700 GCA_964463865.1 uncultured archaeon | reverse complement strand
CCGCCTTCGCAAGGCGGAGGCCCCGGGTTCAAATCCCGGCGAGTCCATATTCCTCCCATTTCCGTATTCTGTTTCAAATTTAAACCAACAAAAAGAGGGTTTGGGCCTCTCAGATTGCTGAAGTGTCGTTTTTATCTGCTTGCTTTTTCTCAAAAAATTAATTAAATTACGTTATTTTTCTTAAGATCTTCCAGATCCTCCTTGCTTAGCCCGAGGAGAGTTCTGTAAACGAACTCGTTATCTTCACCGACGTTTTTGCACAACCACTTCAGCTTCGGCGGAGTTTCGCTGAACCTCCAGGGGGAATTCACGACGACGAGCTCCCCGAACTTTTTGTCCTTATATCTCCTGAACACCCTTTTCTCCCACCAGTAGCTTTCCTCCAGCACTTCTTTGGGGGTGAGTATCTTGGCGTAAATCGCCGTCCCTTTTTCGCCCTTCTTTTTCCACTCGACCATTCTCCTCGCGAGCTCCTCGAACGTAAACTTCTTGATAGCCCTTTGAATGTCCTTGTATGCCTCTTTCTGCTTTTCGAGTGGAGTCCGGTCGAACACCGTCGGATATTTCTCCATGAGCTCCGGAGCCTCGATCTGCGTTACCAGTGCTCTGAAGTTGTCGTCGGTGTAACCGGAGGCGAAAACGTAGCCGTCCTTAACCTCGTAGTAAGCGTAGCTGAAGACACCCGCGTCAAGAGGCAGAACTCCCACCTCGACGGGCTCTTTGAAGAAGTGAACCCACTGCAGCTCCATCGTTATTTTCATCATGACTTCCGTAGATGTCACGTCGATCATCTGTCCCTCTCCGGTTTTGTTGCGGTGCAGTAAGGCGAGAAGAACGCCAGAAACTGCGTATATCGCGGTGAAGTAGCTCGCCATCCAGAATCCCGGAGCGGTCGGCAGGTTGTAAGGTTCTCCAGCCTCCTCGAGCTCCTTGCAGGAGTTCATGTATCCGGAGTTCGCCAAGCCGAGCAGGTTTGAGTCTGGCACCTTCGCGAACTCCTTTGCTTTTGGCCCGAAGTGACCGTGCGACGAGAATGCGAGATATATTATGTCTGGCTTTACCTGACTGAGCTGTCTGTAACCTATTCCGAGTTCGTCCATGTAGCCCGGAGGGTAGGACTCTATAACCACGTCAGCTTTGCGCACGAGCTTTTTGAACAGCTCTCTTCCTTCTTCCTTCTCAAGGTTGAGCGTTATGAACTCCTTGTTCCTACCCTCTATCAGGAAGTTCAATCCGGTGTTGTTGAAGTAAAACTCACCGAACGGTGATATCTCTCTGAGAGGATCCCCCTCCGGAGGCTCGACTTTTATCACCCTCGCTCCGAACTCGGCGAGAATCGACGAGGTTATGTGAGCAGACGGTTGAGCCACGCTAACGTCCAGCACCACCACGTCTTTCAACGCGTCGTCCTTAAACCTCGCCTCGTCTGGGTCCGTCAGCTTCTTCGCGAACTCTATCTAGGGCTCTTCTCCGGACATTAGCATTCACCTCACCACGTGAAAATCGGATCTTTTTCCAGATCGAAGTCTTCGGGCGGCTTCCTTCCGATGAAGTCCGCCCAGTAGGAGATAACACCCTCTTTAAGAAGTTCGTCTATCTCTTCGTCGGACAGTCCGAGGATTTTCTTGAAGACGTACCTGTTGTGGTATCCCACGGGATAAACGGACCACTTGATTCTTCCTGGAGTTCTGCTGAGCTTTATCGGACTGCCCGCGGCGACCATGTCTCCGTAAAGAGGATCGTCGTAGAGCCAAACGCTACCTCTCGCCCTCAAGTGTTCGTCGTGGTAAACCTCGTAGCTGCTTCTGACGGGAGAAGCGGAGAATCCGTATTCCTTAGCGGCATCTATCACCTCGCTCAGGCTTTTCTCAGAAACCCACTCGGCAACGATTTTATCGAGTTCGTCCGCGTTCTCCTTCTTCAACCTCGCGGAAGTCCTCGCAAACCTCTCGTCATTTAACAGGTGCTCCTTACCCATAGCTTTACACAGGGCCTCGAACTCCTTTTGCGATAGAACCGAAATTACGACGAGCTTACCGTCTTTGGTTTTGTACATGTTCGCTGGCGACAGGTTCGGGTCTCTGTTACCCATCCTCGGTCTGTTCTCTCCTTTGAGCGCGACGTAAGTGTAAATCGCGTCCATGATCCTTGGTAGCGTTTCTACCTGACTCACGTCTATGTATTGCCCCTTCCCAGTCTTCTCCCTGTAGTAGAGGGCGAGGAGGACGCACATGAAACCCACGGTTGCGTTTATGAAGTCACCAGGGTAGTGGGGAAGCCTCAGCGGTATTCTGCCTTCGTATCCCGATACCGCCGAAGCGCCGCTCATCGCCTGTCCGCTCGCGTCGAAGCTCGGCCAATCCCACCTTTCGCCCCACTGACCGTAACCGCTCAGGGAGATGTATATGATGTCGGGCTTCACTTCTCTCAGGTGCCTGTAGCTCAATCCGAGCCTGTCCATAACTCCAGGCCTGAAGTTTTCAACGACGACGTCACTCTTTTCGACGAGCTTCAGGAACAGGTCCCTCCCTTTGGGATTTTTCAGGTCTATGGAAACGTGATACTTGTTTCTGTTTACCCACATGGCTCCAAGAGACGCACCTTTCCAGAACCTCGCCCAGAGGCTGACGCTCCTTATCAGGTCGCCCATTTTCGGGGGCTCTATCTTTATTACCTCGGCTCCGAACTCGGCGAGGAGCGACGTCGTTTCGGGTCCGTGAATTACCATCGTCAGGTCGAGAACTCTGACGCCTTCGAGAGCCTCTGGCTTCTCGAACACCTTTTCGAGGTTGAAAAGCTCGTTCGTCCACTCGAAGTAATCCTTCATGCTCTCACCCCGTCGAAAAATAGTTGTCGGGGAACAATAATAAAGATTAGGCTCCGTCAACTTCGAAGAAATTATTTAACCGCTACCGAAAACTTAACTATCGTTTGTGAAGTAACTCGGCTACGATTTTTACAGCGTCTGCGAGGCGGTAGGACGGTCTGGAAATTATGGCTGCGTCTATTACGTAAACTCTACCTTCTCTGACAGCTTTTATGCTCTTCAACCTCTCGTCGCTCATTATCCAGTCGTATATGACGTTCTTCCCCCCACTCATACCGCTTCCGCTGTTGACGAGTATCACGTCCGGATTGGCTGCTATGAGGTCTTCCACGCTAACGACTCGCCACCCGCTGAAGTTGAAGACGTTCTCCCCTCCGGCAAGCTCTATTACGTCGTTCACGAAAGTGTCTCTGCCCGTAACCCATATCGGGTCGTGCCAGACGATGTGAGCTACTCTGACTTTGGGATTCCCCTTCACTTCCTTTCTAACTTCTTCTATTTTCTCTGTCATCCTCTTGACGAGTTCCTTCGCTTCATCGTACTTGCCCGTGGCGATACCTATCAGAATTATGTCCTTCATGACGTCTTTCACGGACTTCGGGTCGAAGGCTATGACGTAGATGCCGAAGTTTCTTAACGCCTCTATGGTGTCGAGACCGTTTCCGTAACTTGCGACCACGAGGTCCGGGTTTAGCGCGAGAACTTTTTCGATGTTAACAGTTGAATATCCTCCTACGCTGACGAGCTTTCCGCTCTTTTTCATTTCGACGACTTCCGGAGGGTAGTCGCAGTAATCCGTCACTCCGACGATCCTGTCCTTAAGTCCCAGAGCGAAAAGTATCTCGGTGTTGCTCGGAGCGAGCGAGACTATCCTCTTAGGATTCACGTTCTTCACGGGAAATCCGGTATCGTCGACCGGTGTGGCGTTGAATATTTTCGAGAGGTTTATACTTTCTCGCTCGTGAACCGGAGCTTTACTGCTGACGCAGAACGAAAAAAGAAGTGAGACTGCTATGAGAACTAAAAATACCGACCCCTTCCTCACCTTCTTCTCACCACCACCAGTATCGCGAGCACTACGAGTATCGCTTCGAATCCAGGAATGCCCTTCCTCTCTTCAGACTTCGTTGTTGCCGGGGTCGGAGTCTGCATAGCAGCAACAGGCGTTGGTGTGGGCGTAGGCATTGGTGTTGGCGTCTGCGTCAAAGTCGGTTTTGGCGTAGCCACCTCTTGCACCACCTCTTGCCTCTCCATAACCTTGATCGGCTGAGCTTTTCCGAGCAGCGCCATAATTGCGCTGACGGTCATGTAGCCGGGATTCGACGTCTGATAGCTCGTGTATTTGAAGTAGCCTTCGTCTGTTTGCAGGCTGAGGAGGTGATCGACGACGCTTTTTTCGTCCGCTTTCCACTCCGCCGGATTTATTCCTGCGGAGACAAGCGCCTGAATCGTCCACGAATCGCTCGCGGAGTTGCTTGCGGAACTTCCGAAGTATCTCATACCCCCGTCCGGGTTTTGACCAGTCCTTAGATATTCAAGAGCTCTCTTTACGACTTCCGAATCTCTTGGTTCTCCGGCGGCTATCAGCGCTTGGATAGCAGCAGCGGTATCGTCGTAATCGCTTTTCTCACCGACTGCCCATGCGAAACCTCCGTCGTCGTTTTGGTGGGCTTTCAGCCACTCCACGGACTTGTTCACGTCTTCCCCGACGGACACGAGAGCCAGGATTCCCCATATCGTTGTGTAAATGAAGTCTCCTATCTGACCGTCATCTTTCATCTTTTCTTTGAGCTTCTCTACTAAGTTCACTCCCGCGAAACTTCTCGGGTCTTCTCCGGCTGAAACGAGAGCGAGGATAGTTCTCGCGTAGTCAGCCGTTCCCATCTTCGGAAGCTCTTCTTTAAGGTGCTCCCGAATGTAGTCTACGGGACTCTTTCCGTTCTTCTTCCAAGCGTGCGGATCTTCGCCGGCTGCGACGATGGCCATTATCGCCCACGACGTTTTGGCTACGCTACTCTCTTCTCCCGGGTTCGCGAAACCTCCGTCGCCGTTCTGGATTGTTCTCAGCCAGTTGAGAGCTTTGACTATCGGCTCGTCACTGGCGTTGAGCGGGAAGTTCTTCCACTTGATGGCTATAGCGAACAGGCTGAAGTTCGTAGTTTCGGCGGTGAAGAATATGTGCGTGTCGTTCTCTCCAACCACTTCTGTTGGTAGGTAAATCCATTTACCGTCGTGCTTTGCGAGGTAAACGTCTTCCGGCGACGCGTTATATTTTTCGAGGACGTCCTTGCTGAGGGAGAAGTTGATTACAGTCTCTGCGGATTCGTTGACTTCAAGGTCGAAAGCCTCGATCACGGTAGCTGGAAGGTCCTTGAAGACTACACCTCCTACTTTTTTCTGCACGACCTCCACCGAGACCGGTTTTTTCGACTTAATGCTTATTTCCAATGGGATCTTCAGCTCGACCTTCACTTTCTCCCCGGGAGTTATGATCGCTCGATTTTCCGTGGCGTTTAGCCTCACGATTTTTTCGACCTTAGGCGTAGGTTTGGGCGTTGGAGTCGGCGTTGGAGCTCCGCCAGTCGAATACTCTTCGTGGCTGACGCTTTCCGACTTCCAGTAGACGTTGACGTCGAACGTCCAGTCACTGAACGTTACGATCTCAATCTTATACGGAGAAGTCTCCGGAGTCTCGCTCATGCTCCTCGAGAAATACCAGACGACTTCGTCTCCGGGGTTGAGTTTGTATTGCTCTGCACTGACGCTCGCGATCTCTCCGTTGACTGTATACATCCAGCCAGACGTTGGACCGAGGGCTTTCGTGCAGACACCTTTGATGCAGTCGACGAAGAGTCCGTAGCTCCACTTTTTAATTTTGACATCGAAACCCTTAACTTCAGACGCTCTAATCAAGACGCCCAGCGCTGTTCTGTAGTCGACCTGCTCAACTCCGCCGCCCTCGAGAGTTACCGCTACAGTTCCAGAAGGTAACGAGTAACTTCCAGCAGCAGTTGACGTAGAGGGCGTAGGCACGGTCTTAATTTTGATCTCCACGATTTTACTCGCGACCTCGTCTCCAGCTCTGGCCTCCACGTAAAGCTTTCCGGTAACGTGGGGAAGAAACTTTACCTGAGTCCCGTATGCGTAGACGGGCGTTCCGTTGTTCATTCTGAATATTACGAAAGCTTCCTTGTCGAGTTTAACCGTCACGGGCTCTCCTACGTAACCTCCGGTGACGGAAATCGTTAGGGCTGAGGAAGGGAATAAAAGTAGAATCAGGGAAAATAGTAAGAAAAGAACTGACTTTTTCATCAACTCACCTCGCACACAGCCTTTCCAAATATCTGCTCAACTTTTGTCGGGTAATTTGACAACGTGTATATTCCGGCGTGCAGTTCGTAACTTCCTGGTTGAGCTTGTTGCGGAATAGGGATGATTACTGGAACGCTCGTTTTCTCCCCACTTGAAAGTTTGACTGCTGAAATTCCTGCTATGCTGTCTCCGTTGCTGTTTACCCCACTTACGACTATTACGAACCATCCGCTTTCCAGAGCCGTTACGTTCACGGTTGCGTTGGCGAATCCTCCTCTGAAAGCGTTACTGACAGACAGACTCGTTATGTAAGCTTTGTTCGGAATTTTCACCTTAATTTTCACTACATAAAGAGACTCTTCTGGCTTTGGAGGTGACCAAGTTGTGGTGTTGTAGTATCCGTAGTAGAAAATAACTTCGTCTACGTCTTTTAGCATATATTCAGCAGCTCCAATTGCAGGTAAGCTCTCTTCAGGGTAGTTCACCCAGTAGAACCAGTAGTAGGATCCATTTGGTGAAATGTTGGCTATACTTTCGACAAACAGCCCCCAGCTTGCGTTCTCAATTGATACGCTGAAATTCCCGAGCTCGGAAGCCTTCCAGAGTGCAGCCAAAGCTGAGACGCCATCTATCTTCGTCGTGTTTCCGTCTTTAAGAGCGATCTCCATTTCTTCTGGATAAAGCGTCACCTCACCTTCCCAGAGAACGTTCGTCGTGACGACGTGAATTATCACGAGGTAATCGGACTCGTTTGGTTTGCTTGGCTCGTAAGTTTTTGGGTCGTAGCTCCCATAGTAGAAGATTAGAGTGTCTCCGTTTTCGAGTGTGTAATCCGCTGCTCCAACGCTTGGCATACTTTCGTTGGGGAAATTCACCCAGTAGAACCATCCGCTCAACCCTTCTGGAGTGATTCCAGCAACACTTTCCACATACAACCCCCAAGAGGTGTTAACGATGCTCAAGCTAAAGTTTCCAGACTTTGCAGCTTTCCACAGTGCTGCCAAAGCTGAGAGGCCACTCACATTTACAACGCTACCGTCCTTCAGGGTGATCTCGACTTTACTTGGAGAAAGAAAAACTTTTCCTTCCCAGATTACGGGGTTGTGGCCGAAAGCGTAGATATAACCGTCGTCGGCACCTATGTATAGCTTTCCGTTGAAGATAAACGGGGAGGACATTATGTTGTAGTAGAGACCCTCCGGTGGATTCAATGTGTATCTCCAGAGAAGAGTTCCGTTTTCGACGTTTACCGCGTAAATCGTTCCGTTCGGCACGTTTGTAGCGAAGTAAACGACTCCGTCAGCAACTGCTGGAGAGCTATATATTTTTCCGTTCGCTTGGAATGTCCATTCAACGGCTCCGGTCGTGGCGTTGAAGCAGTAGAGAACACCGTCCATGGTTCCAACGAAAACTTTTCCGTAAGCGATCGCTGGCGTAGACATAGTTCCGTTAATCGAACGATTCCAAGCCTCCGTTCCGTTGAGGAACACAGCGTAAAACCTCGTCGGAGTCGAAAAGAACACCATTCCGTATCCGACAGCGGGTGTATTTATTCTCATGA
>CAYXDX010000073.1:0-7727 GCA_964463865.1 uncultured archaeon | reverse complement strand
CATTTTTACCGGAATAACTCTTACTCTAAAGAGCATTCAATGAAATTTCTGTGGGACGTATATAAAGGTTGCTGTTGACATTAAAATACATACGAACTCTTTCAGATCCTGAGAAAAATATAAATACTGCCAAAATTCTACTTTTGTTTAAAAACCGGAGGGATGGAAATGGAGCTCACACAGATTCAAAAAGACATACTCTACGCACTGGTAACTCTATACAAAAAGAAGGGGGGAGGTTCCGTAAAAGGCGAGGAAATTGCAGAGCTGATAAACAGAAATCCGGGAACCGTGAGAAACCAAATGCAGGCGCTGAGAGCACTTGGGCTCGTCGAAGGTGTGCCGGGTCCAAAAGGAGGTTACAGACCGACTGCAAAAGCTTACGAGCTACTCGCAATAACGAAGCCTGAAGAGTCTGTCAGGGTTCCGGTGATAGTAAACGACGAACTCGTGGAAGACCTCAGTGCAGAGGAGATAGACCTACCGTCGCTCAGCCATCCAGAAGTGTGCCAAGCGAGGATAAAAATGATCGGCAACATTAAAAAGATAAACATCGGAGACAGGCTCATAGTCGGCCCGACGCCGGTCAACGAGCTCATGATATACGGGAGAGTCATAGGAAGAGACGACACGGATAACTCCGTCGTCATAAGCATAGAGAAGATCCACGCGATTCCGAAGGACGAGGTCGGAGAGCACATGTCGTCACCGATAATAACGAGCGACGCCGACGAAAGCGTGAAAGATGCAGCGAAAAGACTTGCCGAACACGGAATATACTGCACTCCTGTCACCAAGAACGGAAAGATCGTGGGAATATTCACGCTCGATCACGCGGTGAAAGCGTTTGTCGAAGGAAAAGAGAACGAGAAAGTCGAAAAAGTGATGAGACCAAAGATAGTGACTGTGGACAAGAAGATAAAGCTCAGCGAAGCTTTAAGAATAATGAAGGACGAAGACGTGAGGATACTCGTAGTTACCGACAACGGCAAGCCTGTAGGAGTAATAACGGATCAGAAGATTCTAAACTTGCTCGCTCCGGAGCAGGTCAAGTAAATTTCTCTTTTATCTATTTTGTGTAGTGGTTGTAAATCGCGGTAGCCACGCCAACGAGCATCGGAGCGACGAAAAATCCTGCGACGCCACCGTAAAGCCCTCCGCCAATGAAAGCCAGCAAAAGAACGAGCGGATGTATCTTGGACGTGTGTCCGACGAACTGAGGTCTCAAGATGATCTCCGGTATTATGTAAAGGAAAATTACGCCGATTACGGTAAAGTATATCGCCGAATACACGTCGATAGTTAGCAGGTAAATCGATACGGGAGCGATGACCATCCACTCGGCGAATATCGGAATGATAGCTGCAAGAAACATTAGCCCGACCAACAGTGGGGTGAACGGAACGTTGAAGAACAGGAAAACTGGTAAGCTCGCGAACGCTATGAGAATTGCTACGACGAAATTTCCGAACCAGAGGCCGGTGAAAATCCTGTCCACCTCGTCGAAAAACGAGGTTGCGTCGCTCTTCATCGTTTCTGGAAGGGACTCTATGACCTTTCTAACGAACTTCTCGCCGTCGAGTAACGCGTAAAAGCAGACGATAGAAGAGAGGAGAAAGTTCAGCAGGAACATTATGAACTTCGAAGTCCAGCTTACGGCAGACACGCTAATTTTCTGGGAGACGAACGAGTAGATGACAGGAATGTAGTCTTTTGCTCTCGAAACGTATTCCTCACTCACGCCGAGCTCTTTAAGGGTTAGCAGAATCTTCTCGGAAAACTCGCCGAAATTGGAGAGAATTATCAGAAGCTGGTATATCCCCTGAAAGAGGCCGTAGAAGAAGATAAAGAAGAGCGGAACGACGATTATCAGAGTTGCAAGAAGAGCCGATAACCCCTGGGAGAGCTTTGTATTCAGCTTTCTCATCACGGGTTTCGACGCGTAAGCTAAAGCCACGCCCATCGCGACTCCGTCCAGCAAAGGTGAAACGAGAATCACCACTGCAGCGAAAACCGAGAATATCGCGAAGAAAATTAACAACAGCTGCCAATCTCGCATGTCACTTTTTCAACCTGTTTATGTATAATACCGTTTTCCTGATAATGCCAGATATCGCGTCGACCTCGTATTTCGTCAGCCCGCACCTCCCGAGAGCTCTCTTCAGCACGACCTTCATCCTCTCGATTCTGTGCTTCGGAAACCACGTGATCGTCATGAGGTCCTCGAAGTATTCCACAAGCCTGTCCACGTCTTCCTGCCTCGCAAGTTCTTCCGTTTCGACCTCGAACCTACTCTTGCTCAGTTCGTAAAGAATCACCGCCACCGCGTGACTTACGTTCATAACTGGATACTTCTCGTCGGTAGGTATGCTCACAATGACGTTGCACAGTTTGAGTTCCTCGTCGAAAAGCCCGTAGTCTTCACGGCCGAACAGTATAGCCGTCTCGCCCTTCACGATACCTCTCAGCTCTTCAGGAGTGTAAAAAGGTCTTCGAACGTATCTCTCGACCCTTCCGCTTCTAACACCTGTAGTTCCGACGACGAGGTTCTTTTCCCTCAAGTATTCTTCAAGGTCGTCGATAACCTTCGCCTTATCAAGAACGTCCTTTGCGTTTGCTGCGGTGATGTAACTCTCCCTTCCAACGTTGCACCTGTAGAGAACGAGGTTCTCGAAGCCGAAGTTTTTCATAACCCTCGCTATGAATCCCACGTTTTCGGGGATCTTAAGCTCGACGAGAACGACTTCGATCATAGAAAAGAGCTCGCTATTCTGTAAGACAACTTTATGTGCGACCTCGCGTCCTTAACGGGACTTTCGTGTCCGGGATACATAACTTCAACGTCGAGTTCCGAAAGCCTTTTTAACGAGTTTATCAGCTCTCTCGCGTTTCCACCCGGAAGATCGACCCTGCCGAAAGCTCCGTTCGGAAAAACGGTATCGCCACTAAAAAGAATTTTCCTCTCCTCGTCAAACAGACAGATACTCCCCGGCGTGTGTCCCGGCGTGTGGAGAACCTTCAGCTGGTATTCGCCGAGATCTATAACGTCGCCTTCTCCGACCTCGACGTCTGGCGAGAAAGGGGGATAGTTTATGTTAAAGAACACCGTGGAGAAACCCTGAGACTTAACGAACTCGTATTCCACCGGGTGTATGACGATTTTAGCCCCACAAATTTTTTTCAAATCTGACGTCGCCGCTGCGTGATCGAAGTGGGAGTGCGTTAAAATAATAAAATCGATTTCTTTGGGATCCACGAATTTCTTCAACCTCTCAGCTAAAAAAATCGCGTCTCCGCCGGTGTCTATTAGAGCCTTCTTCTCGTCGTCTATAAAGTAGACGTTTGCAGCTAACGGAGGTGCTACGATTCTCTGAATCATACGAGCTCCTGACTCTCTATTTCCACGCTTTCTACACCTTCCAGCCCCTGAATAGCCTCAATGAACTTGTCCCCGACTCCCTCTTCGTCCGGCATCACTGCTAAGACTATCAGTGCTTTCAATCCGAAAGCTATCGGCTGAATCCCGAAGTCCTTTATTTCGACGTTTTCCGGAGCAACGCTTTTCACCCTGTCTTTCAGCGCTTCGAGGTCGACGTCAACGTCGCTCGGCATGACTCTCAACTTCATATACACCTTACCCATCCCACCACCTCAGGGTCCTTCGAAACCGCAGCTACACACGTAATGGTTTCCAAGCTGCCTGCACTTTTTACACCTGTAAATTATCTCTCCGCAATTCGGACAGGGGAACGCTATGTAGTTCGGACCGAAGAGAGTAGCGTTGCACGTTACACAGTGCTTTATCTCCACATCACCACCTCCCTATCAGTGTTCCGACAGCTCTTCCTCTCAATATATAATTTTTTACCCTCCCCTCAACGAGTCCGTTGCAAACGAAAATCTCTATCCCATTCTTTTTGGCGATTTGAACCGCTACTGGATCGATACAGCTCTCTTCGGGAACTTCGTCGTAGTCGAGCCTACTCGCGAGCTTCCCGCTTACGAACACTCCGTCTACGTCCGTAACCTTCAAGACTCTTTTTATTCCGAGCTTCTCCGCTATCCAGACTGCCACGCTGTCCGAGGTCGCTTTCCAGGAGTGAGGTAATTCGTCGTGCTTTCTGACGAGTCTGAACGGTAACACCACTTTAACGCCCTCCACGTCGAAGTCGAAGTCTTCTGGTTCCATGCAGTCAGCGAACTTCGAAAGGTAAATGCCGTAAACGTCCATGCACTTCAGCGCCATCCAGTGAGCGGTGTCGTCGTCCAAGTCAAGGAGTCTGACGACGTCTGCGAAAATCCAGCCGCCAGGAACGATTAAGCACGAGACATTCGTTTCTTTAATCTCCTCTATTATTTCGCGCGCCCTCTTAAAGACGCTTCCGCCAAGCTTGACGACCATCATAAATCCTTTACGAGTTCCGCCACGGCAAAGGCTGGAAAAATCTTCGACACGTCTTTGCCAAACTTTTTCGACAGCGAAACAAACCTCACACCGATCCTTTCTGCCGCTTCCCTGATCAGCGCTTCGCCCATTCCACAACCGATAACCCTTTCGAGGTCGAATCGTTCGATTTTTTCGCTCACGGCTCTTTCGATTCTCGAGACCATGACCTCCTTTACTTCTTCAGCGATGCTCATCACGGCTTTTTCACCAACCTCTTCCAGGTCTGCACAGAACTGCCTCGCTATCCTCTGCATGCACTCTTCCACACTCCTACCCCTTCCGTCCGGCGTTTCGCAGGAGTATTCATCCTCGTCAATTAACCCGAGCACCCTCATCGCGTCGGCTGATATCGAAAACAGCTCGGAAGATATATCCTTAAAGGAGAGGAGGTAGCAAAGAGGAGTTCTGAGCATTCCGAAATACAGCAGCTCGCCTCTATTCAACCTTTCGTAGTCGGTTTTAGCAGCTAAGACCTCTCCGTTGTAAGGTATTACGTCGCACGTTGTTGAGCCGAGGTCCACGAAGAGGAATTTATCGTAGAACTTCGAGAGGTATATGACCGACGCTACCCAGTTTGCGGCTGAAAACTTAAGAGGTTCGTCCACTTCTGACTTCAAGTTTCCGTCGTAGTCAAGGAAGAACAGCTCCCCGTCTACGGACTCTCTCAGAGCGCGCTCTATGAAAAGTATGCCTTCGGATTTTCTGCTAAAAGCGTCCGACAGTTCGGCCGTTATCACCACTCCGATTCTTTCAGCTTTTATTTTCAGCTCGCTCAAAAAATTGACGAATTCGTCTCTCCTCTTCCAGAACGGAAAGTAGTAGCTCTCCGCTCTTCCTCTCCACACCTTTACGTTAGCCCCACCCACGTCAATCCCGCAGGTATTCATCCAGCGTCACCTGATCGAAGTTAAAAGTCTGAAAGTCGTGCCCAAGCGGGTAATCGGAGTTTGGAGGATAAAAGTGACCGACGTGAGTGAAGACGACTTTTTTAGCTCCTATCTTTTTTGCGAGAGACAACGCTTCAGCAGCGTTCATGTGCTTTCTCAACCTGTAGCCCTCCGGAGCGATTGCATCGACTATAAACAGGTCTGGATTGAGCATTTCGTTCAGCGACTTCTGAGGTATGCTTAAATTCGTGTCACCACTTATCACAATTTTCACCGACCCTTTCCTTATAACTACGCCGTGAGCCCTCCTCAATGGCGGGTGGTTCACGTCAAACAGGGTTATCTCGAGACCGAAAAGCCTTAGAGGTTCGTAAGCTTCGATCTCGTGTGCCTTGTATTTCATAAAAAACATGAACTTTCCGATGTCTTCGTGAACTTCCGGAGTCGTGTAAACGTTGACGTTGCTCTGCACCCGGTAGAAGTCTCCGAAGCCGGCAAAGTGATCGTAGTGCGAGTGCGTCCAAATAACGGCGTCAACCCTGTCGACATTCGCCCTTAATAGTTGAGACCTCATGTCGGGAGATGTATCAATTAAGAGATTCTTCCCTTCGTTCTGAACGAGGATCGAGAACCTCTTTCTTTCCCAGCCGTTTTTTCTCGCGTCTTCGCAGGTCCTACAGTGACAGCCTATAACCGGAGTTCCCGGCGAATCGCCAGTTCCAAGGAGAACTATCCTCATAAGCTCAATACGACTGCTTCAGCTTTATTCTTTCCTTCATCTCGTCTATCGCTTTCATGAGGTCGTCCATCGTCGGAACTCTTCTGCCCTCGAGCAACGCAGACAGCACGGCTTCCCTTACAACCAACTTTATCTCCGCTCCGGTAAATCCTTCGGTCTCCTTAACAAGCTTTTCAATGTCGTAGCTACCGTCCATCCTCGAAAGCATCATTTCGAACAGCCTTCTCCTGACCCTCTCAGACGGCTCCGGAAACTCGACGATCTTGTCGAATCTCCTCCACACCGCCGAATCCAAAAGGCTCGGGTGATTGGTGGCAGCGATCAACAAAACGCCGTGTTCCACGAGGTTTATTTCGTCGATGGACTTTAGCAACGTGTTGACAGCTCTCTTAACAGCCGCGTGTTCGTCGCTCGTCCTCGTTTTCGCCACGTAGTCGAACTCGTCGATGAACAGTATGCACGGGCTTAGTTTCTTGGCGATTTCGAAAACTTTCTCTATGTTTTTCGAAGTTTCTCCAAGATACTGGCTCGTTATCATGGACAGCCTGACTTCCACGAGCGGGAGCATTAATTTCTTGCTCAAAGCTCTTGCCGTCGTCGTCTTACCCGTTCCTGGCGGTCCGACGAAGAGCAGTTTGCCTATGTCCGTAAGACCTATGCTTCTCAGGTATTCTCTCTCCTTTATCGCGACCTCGATTTTCCTGACCTCGCGAAGCTGCTCTTCTTCAAGAGCGACATCGGAGAAGCCGACGTTAATTTCCTCAGGAGAGAAGACTCTCACCAGGGATAGCATTTCGGCGTAACTTTCGTCCTTTGATAACTCCTCAAGCTTGTGTCTCAGCCACTCTCTGTCCGCGTAAACGGGTTCGACGTTTCTCTTCACGTCCTCATAAGTGACGCCGACGGAGTCGAAGTTCTGGAAGTAGTAAGCGAGAACGGGATTTCTCTTGATGAGCTCCAAACCGTTTTTCACGAACCATTTTGCAGCAAGTTCGAGAGATGTTATCCTGAACTGGCGGTTAAAGTTGTTAAAATCCACGAACGGCAACCTTTTCAGTTCTTCGACGTTGCCGAACTTTTTGAGCAGGTCGTATCTGACTACAAGAGGCCTCTTTATTCCTCCGTTTTCGTAAAAAACCTTTCTAAGGTCCTTCGGTATGTCCTCTTCCTTGAGCTCTCCGAACCTGTTGAAGATCTCTGCCGTTAAAAGCACTTCTATAAGCTTTGCGATCATGCTACCACCTTAACCCTCTCAGTTTAAGACGACGATTTTAAAACCTTTCCCTTATAGCTCCTTGATGTCGAAACTCAGTTCCTCATCTATCAGAGTTCTCAAAAGGTCGTTTAACATCTTTTCCGTGCACAAAATTATGACGCCGCTCCCCATGTGCGCCGCTTCCACGCTCACAGCCTTCCCTCCGAAAAAGATTGGCTCAACTCCAGCCTTTCTCGAGGCTACGAGGGCTTCGATACCTATGCTAACAACTATGCTCTTCGGTCGACTCCATATCAACTCCCTCAGCTTGCCTATGTCGACTTTCCTGCTGCCGCCCTCGGCTATGTCGGGAACTTTTACGACGATAATTTCTCCTTTCTCTTTCGGCATTTCGAAGCCGGAAATCGGTTTCACCAGCACATCCTCTCCGTCCTCGGC
>CAYXDX010000072.1:0-7804 GCA_964463865.1 uncultured archaeon | reverse complement strand
GATGATGAATGATGGGCGAACTGAGAAATGATGAATGGGGAGAGGCTGAGGCAGAATTAAAAAAGCAATTGAGTGTAATTTCGATAATTCATTCGACGGTGTTGTTCTTTACAGTCTTCTTCATAGCTCTGAAATTTGCAGGTTTTGGAACGCTCGTTGCCATCGTAGTATCTGCAGCGCTGTCAGTCTTCACAACCTACTTAAGAATTCGTCGGAGTCGATGATTTCAGCGCGGAATATGTTTTCCATGTGTTTCAACGCGTATTCGTAATCGTAATCGTTTAGAGCGGCTGTGCAGTCCTTAATTACTGCGACTTCGTATCCCCTAAGAGCAGCATCACCGGCCGTGTGGAGGACGCAGATGTTCGTTAAAACTCCGGTTAGGTAGACTTTTTTCACGTTCAACTCTCTCAGAGTCAGGTCGAGGTCGGTTCCGAAGAACGCCGAGTATCTTCTTTTTCTAACGACGTAATCCTCTTCCTTCACTTCGAGTTCGTCTATTATCTCCGCTCCTTTGCTACCCGCAATGCAGTGTGCTGGCCATATTTTAAACTCCACGTCGTCTTTCCTGTGCCAGTCCTGAGTGTAGATTATCGGCATCGACTTTCTCGCAGCTTTGACAACTTTTTTGAGCGGATCGAAGATGTTTTTGATGTGGTCTCCGCCGTAGAGCGCTCCTTCAGGGTAGCAAAAGTCTTTTTGCATATCGACGACGATCAGAGCGTTCATGTTACTATTTAAATGTGAAAAAAGTTATCTACTTTTCGATCACCCCTTCCTTTACGGCTATTCTCTCGACTTCGTCCCTAATTTCGTCAAGGCTATTCATTAAATACTGCCACAGCTTCGGCTCCAGCTTTTCGCTTTCCGCAATTTGTTCTCTTAACTCTCTTAACCTTATTTTCAGCCTTTTGAGAACGTCTGCGTAGATTTCCTCTTTTTCGCTACCGTAAAAGACGCTGGAGAGTCTGCCTATTATTCCTCGCAGGAATCTGATTCTTTCCTCTGGATTGGACGAGTAGTCGTAGTTTTCAAGAAGATTGTATATCTGTTCCGAAAGAGACGGCATAGTTTCGGGTTGCGATTGGAGTTATAAAAGCGTTATGATAGAAAAATTTAGGTAATTCTGCTTACATCAAATTTAACATGGCTTACTGGCTCTGCATAACCACAGAAGACAACTGGAAGGTCATAAAGCAGAAAAACGTCTGGGGCGTCGCTGAAAGACATAAGAACACGATAGCTAAGGTAAAGCCCGGCGATAAGCTTCTCATATACCTCAAGCAGGAGAGAAGCAGAGACGAAGTCAAAGAACCGAGAATTGTTGCGGCTTACGAGGTCGTCTCGGAGCCTTTTAAAGACTCAACGAAGATCTTTAAAGCTCCAAAGGGCATGGGTAACGAGACATTCCCTTGGAGAATCGAGATAAAGCTGATCAAGATCTTCGACAAGCCGATCGAGTTCAAACCGCTAATTCCTAAGCTTAAGTTCATAACGAACAAAAAGAAGTGGAGCGGGCATCTAATGGGTAAGGCGATGAGGGAGATTCCTGAAGAAGACTACAGGCTGATCTTTGAAGGTTCGTAAGTCGACTTCAGAATTTAGGGTATGCTCCGGCCGGGATTTGAACCCGGGTCACCGGCTCGAAAGGCCGGTATGATTGGCCGGGCTACACCACCGGAGCTTAAAAGTGCATCAAGGTTGTGGGTTTATAATACTTTTGGGTGGGGTAAAGTATTTATCGCGTCCGAAACTCTTAAAAGCAGTTAGCATGTTGAGGTGAATTACTGGTGGGTGGGCTCGTAGCTCAGCCAGGCAGAGCGACGGGCTTTTAACCCGTCGGTCGCGGGTTCAAATCCCGTCGAGCCCGCTACTTTCATCTCCATTAAGAGGAGGTCGGACATGAAATTTAAGCTTCAAGACCACATACTCGTCCCGAAACACGAGCTGTTGAGTAAGGAAGAAGTTGAGGAGCTTTTGAAAGTACTCGGTATAAGGAAAGAGGATTTACCGAAGATTAGGGCCGATGATCCTATCGCTAAGGAAATCGGTGCTAAGCCTGGAGATGTTGTGCGAATTATAAGAGAGAGCAAGACTGCCGGTAAAAGTATCGTTTACAGACTGGTTATATGATCTCGTTCGGTGTTTTTGGGACTGGAAGAAGGATTTGGGGTGGTTGTTAGATGTTAGATAGGCGTGTTTTGGCGAGGGCTTACTTTACCCACGACAGACTCGTCAGGCACCAGCTCGACTCGTTCAACAGGTTCATCGATGAGAGGCTTCAGAAAGTGATAGACGAGCAGAAGGTAATAGAGCTCGACATCGAGGACACGTACGTAATCTTAGGCGAGGTAAAACTCGACAGGCCAAAAGTGAAGGAGGCTGACGGAACGGAGCACCTACTTTATCCAGTGGAGGCGAGGTTGAGGAACCTAACGTACGCCTCTCCGATCTGGCTGAAGTGCCAAGTCGTAGACGAGGGAGCTCCGCAGCAGGAGGAGTGGGTAAAGATAGGAATGCTACCCGTGATGGTTAAGTCGAAAATCTGCAATCTCTACGGCGTCAAAGACCCGGCTAAGTTTGGGGAAGACCCTCTCGACCCCGGCGGATACTTCATAATAAACGGGAGCGAGAGAGCTTTGGTAACGCTTGAAGACCTTGCTCCGAACAAGATAATTCTCGAGAGGGAGGAGAAATACGGAGAACCGGTTGAAGTCGCGAAGTGTTTCAGCCAGCGCTCCGGGTATAGGGCGCTGGTCGTCGTAGAGAGGAACAGAAACAATATACTTGAAGTCACTTTTCCGCAGATTCCCAAACCGATACAGTTCGTCGTCATGATGAGAGCGCTCGGAGTGGAGAGCGACCAGGAGATAGTCGAGATGGTGAGCGAAGATCCAGAGATAATGAAGTTCATGCTCGAAAACGTAGAAGTTGCTGAGGTTGAGACGGAAGAGGAAGCGATAGACTACATCGGCAGGCGAGTAGCTCCCGGTCAGAGTAAGGAGTATAGAATCGAAAGGGCGAATCAGGTAATAGATCACTACTTCTTACCTCACATCGGAACGGAGAGGGAGGCGAGAAGGGCGAAAGCGTTCTTCCTCGCGAGGATGGCTGAGGCTGTTTTCGAGCTATATCTCGGCTACAGGATGGAAGATGACAAAGACCATTACGCTAACAAGAGGTTAAAGCTTGCTGGAGATCTTATGGAAGAAATCTTCAGAGTAGCTTTTCTGAGGCTGATTAAGGACGTGAAGTATCAGCTTGAAAGGGCGAAGGTTAGAGGAAGGCAGCTGAGAATGAGCACCGCCGTGAGAAGCGACGTTTTGACCGACAGACTTATGCACCCGATGGCTACCGGAAACTGGGTTGGAGGAAGGACGGGAGTTTCTCAGCTGATCGACAGGCACAACTACATGTCTCTCCTTTCTCACCTGAGAAGAGTAGTCTCTCCTCTTTCCAGATCTCAGCCTCACTTCGAAGCGAGAGACCTTCACCCCACTCAGTGGGGTAGAATATGCCCTAACGAAACCCCTGAAGGACCGAACTGTGGTCTCGTGAAGAACTTTGCTCAGTACGCTGAGGTGAGTGTAGGAGTTGACGAAAAGGAGGTTTTGAACATCCTGTACTCTCTCGGCGTCGAACCCATCAAAAGGTGATGTTTCATGAGGAAGTGTAGGGTTTACGTTAACGGAGCTCTCGTAGGATTCGTCGAGGACGGTAAGACTCTCGCCGAGCAGATAAGGGAGCTCAGGAGGAAGGGTAGGATAAGCAATCAGGTTAACGTTGCTTACTACCCGGACTCGAACGAGGTCAGGATAAACACCGACGCCGGGAGGGCGAGGAGGCCGTTGATAGTTGTTAAAAACGGAAAACCGCTCGTGACTGAAAAGCACATAGAGAAGCTGAAGAAAGGTGAAATAACCTTCGACGACCTCGTGAGGCAGGGGAGGATAGAGTTCCTCGACGCCGAGGAGGAAGAGAACGCTTACATAGCTGTTAACGAGGAAGAGCTTACGGAGGAACACACGCATTTAGAACTCGACCCGTCGCTCATCGTCGGTATATGCACGGGCAGTATTCCGTATCCGGAGCACAACGCTTCGCCAAGAAACACGATGGGTGCAGCCATGATCAAGCAGAGCCTCGGAATCCCTTACGCTAACCTGCCTCTGAGGGCTGACACGAGAGCTTACCTCTTGCACTACCCTCAGATCCCGATAGTCACCACCGACACTCAGCTTGAGATCAAATACGACGAGAGGCCAGCTGGACAGAACTTCGTCGTGGCTGTGATAAGTTACGAGGGTTACAACATAGAAGATGCGCTGATATTCAACAAGGCGAGCATAGAAAGAGGGCTGGCGAGGTCGCACTTCTACAGAACTTACGAAGCCGAGGAGATAAGGTATCCCGGAGGCCAGGAGGACAAGTTCGAAATTCCTCCGTCGGACATAAACGGATACAGAGGGGCTGAAGCCTACATTCACCTCGACGAGGATGGACTTGTAGTCCCGGAAACTGAAGTCGGTCCGGACGACGTTTTAATAGGTAAAACATCACCTCCAAGGTTCCTTGAAGAGCCGACGAGACTTGAAGTGTCTCCGCAGAAGAGGAGAGAGACTTCCGTCACGATGAGGAGTAACGAAAGCGGGATAGTAGATGCGGTCTTTTTAACGCTCTCCGAAAACGGTTCGAAGCTCGCGAAGGTTAGGGTTAGAGATCAGAGGATTCCGGAACTCGGCGATAAGTTCGCTTCGAGGCACGGTCAGAAAGGGGTTATCGGACTCATAGTTCCGGAAGAGGACATGCCGTTCACGGAAAGCGGTATCGTCCCGGACATGATCATAAACCCCCACGCGATCCCCTCGAGAATGACCGTCGGTCACGTCCTCGAAATGATCGGCGGTAAAGTTGGTTCAATCGAAGCGAGAAGAGTTGACGGGACGATATTCCATGGAGAAAAAGAAGAAGACCTGAGAGAGACTCTCAAGAAATACGGCTTCTCCTACACTGGCAAGGAAGTTATGTATGACGGTATCACAGGAAAGAAGTTCGTGGCGGAGATATTCGTCGGAGTTATCTACTACGAGAAGCTGTATCACATGGTTTCAAGCAAGATACACGCGAGGAGCAGAGGTCCGGTGCAGATACTCACGAGACAGCCGACCGAAGGCAGGTCGAGGAAGGGAGGATTGAGGTTCGGAGAGATGGAGAGAGACGTCTTAATAGGGCACGGTGCAGCTTTGCTGCTTAAGGACAGACTCCTTGAGGAGTCAGACAAGGTCGAAGTCTGGGTTTGCGGTAACTGCGGTCACATCGCCACTTACGATTACAAGAGGAAGACGGCTTACTGTAAGGTCTGCGACGACGAGAGCAACATTCATAAGATTGAGATGAGCTACGCGTTCAAGCTACTGCTCGACGAGTTGAAGTCGATGCTGATAGCTCCGAGGCTGATACTCGGAGATAAAGCGTGAGGTGTTAGAATATGACTCCAAAGAGGATCGCCGCGATAAAGTTCGAAGTTTTAAGCCCCCAGGAAATCAGAAGAATGAGCGTGGCCAAGATATTCACTCCCGAAACTTACTCCGATGACGGGTATCCGATCGAATCAGGATTAATGGATCCGAGGCTTGGAGTCGTAGACCCGGGTTTGAGGTGTAAAACCTGCGGCGGTAAAGCTGGCGAGTGCCCCGGACACTTCGGTCACATTGAACTTGCGGCTCCGGTAATTCACGTGGGTTATGCGAAACTCATAGCGAGGCTGCTGAACGCGACGTGCAGAGAGTGTGGAAGGATACTTCTGAAAGACGAGAGGAGAGACAAATACATAGCGGAGATCGAGAAGAGGAAGAAGTTGGGTCAGAACTACGACGACGTCGTTAAGGAGGTATTTAGAGTTACGAAGGCTGTTAAGAAGTGTCCTCACTGCGGAGCCGATCAAATAGAGGTGAAGTTCGAGAAACCGACGTTCTACTACGAAAACGATCACAAGCTAACGCCAAAAGATGTGAGGGAAAGGCTGGAGAAGATTCCGGACGAAGACTTGCCGGCTTTTGGAATAGATCCGAAAGCTACTCGCCCTGAGTGGTTCGTCCTAACGGTTTTGCCCGTTCCACCTGTAACCGTCAGACCGTCGATAATTCTTGAGACCGGGCAGAGGAGCGAAGACGATTTGACGCACAAGCTTGTCGACATAATCAGAATCAACCAGAGGTTCCTCGAGAACAAGGAAGCCGGAGCGCCGCAACTAATTTTGGAAGACCTCTGGGAGCTGCTCCAGTATCACGTCACCACGTATTTGGACAACGAGGTAAGTGGAATTCCTCCCGCGAGACACAGAAGCGGAAGACCGCTCAAAACTCTCGCACAGAGACTTAAAGGTAAAGAGGGCAGGTTCAGAGGTAGCCTGAGCGGTAAGAGAGTAAACTTCTCTGCGAGAACTGTCATAAGCCCAGATCCTAACCTGAGCATCAACGAAGTCGGTGTTCCGAAGGTTATCGCCGAAGAGCTTACGGTTCCAATCTACGTGACTCCGAACAACATAGAGGAGGCAAGAGAATACATCCTGAGGAGAGAACATCCAAAGGCGAACTACGTCATAAGACCCGACGGCAGGAGGATCAGAGTCATAGATTCGAACAGGGAGGAGCTCGCGGAGAAACTCGAGCCTGGGTGGATAGTCGAGAGGCAGCTCAAGGACGGGGACATAGTTCTGTTCAACAGACAGCCGTCGCTTCATAGAATGAGCATAATGGCGCACTACGTCAGGGTGTTGCCTTACAAGACGTTCAGGCTAAATCCGGCGGTCTGTCCTCCTTACAACGCGGACTTCGACGGAGACGAGATGAACTTGCATGTGCCTCAGAGCATAGAGGCTCAGGCTGAGGCTAAGATCTTAATGGCCGTTCAGGAGCACATACTTTCGCCGAGGTTCGGAGGGCCGATTATAGGCGGAATCCACGATCACATCTCCGGTCTTTACCTCCTCACGAGAGGAGAAAAGCTGTTCACGAAAGAGGAGGTAATAGAGCTGATAAAACCTCTTGACGTCGAGAAAATTCCGGAGCCGAAATACGACAGTAAGTGGACTGGCAAGCAGATTTTCAGCATGATTTTGCCAGACATAACTCTCGAATTCAGAGCAGAAATCTGTCAGGGTTGCGAGAAGTGTGAGGGCGAAAACTGTCCGCACGACGCTTACGTGATCATAAGGAACGGAGAGCTGATCAAGGGAACGATCGACGAAAAAGCCGTTGGAGCGTTTAAAGGAATAATCATAGACGAAATCGTGAGGAAATACGGGAACGACGAAGCGAGGAAGTTCATCGACAACATGACTCAGCTTGCGATCAGGGCAATAATGTTCTTCGGGTTTACAGTCGGTATAGACGACGAAGACATACCCAAGGAGGCGAGGGAGCAGATAGAGGAGGTAATGAATGAAGCCGAGAAGAAAGTGGAAGAGCTGATAGAGGCATACAAGGCAGGAAACCTTGAACCTATGCCTGGCAGGAGTCTGGAAGAGACGCTCGAAATGAAGATAATGCAGGTTCTCGGAAAGGCGAGAGATCAGGCGGGTAAAATAGCGAGCCAGTATCTCGGTATGGACAACTCTGCGGTGATCATGGCTGTGAGCGGAGCGAGAGGTTCTATGCTTAACTTAACTCAGATGGCCGCTTGTATAGGACAGCAGTCTGTCAGAGGTGAGAGGATAAAGAGAGGTTACGCCTACAGCAACAGGACTTTGCCGCACTTCAAACCGGGAGACCTCGGGGCGAAGGCGAGGGGTTTCGTGAGGAGC
>CAYXDX010000071.1:0-8075 GCA_964463865.1 uncultured archaeon | reverse complement strand
AGAAGTCAATTCCCGCAAGCAAAAAGCAATCTTTTACACCGATCGCTGGGATGCCTATAACTTAATCTCATACAAGCAAAGAATCGTAAAAAGGAGAAAATAATCACGTAGAACGATTGTTCTTGACTTTGAGAAACGATAACCCAAGATTTGCAAGAAAATCGATCAAAATAACTTAATTAATTTGTGAACACTATTCAAAAATTTTAAATAAAGTGTGGAAGTTGTAGTTAAAAACCTATGAAATTAGAATTTAGAGAACCTGGAGACACATACTCTCGCGGAACGAGAACTATTAGAGCGTATGTTATTGAAGGTATAGTTTTTATTGATGACAAGCATGTGTTAAGTTTTGAATTTGTTATTGCTGAGTCAACCCAAAGGAAGGTATACGATATAGACTTTTACTTAAATCTGGAAAAGCACCCTGCAAGCAAATATATTTATGATTTTTTTAATAATATATTAAAGCGAAAATCAGAAACAATGACTGGGTTAAGCGAAAATGGAAGATACACATCCAATAAATGCCCAATCTATGCTCGATGGGGGATAAAGAAAGAAGTGTTACCCAAGCTTCTTGAAGAAATTGAAAAAAGGATGGGTGTCGAGTGGAGGAGATCAGTAGAGGATATACTGAAAATTCTGGGGTGTATAGATTGAGAAGCTGAAAACTTTGTTAAAGGTACTTTCTCGTTAATCTCTGCTTGACCTCATTATCATCGATCCCTTTCAGCAGATCTTCTAAGGATTCAGAATCTAAAGCTTGGTATTTGTTGGTTTTCAAACTGTATTCGATCACTTTTCTATCATTTGTCCAGATTGGGATGTTCAGCTTTAAAGCTAAAGCTACAAAAGGTGTGTCCTTTTCATCAAACTGTCGGGCTATATTGTAAGCTTCTGGTATTTTATCCTCGTAAATTTCGAATGGGATGACGTGAATTAAGGAAAAAGCTAAGAGAGCTCTCAGTTCGAACTCCTTGGAATATCCCTTTAATTTATCTTTATGCTTTTTAAACTCCGACAATCCGTCTTCTGGAAAATAAAGAGCTATGTCGTAATCTCTGATAATTCTAAAAGCTTTTGATTTCTCACCAGCTATTATAATGGTGAAAACAACACTGCTGTTGATGACGAGTCTCATTCAATCAACCTTTTTTTGACGTATTTTTCCCTAATTTCCTCCCAAGCTTCTTTTCTCGCTTCCTCGAATTTTTCGAGAGCCTCTTCAAAATTTATCTCAACTCCGGATTTTAAAGCATCAAGAACGATTCTCTTGAGTAGCTCCTTACTTATTCCTTCAGCTATCCAGAATTTTATCTTCTCTTCATCAACACCCTCTGGAACTTCTATTACAACTTTTGGCATACATTACTTCATTATTCCTTTTCAATATTTAAACAATTGCTTAACCAAGAATTTCCAGCAACTTATCAGCAACTCTTGCATACCATTCATCTGCCTGTTTTACCTTAGCCAAATAATGCATAGAAGCAACCGTATAAGATGCTCTCCCTTGAATGGTGTCAGCTACCGATTCTGGAACTCTTTACTCAATTCCGGCACTCGTGTCGATGTCGACGCTAATTTTTTAAGTATCTCCTGCGACTTCAAGAAAGATGTTCAAGTGGCGGCACGTCACTAAACTCGATCCAGACAGAAAGAACAGCGAAGAAATAGTTAGAGCAGTCCTCGAAAGCAACACCGACGCGATAATGATTTCGGGAACGCAAAACATCACGAAGGAGAACGTTCTCAACCTCCTCAAGATGGTGAGGGAGGGCGACAAGCCGGTAATAGTCGAACCATCGGACCCGTCCAACGTCGTGTTCGAAGCCGATTACCTCTTCGTTCCGGTAGTCTTGAACTCCAGAAGAGGAGAGTGGATTACCGGGAAGCACGCGGAGTGGATCCGGGGAAATTACGAGAGACTTGACGAGTTCAGGGAGACCTTCGGGAAGAAAGTGTTTTTCGAAGGATACATAGTCCTAAACGAAGATTCAGCAGTTGGTAGGGTTACCGAAGCCATCTGCAACCTGAACAAAGAGGAGGCTGCAAGTTACGCCGTCGTGGGAGAGGACATCCTCAACCTGCCGATAATATACGTGGAATACAGCGGGAGATACGGAGACGTAGAGGTCGTCAGAGAGATTAAAGGAAAGCTAAAAAAGGCGAGACTGTTCTACGGCGGGGGTATAAACAGTAGGGAGAGAGCACGGGAAATGCTTTCTGCCGCAGATACGATTATCGTTGGTAACGTGATATACAACGAAGGTATAGAGAAGTATCTGGAGACAATTCCATGAGAGTCAGAGCATATCTCAGACTATTCAGAATTGACCACGGAGTGATGTATGGCATCGGAGTCCTCGTCGGAGTCTACGTCGCTACGAAGAGTTTGCCCCTCGACGTTTCCATTTTCGGTTTTCTAACGGCTTTGTTTCTTCAATCTTCCACCTTCGCGTTAAACGACTACTTCGATTACGAAGTGGACTTGGCCAATAAAAGGCTTGACAGACCGCTCGTAACGGGAGAGATCAAGCGGGGAGAAGCCCTGATACTGGGAATCGCTTTATTTCCGATAGGCATTCTGTTCTCGTATCTGATTTCGCTCGACGCGATGTTCTTCGCCTTACTCATCTCCATACTCGGAGTTCTGTATGACGTTAAGATAAAGGAGTTCGGACTCTCGGGAAACGTCTACATCGCCGCCACGATGTCCGCTCCGTTTCTCTTCGGAGGGGTGATTGCCGGAAACGTAAACGAAGCGATAATACTCATTTCGACGATAGCGTTCGTTTCTGGACTCGGAAGAGAGATCATGAAGGGGATAGAGGACGTGGAAGGCGACAAACTCAGAGGAGTTAAAACCGTCGCAGTTATTTACGGAGAAAAAGTTGCCGCGAAAGTTTCCGCAGCTCTCTTCGTTCTCTCCGTGTTCATGAGCTTTCTCGCTCTCACGATACCCGAGTATCGGGATCCGAAGTTCGTAATTCCGGTAGCGATCTGCGACTACCTTCTGATTAGGTCGAGTCTCAAGCTCTACAGAGGTGTCGGGAGGGAAGAAATATATTCCTTGAGGAAGACGACGATGCTGGCGATGGCTTTCGGTATGCTCGCGTTTTTGTTGGGTGCGGGGTGATGGAATGATAGAAGATGAGGCGAGGAAAGAAATTGTTGAACTCGCGGCAAAACTAATGATTCTCTCAGCTCAGACAGCTCCGAAGTCGAAAGGTGAAGACAGCCTGGAAGTTATTTTCGTTCCAAAAGACGAGCTCGAAGAGATCGCGAAAAAGATGGAGGAGCTTGCCGAAAAGACGGGAGACAAAAACTTCGTCAGAGATGCCAACAGCGTAAGAAAATCCGACGGTGTCATCCTGCTCGGGATTTTCGGGGAGAGGAGTATAGGAACGAACTGCGGAGCTTGTGGTTTCAACAGCTGCTCGGATTTTGCGAAAGCCGAAAGAAAAAAGGTCGTGTTCGTCGGTCCGAACTGTGCCTTTAAGCTGCTCGACCTCGGAATCGCGATCGGCTCAGCTGTGAAGCTCGGATCGGTCATAGGCGTGGACTCGAGAGTCATGTACAGAATCGGAGCCGCTGCAAAGCTTCTCGGAAAGGCAAAAGCAGACGTCGTGATGGGAATTCCTCTTTCCGCTCTGTCGAAAAGTCCCTTCTTCGACAGATGAGAGTTCTCGATTTTCCGTCTACTGATTTTTCAAGAGAGCTCGCGAAGACGTATGGATACGACGAATTCATAATAAGAAGGTGGGTGGCGATTTTCGGAGAGAAAGAGACGGAAGAACTCGTAAAAGCGATGGAGAACGTCCCGAAATACCTGAGAGTCAACACGATAAAAACGGACGAGGACGAGCTCGTGGAGAGGTTAAAAGAGAGAGGATTCAAGCTTGAAAAGACCGAAGTCGAATACTGCTACGAGGTGTCGGAAGAGCCTTACAGCATTGGAGCTACACCGGAGTTCCTGATGGGTTACTATTACGTCATGGACAAGAGCTCTTGCGTTCCTCCTCTCGCCCTAAATCCGACGAGCGAAGACCTCGTGGTCGACATGGCAGCATCTCCCGGTGGGAAGGCTACGATGATTTCGATGCTCATGAGAAACAGAGGGGTCCTCATAGCGATAGAAGGTAACG
This sequence comes from uncultured archaeon, assembly GCA_964463865.1. GTDB lineage: Archaea > Halobacteriota > Archaeoglobi > Archaeoglobales > Archaeoglobaceae > Ferroglobus. The sequence continues at coordinate 3,924 of CAYXDX010000071.1, read as the reverse complement.
AAGAGAGAGTTCAGCCGCTCGTTGACAACATTCACAGAATGGGCGTCATGAACGCGATCGTCTTGAGGATGAACTCTGCAAAGTTCTACAAGCTCGGAATAAAAGCCGACAAGATTCTCCTCGACGCTCCGTGCACCGGAGAGGGAATAATTCACAAGGATCCGACGAGGAAGAGGAGCAGAGGCAAGGAGGACATAGTCTTCTGCTCTACCCTTCAGCGACAGCTGATAGAGTCGGCAATAAAGAGTCTGAAGGAAGGAGGCACTCTCGTCTACTCCACCTGTTCCCTCACGCCAGAAGAGAACGAGTTCGTAATAAACTGGGCTCTCGAGAACTTCGACGTCAGGCTCGAAAAAATAGACTACGGAGACAGAGCTCTGACTAAAGTTGGCGATCTCGAACTCGACGACGAGCTGAAAAAAGCCAGAAGGTTCTACCCGCACAGACACAGGTGCTCGGGATTTTTCGTGGCAAAGATAGTCAAGGATGGTAGTCGAGGTCGAGAAACTTCTTCATGAGAATCAGGTCTTTCAGCATTCTGTCGTATTTCTTCGCGATTCTGTGACGCATTACGCGGATATATGCTTTCCAGTCCTTGCCCTCGCTCTTCCACTTTTCCACGAACTCTCTCAGACTCATTTCCCCTTCGATGTGCTTCAGCCAGTCTTCTATAAACTCCCGCTCCCTCTTAGAGAGACACATTCAACGCCCTCCAGCTCGAGCAGTTTCTTCTTTACATCGACTCCGTAGCTGTAGCCACCTAAAGAGTTTTTCGCAACGACTCTGTGGCAAGGAACTACAACAGGAACTCTGTTGATTTTGAGCGCCACGCCAACAGCTCTCGGACTCGTTCCCAACTTTTTTGCAACTTCAAGATACGTCCTCACTTCTCCGTAACCTATTCTCCGCACTTCTTCGAGGACTCTTTCCGAAAACTTCGTCGGATACATGACTTTGAATTCCGCAAAACTTACTTTTTTACCGGAAAAATACTTCTCGAGTTTCTTCTCGAGTCTCTCCGCTACGTCACTTTCGTATTCGCTTTCGAGCTTCTCGGCTGTGAATCCCGCTCTAACAATTATACTGCTCTCCAAAATTGCGTAAAAAGGATAATCCCAATCGACGAAAACTACTTCAGAAGTCCGTTGAAGCGATTTCTCTGAGCCTTTCAACTCCCCCAATCTCCTTTATCACTTCAGCAACAACTTTAGGAACCAGCGACTCCCAGTTGTCTCCGCAGATCATTCTCCTCCTTATTTCCGTCCCCTGATACTCCACTCTGTTCACCATTCTCGTCCGTCTCACCTCGTAGCCGGCTTCCTTGAAAAGCCTTATCACCAGCGGATTGTTGCTGTAGACCACGTCAAAAGGCGGAACCATGCTTACGACGTGAGAGACCCAGAGGCTGTTTCTGTAAATGTCTTCGAGCGGAATTATGTATATCCTGTCGCGATAGTCTTTCAGAGCCTTCGAAATCATCAGAATCCTTTCTCCAGCCGTGAAAGGATTTTCGATGGTGTGCGAGTCCTGAGCGCTGCCTATCCCTATTATCAACTCGTCTACCTCGCTCAAAATGTCGAGTATGACTTCGTGATGGCCGAGGTGGTAGGGCTGGAACCTTCCGATGAAAAATGCCCTCATCTCTTTCTCACTACCCTGACTATGTCGTCCTTGATCTTCCTCCCCGTCCTTTTCTCCCACTCCTCTATCGGAATCGCGAACTTCTCGTGTATCTTGTCTCTGTAAAGCTCCGGCAAGACGTTGAACGTGCAGAACGGAATTATTCTCCCGTCGGGAACCGCGTAATGAATTTCGCACCTCATAACCCTCGCAACGTCGTAATTGTACAGATCCATGAAGTGCATCATTCCTATGAACAGCGCGTTCAGGTGGAACTTTCCGAGAGTTGAGTAGTCGTGTCTGACGAGTATGTCGAAGAGGAGTCTCGAAATGTCTACCGGCAGGTTTTCGCTGCTTATCACGAACTTTCTCAGGTCGATTATACCTTTCAGCGCTCGTATGGTTTTTATTCTGCTACCCCTTATCTCCTCAGCCTTTTCGTTCAGGTATTCGAAAAGTCCCTCGACGTCGATTATTCTCGTTATCGGCACGAGCTTGCCGTTTATCTTGAAAACGTAAGTGGCCATCCCGCAGGCGAAGTGCGTGGTTAGAGAATACTGCGGCCTCCCCGTCAGCGCTTCGACGAACTTGGAAATAGAAACTACGCTCGGGACGGGATAGAAGTCTTCTCTTGATATCTCTCCGTCGGTCTGCTCCTCTATCAGCTTTATCGCGTCCGGTATCGTTATCCTCCTCTGCTCCCTCTCCTTTCTTGGCATGCTTCCGGTAAGACTTACCGGCTGGAAGTTTACGCCTCTCACTATGTCGATGTTTTCGGCCGCGAACCTTATTATGTCTCCGAGCTGGTGGTCGTTGTAGTTTCTTATCACCGTGGGGACGAAAACTATACCGAGCTCAGCTTTCCTGCAATTCTCCAGAATTTTCGGAATCTCCCAGTGGTTTTTCGGGTTCGTCTCCTCGTCGACTCCGTCGAAAGAGAGGTAAACTGTATTTACTCCAGCCTCCCTCAAGCTCACGACGAGCTCGGGATCTTCAGCCAGCCTGATTCCGTTCGTGTTTAGCTGAATGTGATCTATCCCCTCCTCCTTTATCGCCCTGACTATGTCGACCAGATCCTCTCTAAGCGTCGGCTCTCCGCCCGTGAGCTGAACGGCGTTACATCCAACAGGCTTCAGGTTTTTGGCAGTCCTGACCATCTCCCTTATCTGCTCTATGGTAGGCTCGTAAACGTATCCAGATTTTTTAGCGTAAAAGAAGCAATACCAACACGCAAGGTTGCAACGGTTAGTTAAAACGATGTTCAGCAAAGCTGTATGGCTCTTGTGAGCTTTACACAGACCGCACGTGTAAGGACAATCGACCTCGCTAACTTGGGGGTTTTCTATACCGTAGCCGTCCCTTGCGAACTTTGAGGCTTTTTTGAACATCTCCACGTCTCCCCAGTAAACGTCGACGAATTCTCCGTGTTCTTCGCAAACTTTCTTTATCATAACCTTCCCGTTGTCCTCGTAAACTTCAGCGGGAATTCTTCTGATGCACTCGGGACAGAGTGAGACCGTTTTGAACGGTAGTTCTATCATTATTCTACACCCCCTTTTATAAAATGTGGACTGCGAAAGAGATATAATAACATTTCGTCAGGCTAAGCTATGCTTTTAAAAATTCTGGAAACTCTGTGGATTCTGCTTCCCGCTTACACGCCGAACAACTTCGCAGTCATTTTCGGAGGTGGAAAGCCAATAGATCTGGGTAAAAACTTCGTAGACGGAAGGAGAATACTCGGAGACGGAAAAACGTTTAGAGGCTTCTTTTTCGGTCTTGTTGGAGGGCTAACGGTTGCCCACGTTCAGCTCGCGATAGAGAGGATCGCGAACTTCAGAATCTACTCCTCGCTTAGCTACGGCGAATTCCTCGTTCTCGTCGCTCTGCTTTCGTCCGGCGCTCTCATCGGAGACATGATCGGAAGCTTTTTGAAAAGGAGGCTCGGTATAGAAAGAGGTGGAAAGGCCCCGATACTCGACCAGCTCGATTTCCTCGTCTTCTCGCTCCTGATAGCTTCGAACTTCAACGCTTTCTGGAAAATCTTCGACTGGGGAACGCTGATTATTGCTTTGCTGATCACTCCTCCTCTACACGTTCTCACGAACAGGCTTGCATACCTCCTCAAGCTAAAAGACGTGCCGTGGTAAGGTTAAAATAACGGGAAGCTGCAACTCCTTGAGATGAAGAAAGAAGAGCTCGTCAAGTTGTTATACGAAGTCGGAGCAGTGAAGTTCGGAAAGTTTAAAGAACAACCCGTTCAACTGGTGCAGGAAGTTCGTCAACCTGTTCCCGCCACACGCA
>CAYXDX010000070.1:0-8097 GCA_964463865.1 uncultured archaeon | reverse complement strand
AAGTCTCGGAAATTATTTATTCACGCGACCCGTTAAAAAAGAAGTATGCTGGAATACATCCTCGCGAGCACGATTATCGTTAGCCTTCTGTCCTTAATCGGAATTTTCACGATCGGTATGAGCGAGACGACGTTCAGAAAGGCGATATTTTTCATGGTCAGCTTCGCGACCGGCGTGCTGATAGGGGCGTCCTTTTTTCACATGCTACCCGAATCCTTGGGTAACGCGAACGTTCGCGAAGTTATGACGTTTTTCGTCCTCGGATTTTCTTCTTTCTTTCTCCTCGAAAGGGTTTTGAGGTGGAGACACTGTCACGAAGACGAGTGCGAAGTTCACCCAGTCACTTACCTCGCGCTGATAGGCGACAGCATACACAACTTCATAGACGGCGTCGTGATCGCTGTCTCATACATGATCGACGTGAAGCTTGGAGTTCTCACGACGTTCGCCGTAATATCTCACGAGCTACCTCAAGAGCTTGGAGACTTTGCCGTCCTCGTTTACGGTGGCTTCAGCAAAAAAGATGCTCTTCTTTTTAACTTCCTCACAGCCTTAACAGCAGTTGCCGGAGCGATACTCGGATACACACAGCTGAAAAGCGACGCGTCGCTAAGCTACCTCCTCTCGTTTGCGGCCGGAAACTTCACTTACGTTGCGAGCAGCGACCTGATTCCAGAACTTCACAAAGTCGTGGAGTTAAAAAGGTCGATCCTGAGCTTCAGCTTTTTCGTCGTCGGACTCGTGGTGATGTTCGCGTTCACGCTCGTTTAATCGAGCAAACCTTTCGTGCTCCTCACTCCCTCGCCTTTCTCAACTGCCATCCTCAGCGAGAGAGCGAACGCTTTAAAAGACGCCTCTATTTTGTGGTGCGCGTTCATGCCTCTAACTTCAAGAAACGCGTTAATTCCGGAGTTTCTGCAAAGCGTGTCGAAGAAGTGGTAAGCGTTCTCCCCCTTTATGCCGGCGTCTCCAAATTCTCCGAAGAAGTTGAAAATTCCTCTTCCGCTCAAGTCCACGCCGCAAATCGCGACGCTTTCGTCCATGGGAACTATTGCGTAGCCGAACCTCTTCAGACCTTCTTTCGAGCCCAGAGCTTCTTTAATAGCTCTTCCGAGAGTTATAGCCACGTCTTCTATAGTGTGGTGCTCGTCCACCTCCAGATCGCCTTTAGCGACGATTTTTAAGCCGATTGCGGAGTGCTTCGCGAAGGTTTCGAGCATGTGGTCCAGAAAGGGTATACCAGTAGACACGGAACACTCTCCGCCTTCAAAATTTACGTAAACTTCCACGCTTACCTCTTTCGTTTTTCTATGAACGCGAGCTCTCATTTACGACTCCTCCAGTTCGAGCAACTCTTCGAGCTTGACCTTGCCGAGGTATAAGGCCGAGCCGACGACGACTCCTCTTGCTCCCGCCTCCTTTATTAGCTTTGCGTCTTCGTAGCTCGACACGCCACCAGACACGAACACGTCGTTTTCGACGTTCTCGACAACCTTCCTTACGAAGTTCACCCTGACGCCCTTCATCAGCCCCTCGACGTTAACGTCCGTGAGGAGAAAAGACGTTCCGAGGTCGTCGTAAAGCTTCGCGAGTTCGATTGGAGACAAATCGACGTTCTTCCTCCACCCGTCGACGACGACTTTTTCGTTCCTCGAATCTATCGCCACCATTACGCACCCGGGATACTCTTCGATCAGCTCCCTGACTTCATCCACTCTCTCCACGGCCATAGTTCCGACTATGACCCTGTCGACGCCCTTTTTTATCAGCCTCTCGACGACTTCTCTGCTCCTTATCCCCCCGCCGACCTGAACTTCTGAAAGTTCCGCGATTTTCAGAATGACGTCTTCGTTCTTCAACCTTCCCTCAAAAGCGCCGTCGAGGTCGATGACGTGTAAAGCCTTAGCCCCCCGATTCAACCAGTCCTCGGCAACTCTCACGGGATCGTCAGTTTCGAAAAGAGTTCTACTCGGATCGCCCTGCCGAAGCTGAACGCACTTTCCTCCCCTAATATCAACGGCAGGTAGAACTCGAAACATTTACCTCCTCTTCCTTCTCCTTCTCCTGTCTTTCATGCTGTCCAGCAGCTCTTCGAATTCCTCGTCGCTAACGGGCTTGAGGTCTGAGAGTTCCTCGAACTCCCTTTTTCTTGCCATACCCTGACCCAATAGAATCTGAAATTTGACAAGTATATAAACTCTGTGCTCAACAGTTTTATACACCCAGAAGTAAAGCGATAAATATGAACCACGAAATTAAAGTCCTCGAATACGTGATTGGCGGAGAAGCGACGCTATCGGAGATTTCGAAGAACACGAGAATTCCGGAGGTAACGCTGAAAAGCGTGCTTAAATCTCTTGAGAGCAAAAAGTTCGTAAAGGTGGAAGAGGGCGTCGTTTCGATAACAGAAGAAGGTAAAAAGTATCTGATCGAAATGAAGAAGCTATGATAACGGAATACGATGTCGGAAGCGAGAAGGTCTTTCTAATCCGGAGGATCATAGAAGTTCGGTTCGATAAGAAAAGATTCGAGAAGCTCGCGAAGAAGTATCCCAAGGAGTATCTGATCTCGTTCAGCGACGAGAAGAAGGTTTTGCACCACACCACCAAGAGACCGCTCGTGTTCGTGACCAAAGAGTCCGGAATTCCCTTGTTAGGTCACGCGGCCTTCGGAATAATAGACAGGGGAACCAACCTCCTCCAGATCAGACCGATAACTGGCTGCAACCTGAACTGCATATTCTGTAGTGTCGACGAGGGAAGAGTTTCGAAAACGAAGAAGACGGACTTCATAGTAGATCCGGACTACCTACTCGAAGAGCTCGCCAAAATCTGCGCGTTCAAAGGAAAAGGTGTGGAGGCACACATAGACGGTCAAGCGGAGCCGATGCTGTATCCCTACATGAAGCAACTCCTTGAAGGTATCTCGAAAATAAAAGAAGTCAGCGTAGTGTCTATGCAGACCAACGGAACTCTCCTGAACGATAAGGTCGTCGACGAGTTCGAAGGGCTCGTAGACAGGTTCAACGTCAGCATAAGCGCCCTTAACAGCGAACTCGCGAACAAGATATACGGAACGAAGTATCCGCTCGAAAAGGTTTTGAGCGCTGTCGAAAGCGTGGCGAACAGCAAGATCGACTTACTCATCGCTCCGGTCTGGCTCCCGGGAATCAACGACGAGGAGATCCCGAAAATAATAGAGTTCGCCCTCGAGGTCGGAGCCGGTAAAAGATTTCCGCCGCTCGGAGTTCAGAAATACATCCCCTACAAGGGAGGGAGAAAACTTAGAAACGTCATGAGCTTCAGAGAGTTCTACGACAGGCTGAGAGCGTGGGAAGAGGAGTTCGGAGTCAAGCTCGTTCTGAAGCCGGAAGACTTCGGAATAGAAAAGAGAGAAAGGTTCCCGTCGCCGATAAAAAGGGGAGACGTCCTGAAAGGGCGGATAGTCTGCGAGGGTCGTAGCGAGGGAGAAAAGATAGTTTCCGTCAAGGGAAGGGTCGTGACTGTAGTTACGAACAGGAAGGTCGGAGAGTTCGTAAAGTTCAGGGTCGTGAGGGACAAGGATGGGATCTTCCTCGGAAATGAAGCATCTTGAGTTTAAAGAGAAATACAAAGAGCTTATTTTGAGCGGAAAGAAACGTGCAACCGTGCGAAAAAGAGCGAACCTAAAACCCGGAGACGAGGCGTTCGTCCACTGCGGAGGAAAAATTATTGGCGTAGCAAAAATAATCGACGTCGAAAGAAAGAAGATCGAGGATTTCAGCGAAGATGACGCGAAGCTCGAGGGTTTTAACAGTCTCGAGGACTTTCTCCGCGAGCTGAAGAACTACTACGACGACGAGGAGCTATACTTCATAAAGTTCGACTTTCGACCGTTCGAGAAAGAAGTCGAGCCGAGGGAACTTTACTACGAAAATTACGACATAGATAAAATCGTCGACGAGGCTCTCGAAAAGCTCGACTTAAGCGAAAGGGAGAAAGAAATTCTGCTCTTATACAAGAAATACGGAAGCATAAGAAAGGTCGCCAAAAAGCTCGGAGGCTGGAAGAAGAGGGGAGAGATAAGGAAGGTTATAAGAAAGGCCTTCAAGCGACTCAAAGAGTTTGACAAAGCTTAAATCTGATCGAGCGAAATATTTGCTCATGGAAGAAGAACTCGTCAAATTTTTGAAGAAGGTTCTGAGTGGTGCTACTAAACGCCCTCAGCTCCTCGACCTGAAGAAGCTCTCAGACCTCGCAGTTGAGAGCGGACTCGACGTCGGAGACGTTCTGAAAATTGGAGAAGAGATAAACAAGCTGATCGAAGACAAGTCCAAAGAACTGAAAGGTGAAGACAACCTCCCTTAGAAAAATTTTTTTAGCAACCCCGATACTGTTGCCGTATGGCAAAACCCCTCGAAAAGAAGTCCGCGAAAGTGCTCGCGTTCTTTCTCGCGCTGATAATGATCGGTTCCGCTCTCGCGATAGCGTTTCGCGGTTCGTACTTTACGCCTAAAAGAAACGTGAAGGTCGAACTCAGCGACTTGGACGCGTTGACCAAACTTCCGGATACTCCGAACGAAGTTTATTACCTGAACTTTAAAGTTAACGACTCGAACTTATTTGCCCTCGTTAACGCTTACGCGAAGGTCGTTTTGAAAGACCCGATCTTCAGATACGTCAGAATTCCAACGATAGATTCCGTGATATTCGCCTACTACTACAACACGACGTCATATATCTACCTGTTTAACACCACGAGCAAAGTTTACGCGACCTACGATGAGAAAGAGAACGTCTCCGGGTTTAACGTCAAAATAAAGCGACCCTATTACGCTTTTTGCGACGAGATTAATCCCGCGGTAGTAGGAACGAGCGACATAGTTTACGACTTCCTCTCGAACGTCTCTTCCGAGAACGAAAGCTTGTTCTCCGAGATACCGAAGGAAAACTACGCGTTCATAAGAGCCTTCCAAGGAGACATCGTCAAACAACTGATAAAGTTGAACAACAGTAACGAGAGCGTAGCCGACTTTTACTTCGAAGGCTACGCGTTAAACGGAAGCAAATACGAGAAGGTCGTAGCGATAAACTTCACGTCGAACACGTTCTTCGTTAAGAGCAACGTAACGGAAGAATACTACGTAATTCAAAAAGGTAGCCTCAACATAGCCGTAATGCTCGACACGAACTTTACGAAGCTCTTAAATGCTCAGCCAGAAATGAGGAGCGTAATAGTAAGAGTGGGATGATCGAGGGCAACACCACGATACTCCTTGAGGGTAGGGGAAGAATCGAAGTCCTCAAGGGCGAAGCAGAGGTATTCGGATGTAGGGGTAAAGTTTTCGAGGCACCCGAAGGAAAAATAATTCCCGTTTACTTTCCAGAAGATTCAGAAGCCAAGATAGACGGTAACTACATAGCTGTCTCCGGAAATACGATTCCGAAAAGCTGGGAAAAGTTCGTAAGCGAGGAGTTCGAGAGAGTCTTCCTCTACGGCGGCGTTGACTCTGGAAAGAGCAGTTTTGCCGTGTTCGTTTCGAACAAAACTGAGATAGATCGCGTGATAGACGCGGACATAGGTCAGGCAGACATATCCCATCCCGGTAGCATGGCTCTCGGGAGGAGAGGTGAGAACTCTTACCTCTTAAGTCTGTTCGAGCTGATATCGTCAGAGTTTGTCGGCAGCATATCGCCGATGAACAGGGAAGCTCGATGTTTACGAGCTTTCAAAAAACTCGTCGAAAAAGCTGGAGACAGGTTCATCGTCGACACGACTGGATGGATTCACGGAAGAAAAGCTGTAGAATACAAGCTGGCAAAAATGGAGATCGCAGAGCCAGACGTCGTCGTCTGCTTTTCCAGACCACCGAGGGAGTTCGACGAATACGAAACTTTCGAGGTCGACAGCTTCGTGATTAAAAAGAGGGACAGAAACCTGAGAGCTTTCATAAGAGGAAAGTCCTACGAAAAGTGGTTTGAGAACGCCGAAGAAATAACAGTAAGCGCGGACGAAGTAACCCTGATGTTCACGACGCTGTTTTCCGGAGAAAAGGTGGAAGACGAAGTTCTCGCAACTTTCGGAGACGTAATCTACGCGGAAAAAGGCGAGAGCTTCCTAAACATATACTCAAAGAGCTTCGACATCGGTAGCGAAGGACTCAGGGCTCTGAAGGAATACTTCAACGTCGCCGAAGTGAATGTAATCGATCCGAAAAGCTTCGAAAACGTCCTCGTCGGACTTTATTCCGAAGATTACCTCGCTCCAGGACTGATAAAAGAGGTAGACTTCGAGGAGAAAAAGATTAAAATACTTACTCGGACGAAAGAAATTCCTAAAAGAGTGGAGTTCGGCGAGTTCAAAATAGAAGACGGAAGAGAAGTGTTCGTCCGGTTGCCATGATAGTCGTCGAGACGAGGAAAAGAGTAGAAGTCGTGGACATAACTGATGACGTCAGGAGAGTCGTGAGGGAGAGTGGAGTAGAAAACGGCATCGCACTCGTCTACACGCCGCACACGACGACCGGAATAATCGTAAACGAGGCCGAAAGTGGGCTAATTTCAGACTTAATCGAGTTCCTCGGCAGACTCGTTCCGAAAGGTGCAGGTTACGAGCACGACAGGATTGACGACAACGCGGATGCGCACATAAAAGCGGCAATCATAGGAAACTCCGCGGTAATTCCAGTGGAAAATTCCGAATTACTTCTCGGAACCTGGCAGAGGATATTACTCGTCGAACTCGACGGACCGAGAAGACGAAAAGTTCTGGTGAAGGTTTATGAAGGATAGGCAGGACTACTACTACTGGAAAGCGAAGAAGGAGGGATACAGAAGCAGAGCTGCCTACAAACTGCTCCAGATAAACAAGAAGTTCGAGGTCATAAAAAAGGGCTACCACGTTCTCGACCTCGGAGCTTCTCCGGGAGGGTGGAGTCAGGTAGCCGTAGAGCTCGGGGCGAGCGTCGTGGCTGTAGACTTGAACCCCATGAAGCCGATAGAGGGCGTGGTGTTCATAAGAGGAGACATCACGAAAGACGAGACCAAAGAGGAAATCAGAAAGGTCAGAGAGAAGTTCGACGTCGTTCTGTGCGACGCTTCTCCTAAGATAACCGGAAAGTGGGACATAGACCACTTCCTGTCCATGGAGCTCGCCAAAGCTGCCTTCGAAATCGCCAAGGAGTTTCTAAAACCCGGAGGAAACTTCGTCGTCAAGATGTTTCAAGGCTCTGAGTTCGACGAAGTTGTCAGAGAGTTCAGAAAGCACTTCAGGTTCAAGAAGTTGCACTCACCTCCGGCATCAAGAAAGAGGAGCGCTGAAATTTACTTTATAGGAAAAGGCTTCGGCGGAAAGTTCAGACCGAAAAGGGATTAAATGATCCTCTTCTTCCCTTCTCCAGGTTTTAGCGAGTAAACTTTCTCCGGATAGATGACTATCGCAGCCTTAGGTGTTCGCTTACCTCCGCTCGCTTTTAAGACGAAGTCTCTTATTACCTCGTAATATTTTCCGCTATCGTGAATCTCCGCTCTGCCCTTGATTAAGTAGCCGTCAAATCCGTCCAGCCTCTTTGCGACTCCGACCGCCACCTCCGGATTCTTCTTAATGTTCTCCACGGTCTTTTTGACGAAGTTGTAAGCTATGACGAGCTTGTCGTCCATTTTCATTACGAAGCACACCGGAACCAGGTGAACGCTGTCGCCCTGAGTGGCGATCCAAACTAAGAAGTCCTTAGAGCAGTCGTTTTCGAAAAATGAGAGGATTTCACTTAACTTCGACTTTGTCTCCGACATACTTCTTTATGACCTCCAGAACCTTCGTTCTGTTCAAAGGCTTCTCTATAACTTCTTTCGCTCCTGCCTTCAGCATCTCGTCCTTCTTCGTAGGAGCGAAAGCCGTTATTCCGATCACGACCGCATCTTTATCAATCTCGAGTATTTCTTTCGTCGCGTCTATGCCGTCTTTTTCCGGCATCACTATGTCCATCAAAACAACATCCGGCTTGTGATATTTATACAACCTGACAGCCTCGTTCCCGTTCTCAGCTTCGAGAACGAAGAAGTCTTTCAGCATCGTTTTCAAAATTTCCCTGACTATCGGGTCGTCTTCCGCGATAAGCAC
>CAYXDX010000069.1:0-8436 GCA_964463865.1 uncultured archaeon | reverse complement strand
GGTAAGACGCTTATAGCCAAGGCAGTGGCCAACGAAAGCGAGGCGAACTTCATAAGCGTGAAGGGTAGCGAGCTGCTCAGCAAGTGGCTCGGAGAGAGCGAGAAAGCTGTAAGGAAAATATTCAGGAAAGCGAGGCAGGTCGCACCTTGTATAATATTCTTCGACGAAATAGACGCGATAGCGCAGATGAGGGGTATAGACGAAGGTAGCAGAGCTGTGGAGAGGGTTGTTAACCAGCTCCTAACTGAGATGGACGGACTCGAAGAGCTTGAGGGCGTGGTGGTCATAGGCGCTACGAACAGGCCGGACATAATCGATCCCGCTTTGCTCCGTCCGGGAAGGTTCGACAGACTCGTCTTCGTCAGGCCGCCGGACAAGAAGAGCAGACTCGCGATATTCAAGATTCACACGAGGAACATGCCGTTAGCAGAGGATGTCGATCTTGAAGAGCTTGCCGAACTCACCGAAGGTTATGTGGGGGCGGACATAGAGGCGATATGCAGGGAAGCGGTTATGCTCGCTCTGAGAGAGAACATAAACGCCGAGAAGGTCGAAATGAGACACTTCTATCAGGCGATTAAAAAGATAAAGCCGAGCGTTAACGAGGCCATGCTGAGGTTCTACGAGAGGTTCGAGGAGAGAGTGAAGTTAGAGACCAAACAGGCGAGGACGATAGTCGGATACGGTTAGTCGAAACGTTTATAGGCTAAGTTTCTCAAATCTTTTCGGTGGTGGTAAATGTTCGCAAAAAGTCTTGCGAGAAAAACCGTGTTGCTCTCCGACGGAACAGTTCTCGGAACTCTGCACAACATAAACGTCGATTTTAAAACCGGGTCGCTGATAAGCCTAATCGTAAAGCCTCAGAACGAGGTGGCGGGAATAGAGAAAGTGGACGGGTATTACGTTATTCCGTTCGAAAGCGTCAAGTCTATAAGCGACTACATAGTGGTGGATAAGAAAAGGCTGAGCAGATGAGCGTCTTTTTCCCACCGCTCGTCTTACCACTTTTCATCTTTTTCATCGTCATTCCGTTTTTTGCTTTAACTTACTTTTTTGCGACCACCCAGGTCTTCAGCAACCTTTTCGGAATCACAAAGTTCGAAGCGATGCTGATATTCTCTCTCGCGATAATCGGGAGCTTCGTAAACATTCCCATTTACGAAGTGGAGGGGAGAAGCGTCGTTAGGCGAAGAACGTTCTTCGGCATATTCTACTATTACGTCGAGAGGAGAAAGATCGTCGTAGCGGTTAACGTCGGTGGTGCGGTAATTCCGTCTATTTTAGCCGCAAAACTTACGTTCGAGATGCCGTTAGCTCCGGTGTTGTCCTCTGTCCTCCTCTCGACCGTTCTGATCTACTTTTTCGCCAAACCGGTTCCCGAGGTGGGAATAGCCGTTCCACTCTTCATACCTCCTCTGATCGCTTTAATGTCTTCATCGCTGGCGATCCAGATTTTCGGTCTGAGCTACTTCGTGCTACCGAAGTTAGCCTTCGCATCCGGCGTTTTCGGATCGATTATCGGCGCTGACGTTCTGCACCTGAAGGACATCGAGAAAATAGGCAGTGGAGTCGTGAGTATTGGTGGCGCTGGAACTTTCGACGGAATATTTCTGACCGGCGTCTTCTCCGTAATATTTTCATACTTGTTGCTTTAGTTTATCGCATGCACGTCGTCATAATACAGAACGCTAAGCACGAGCCTGCCGGCTTTATCGAAGAACTCCTGAAAATTAACGGAATAAGTTACGAATACATTCACGCTTACGAGAGCAACGAAGTTCCTAGCTTCAAAGCGTCTCACATCATAATCCTCGGCGGACCGATGGGGGTTTACGAGTGCAAGGAGTATCCCCAGCTGGTCGACGAGATGGAAATAATCAGGAAGGCTATAAAGGAGAACGTCCCGCTACTTGGCATCTGTCTTGGAGCGCAGCTCATAGCCTACGCTCTGGACAAGTCGGTTTATCCGTTCAGGGAAGAAGTTGGGTGGTTCGAGGTTTTTAAAGCCGAAGACGACGAATTTAACGAGGGTATGGATAGAATCGTGGTCTTCCAGTATCACAACGACACGTTCGAACTTCCGGACGGAGCTAAGCTGATCTTCAGAGGAGATAGGGTGAAAAATCAGGGGTTCAGAATTGGAAACTGCGTGGGTCTTCAGTTCCACGTGGAGATGACTGAAGAGCTCGTAGACGTCTGGACGAGAGACTTGGAGCCAGAAAAGAGGGAAAAAATAATGAGCGAGATTTATAGAGTTAGGGAATTAAACAGTATATGCTACAAACTCCTCTCAAAATTTATAAATTTAGGTTGAACAGTCACGATAAATTTTCGCAAACTTTATAATCGGTTCAATTAAACTTTTTTCCATGACAGACATAATGAAGTATGTCGTGCCAAAGGAGACCTGGCCGGACATAGTGATTCCGGACGAAGTGCAGCAATACATCGGAGACAGGAAAGAGCTGAACTTGGCTGAAGAGATCTTGGACAGGAACATCAAGGAAGGGAGAGGCAGAAAGGTTGCAATTTACTTCGAGGACAGGAGGGTTACATACAGAGACCTCTACAGGCTGAGCAACAAAATAGCGAACTTCCTGAAGGAGATAGGCATTCAGAAATACGACAGAGTAGGGTTTAGAATGAGGAACATGCCGGAAGCCGTTGCGGTGAACTTCGGTATAATGAAGGCTGGAGCAATTCCCGTGCCGCTCAACCCGATGTGGGCCAAGAAAGAGATCGTTCACGTGTCGAACAACGCTGAAATAAAAGCGATATTTGTAACCGGAGACGATAAAACGTTTAACGCCGTTAAAGAAAGCGTTCCGGAGTTGAAGACCGTCGAAAAGATTATCGTGACAGATAGAGAAGACATCGAAGAGCCGTTCGTTTCGTTCGACGAGGTTTATAAGCAGAGCAGCAAGTTCGATCCAGTTCCACTCGAACTCGGAACTCCTGCTGTGATACTCTACACGAGCGGAACCACCGGATTGCCCAAGGGTTGCGTCCACTTCGTAGAAAACGTCCTCTCTGCCGTTTACCTCGTCGGTAAATACGTCTGGAAGCTCACGGAAGACGACGTCGTCGGAGGTCCAGCGCCGGTAAGCTTCGCTATGGGTTACGGAAACGGTTGTCTGATTCCATACTTCCACGGAGCCGCGACGAGCATTTGGCCAGGATTCAGCGTGGAAAACTTCTTCCGCTTCGTCGAAGAGCACGGAATAACTGTGTTTAGTTCGCTGCCGACCGCATACAGAATGATACTCGCTAATCCGAACCTCGACGAGTATCTGAAGAAGTACGACCTCTCGAGTCTGAGGCTCTGCACCGGAGGAGGAGAAGCGCTTGGAGCTGAGACGGCGAAGAGGTGGATGGAGAAGTTCGGAATGCCGATCTACGAGTCCCTCGGAGCTACTGAGATGGTGCACATCTGCATAAGCAACACCGTCGCTCCGAAGCCGGTGGCTGGAAGCATCGGCTGGCCAGTTCCCGGCTACACCGTCAGAATCGTCGATCCGGAGACTGGAAAGGAGTGTCAGCCAGACGAGGTCGGAAACCTCTACATAAAGGGACCCACTGGCATAAGGTACTGGAACCACCCGACGAGACCACTCGACGAGAAGCAGAAGGAGAGCGTTAAGAACGGATGGAACGTCCTCGGAGACTTCGTCAGGAGAGACGAGAACGGTTACATCTACTTCGTGTCGAGAGACGACGACCTGATCAAGTCCTCTGGATACAGAATCGGTCCCGACGAGATCGAGCAGCCACTGAGTCTGCACCCTGCAGTTGCCGAGTGTGCTGTTATCGGAGTTCCCGACCCAGAGGGCATAAGAGGTCAGCTCGTGAAAGCCATAATCAGGCTCAAAGAGGGCTACGAGCCAAGCGAGGAGCTCAAGCAGGACATACTCAAGTTCCTCGAACAGCACATCGCCAAATACAAGCTGCCGAGGATAATCGAGTTCACGACCGAACCTCTGCCGAGAACGGCTACTGGCAAGCTCTTGAGGAGAGTTTTGAGAGAAAGAGAGGCACAGAAGCAGCAGAAATAAATTTTTTATAATTCTCTATTTTTTGAACTCGCTTTTTTCCGAGTTTAAAACTTTTTATATCCCCATCTCAAATTCGTTGTATGAAGAGATATAAGGGAGAACTCACGAGAATGGCGGAATTGCCTTACTACGTTGAAATTAGCGAAAATTCAAGAAAAAGAATTCGAGAAATCCTCGAATCTTTCGATCTGAGTAACACGCTCCTGCTCACCGGTAAAAAGTCTTACGAGCTCGTCGGTGCTAAAATAGAGGAGAAAATATCCGACTTTGTGGTTGAAAAGGTGTTCGTCGAATCAGCCACCATGAGCGAGGTTAGGAGAATCGAGCTTTTCCTTGGCTACACCGACATAGACTCCGTTGTGGGGGTGGGTGGCGGTAAGGTTATTGATGTTGGCAAGGTCATAGCTACGGAACTTAACGTCGCTTTCATAAGCATTCCGACGCTTGCTTCGAACGACGGCATAGCCTCTCCGGTTGCGAGCTTTAAAGAGAACGGTAAACCCGTGTCAATCTCGACGAACCCCCCAACGGCAGTGCTCGCCGACTTGACGATACTGAGGAACAGCCCGGTTCGATACCTCCGAGCCGGTTTGGGGGACTTGCTGTCTAACATAACTGCAGTCAAGGACTGGAAGCTCGCGCGGGACAAAATCGACGAGGAATACAACGAAGTTGCGGCGTCGATGTCTCTCTTGCCGTCTAACCTCATGCTGAACCTTGAAAGCATAAACTTTAAAGACGACCTGACGACACTCGAAAAGCTCATTAGAGGCCTGATTCTGAGCGGAGTCTCCATCGCTATAGCCGGATCGAGCAGACCTGCGAGCGGAGCGGAGCACAAGTTTAGCCACGCTCTCGATTACCTTGGTTACGGCGACGGGGTTCACGGAGAGCAGGTAGGGTTGGGAACGATAATCATGGAATACCTTCACCAGAAGTATTACGGTGTGGGCGACTGGGAGGCAATCAAATCGACTCTGGAAAAAGCTCAGGCTCCCACTACAGCTAAAGAACTCGGACTGACGAAGGATCAGATACTCGAAGCACTCGTCTACGCGAAGAAGATTAGAAAAAGGAGATATACGATTCTTGAAGACGTAAACCCGAGTAAGGAGGAGCTGGAGTTAGTTCTTACCAAGACCGGGATCATATAGCGGCAAAATCACGTGCTCAGCCTCTTCGACGTTTCTAATCTTTCTAACTTCAGCAATTTTGAAATCTTCTATTTTGACGTCGATTAACTCGCCTTTGAATTTTTCGTTCATTCTCAGCAAAGAGTAAGCTCGTCCGACGAACTCTCCGACTTCTTCTCCGAACACCAGCTCCTGAAATATTCTGTTCAGACTCAGCCAGTCCATTTCGACGATCTTTTGAACGGGTATCCCGGAAAAGTATTCCAGCACGGTCTCGACGTTATCCTTTTCGTGTATCCAGTTGCATTCCATACAACTCCAGACTCTCATGTCTTTGAGCCTTCCGAATTCGTAGTAGAGGCAGGGATAAAAAGGGCAGAAACAGAAAGTGCAGTCCTGTCCTTCGAAGTGGCACGGGTAGTATTTGCATTCACCTTTTTTTCCTCCGAGCATTGCGGAAACTAAACCGATTAAGGCTTCGTCTCTCATTTCAGCATCGCCACCATGCTGCCCACTTCGACGCCTATGTCTCTCGCTACTGGCTCGCACTTTGCGGTCAGCAAAAACGCTACGTTGTTGAGGTCACTTTCAGACAGACACTCGTAGTTTGCCATACCCTTGGCTATAATTACGTCAGCTTCCTCTATTCTCTCTTTCGTGTCTTCCGGAATCAGTTCGAGGTCTATCCCTATCTCCCCGCCATTAGTTAAGATTTCGTCGGCTATTTTGTCCATTCCCGAAAGCCTCGCATCTTCGAGCGTCGCATCGCTTAGAATGGGTTCTCCACGCACGACTACGGAAACTCTCTCGGAGATTCTCTTTACTTCCTTGACGAGGAGGGTGTCGAAGAAGATTTCTCCGGCGTTGTCGGTTACGTATACGACTTTTCCTCTGCACAGCTTCTTAATCTCTTTCGTGTCGTCTATCTCCAGACCTTTGGCAAACATCCTGAGGAAGTAGCTTCTGAAGTCTTCTTCTGCCACTCTGTGTCCGAGAACTCCGTAGTCGAAAGCGTTACCTATGATGCTCGCCACAACGGATCCGTAAAATCTGTCCGCGAGCTTCGAGATGAAACTTTCGACGAACGGCAAGTTTCTTTTTGCAACTTCGTTTGCCCTGTCCTTGAGAGGTTTGTATGGATCTTTTATCCCTAAGATTTCGTAGACTCTCCTGTGAATTTTCGTCGCGATCAGGGCGTTTACACCTTTCTTTTCGTATTCCTTGGTCAGGATTTTCAGAGCTTCGCCCACCGCTTCCTCTATCTTCGCGTAGTCACTCGTGGCTATGCTGCACTCCATGTAGACCCTGTTCAGAAGGCAGGCGGGACATTTGGCTGAGATCTTCATATGTCATCACGTGTCAAGGTTTCTAACTTCGCTCGCGTGCTCCATTATAAACTTCCTTCTCTCCTCGGTATTCTCGCCCATGAGTATCGTCACGAGCTCCTCCGCCATCGCAGCGTCTTCGAGCGTTACTTGAATGAGAACTCTCTTTTTTGGATCCATCGTCGTCTCCCAGAGCTGCTCCGGATTCATCTCTCCGAGACCCTTGTATCTCTGAACTTCCGCGTCTCCGATCCTCTTCAGGAGGCTCTCGAGCTCTTTGTCGGAGTATAGGTAGTATACTTTCTTTCCCTTCTTAACCCTGTAAAGCGGTGGCTGGGCGATGTAGAGGTATCCGTTCTCTATCAGCGGCCTCATGTAACGGTAGAAGAACGTGAGGAGCAGAGTTCTGATGTGCGCCCCGTCGATGTCTGCGTCGGTCATTATGATTATTCTTCTGTACCTCGCCTTCCTTATGTCGAAGTCCTTTCCGAATCCAGCGCCTATTGCGGCGATAATCGCTTTAATCTCGTCGTTTTTGAGAACTCTTATCATTCCCGCTTTTTCGACGTTTATGATCTTACCTCTTATCGGTAGTATCGCCTGAAATCTTCTATCTCTCGCCTGCTTTGCAGAACCGCCGGCAGACTCCCCCTCGACGATAAACAGCTCTCTCTCTTCCGGATTCTTCGACGAACAGTCGGCGAGCTTTCCGGGAAGAGTCGCGACCTCTTCTCTCTTCTTTACTATCTCCCTCGCTCTCCTCGCGGCCTCTCTCGCTTTCGCCGCTAAGGTGCACTTCTCTATTATTTTGTTCGCCTGATCTCCGTGCTCTTCGAACCACTTCAGCAGCCCGGCGTAGACTATCGATTCCACCGCTGTTTTTACCTCGCTGTTGCTCAGCTTAGTCTTCGTCTGTCCTTCGAACTGCGGTTCCGGAACTTTAACGGATATGACAGCAGTTAAACCTTCTCGCACGTCCAAACCGGAAATGTGCTTGAAGTTTTTCACGTTCTTCTTACCGTATTCGTTTATCGCTCTCGTCAGCGCGGCTCTGAATCCTACGACGTGCGTCCCTCCTTCGACGTTGTGTATGTTGTTCGCGTATGCGAATACAGTTTCAAAGTCGGTGTTCGTGTATTGGAGAGCGACCTCGACCTCTATTCCGTTCTTTTTCCCTTGGATGTATATCACGTCGTGAATTTTCTCCTTCTTAGCGTTCAGGTGCTCGACGAACTCCACTATGCCCTTCTCCGAGTAGAACACTTCTCTTTTTCCGGTTCTTTCGTCGTAAAGTTCGAGCCTGAGTCCTTTGTTCAGATACGCGAGTTCTCTGAGCCTGTGTGCTACTATGTCGTATCTGAACTCCGTCGTCTCAAAAATTTCTTCGTCGGGCTTGAACCTGATAAACGTTCCGGTTTCGTCCGTATCGCCTATAACTTCGAGCGGAGTTACCGGTTTTCCTCTTTCGTATCTCTGTCTGTAGATCTTTCCGTTCCTCTTCACGATGACCTCTACCCACTCTGACAATGCGTTGACGACTGACAGTCCGACTCCGTGTAAGCCTCCGGAAACCTTGTAAGCTTTCTTGCTGAACTTTCCTCCGGCGTGAAGTTTCGTCATAACGATCTCCAAGGCAGGTTTTCCGAGAGGGTGCATTTCCGTCGGAATACCTCTACCGTCGTCCTCGACGCTCGCGCTACCGTCTTTGTGGAGCGTCACCTTTATCTTGCTGCAGTATCCTGCCAGGTGTTCGTCGACGCTGTTGTCCACGACCTCCCAAAGAAGGTGATGGAGCCCCCTAATCCCCACGCCGCCTATGTACATTCCCGGCCTTTTCCTCACTGCCTCGAGATCGCTTAAAACTTCGATTTGCTCTGCAGTATAATCTTCCATGCGGAAAAAAGTGAGACGTCTGGGTTTAAAAAC
>CAYXDX010000068.1:0-8475 GCA_964463865.1 uncultured archaeon | reverse complement strand
TACCGGGCCACTAAAATAGCCGCTGAGACCGGAAAAGCCTTCGCGATCTTCATGGCAATTTACGGCTTGTTTTACAGCTTCTGGCTCCTGCTCATCGCGATATTCATCTACATAGGAGCGAGCGAGGAGGAAAAGCAGGTAACGATAGAGAACCTCCTGTCGAGGTTTAAGGTGCGCGACCTCATGACGAGAGAAGTCGTCGTCGTGGATCCGGACATGAAAGTCGGAGACGTTCTGAAGCTCATGTTCGAGAAGAAGCACCTCGGATATCCGGTCGTCGAGGGAGACAGAGTCGTGGGAATAGTCACGCTGAAAGACGTCGCCGGAAAGGACGAAAACGCGAAAGTGAGAGAGGTTATGACGAAAAACGTCATCGCGGTCAGTCCTGAAACTTCGGTAATTGACGCTATGAAGCTGCTCGCGTCTTCTGGCATAGGAAGGCTCATCGTCGTCGAAGACGGAAAACTCGTCGGAATACTAACGAGAACGGATATAATCAGAGCCGTGGAAATTCTGGAGGTGTATGAGATTGCAAAGTAAGATATACGTGATCGGCACGGCACACGTTTCGAAGAAGAGCATAGAGGACGTTAGAAAAATCATAAGAGAAGTCAAACCGGAAGCAGTCGCCGTGGAACTCGACGAGAGAAGATACAGAGCGCTGTTGGGGGAGAAACAGGAAATAAACGTCATCGACGTAATAAAGAAGGGTGACGTATCCCTCTTCCTGGTTACCACACTTCTCTCGATATTTCAAAAGAAGCTCGGAGAAGAGAAAGGAGTCCTTCCTGGAGAGGAGATGATAGCTGCGATCGAGGAGGCAAAAGAGGTCGGCGCAGATGTTCTGCTCATAGACAGAGACCTCGGCGTCACCATGAGGAGGCTCCTCGACTCGCTGAGCTTCTTCGACAAACTCAAGCTGTTCTACAGCTTCCTGAGGGGGATGTTCGAGGACGTCGACGTTGACGAGCTGCTCGAAAAGGATATGACGGAAATACTCCTCGACGAGTTCAGGAAGATCTCTCCGAACGCCGCGAAAGTCCTCGTGGACGAGAGGGACGCTTTTATGGCACACAACCTTCTCAGGGCAGCGGAAAGGTATCAGAGTATAGTCGCTGTTGTGGGAGCCGGACACAAAAAGGGGATTGAGGAGTTCCTAAAAAACCCGGAAAAGCTTCCCGAGGTTTCGGAGCTGCTGAGCGTGAAGAGGAAGAGGTTCAGCTTGGCGAAACTTTTAGGGTTCGCCATCCTGCTGTTCTTCGCCGTCGTTTTCGTATCCGTAACAGTCTCCCTCGGGTTCAGCGAGGCCCGGGAAATCTTCGTCGTGTGGTTCCTGATTAACGGAGTTTTATCCGCTCTTTTCGCGTTGTTGTCGGGAGCTCATCCACTTTCAGCACTCACGGCTTTCTTGGTAGCGTGGCTCACATCTTTAAACCCGCTAATGGCCGCCGGATGGTTCGCGGGCATCGTCGAAGCTTACGTAAGAAAGCCGACGACAGACGACGTATACGAAATGACGAAAGCGAGCAGCTTCAGAGAGCTGCTCAAAAACAGGGCATTCAGAGTTATACTCGTCGCCGCGATGTCGAATATAGGGAGCAGTATAGGAACTTTCGTAGGGCTGTGGTACATATGGGAAAAATATGGAGTAAACGTAAAAGAGGTTATTCAGGCTTTAATCCTCTCAGGATTAAAACCTTTCTTAATGAGCAGATCCTTAACCTTTTGAACATGATTACCTTGCAGCTCGATTACGCCATTCTTTACCGTCCCGCCGCACGCGAGCTTCGACTTTAAAAACTTCGCGAGCTCCTCGAGGTTTATCTCCGAGTCGTCTATTCCCTCTATTACCGTTACCTCCTTTCCGTATCTTCTCTTCACGACCTTAATCACGATCTGCTGCTGCTCCTTCGCCACCTCTTCGCAGACGCACAGATCTTTCGGAAGTCCACAAATCTTGCAAATCTCCATCGCCATCTTCTTTCAATCCCTCCTTTCTCTTTTTTAGAAACTTTCGGCAAGTTTAATTTTAATCTTTCGGTGATCGGTTCACGAAATTAAAATTCGAATCGCTCTTCTCCGGAGGGTTCCGTCTTTTCTAACGGTCTTCTCCTCTGCTCGATTCACTTCAAAATTTTTAACGAAAAATCAAACGATTTTTATCGGATTTGACAAAACCGATGTGGGATTATATATAGGAAGCGCGTATCTTAACTGGGGGTGATGAGAGGTGGTGGTGATTAAGCTCCTCACGTCTCCGACGTGTCCGTATTGCCCGAGAGCGAGAGAGGTCGTCAGAAAGTTCGTCGAAAGCAGAAAAGACGTCGTAGCTATCGAGCTCAGCGTCACCACCGACGAAGGGTTGAAGGAGGCAATGAAGTTCGGAATATCAGGAGTCCCGGCGATAATAGTAAACGACAGGTTCGTAATGCTCGGCGTCCTGAGTCTGGAAGAGCTCGAAAAGGTCGTTGAAAGGGCTAAAGTGGAGGTGGTAGCATGAAGGAGCTCACGGCCGAAAATTTCCACAGCGAAGTAAACAAGGAAAAGCTCGTGGTCGTCGACTTCTGGGCGGAGTGGTGCATGCCGTGTAGAATGCTCACGCCAATTCTCGAAAAGCTCGAAAGAGAATACGAGGACGTTGAGTTCGCGAGTCTGAACACGGACGAGTATCCGGAGATCGCGATGAAATTTGGGGTGTTCAGCATACCGACGGTGATAATGTTCTACAGGGGTGAGATAGTCAACAGCTTCGTCGGAGCGATGCCCGAAAGCATAGTGAGGAAGGAAATCGAAAAAGCTCTGGAGAAGACTAAGGAGCTATGAGAGTCATAAGAGTCGAAAACTGCAGAGTCGAAGCGGCCTTCTGCAACCTCAGGTGCCCCTACTGCACGCACCTCGACGCGGAGAGCTTTGACGAGAGCGTAGACGAGATTGCGGAGAAACTTGATAACTGCGAGAAAGTATACATCGGCGGAGCTGAGCCTACAGTCCACAGAGACCTTGAGGATCTACTCAAAAAGCTGAAAGGTAAGAAAATTACGCTGAAAACGAGCGGATTTTTGCCAGACGTCGTGGAGAGAATAGCCAACTACGTCGACATGTTCGTGGTCGAAGTAAAAGGCGACTTCGACGATCTTGACAAGCTGTCCGCTTTAACTGGGTTGAGCAGAGAAAGAGCGAAGAAGTACGTCGAGAACGTTTTGAAGACGATCGAGATCGTTAAAAGAAGAGAGAAGAAACTGAGACTGTGGGCGAGGATTATAAGAGGATACCTCGACGCGAAAACCCTCGAAAAAGTTCTGAAAAAAGTAGGCGAGGTCGACGAGGTCCTCGTTTACCAGTATCTTTCGAATCCGGAGTGGGACAGGGAAGTCGAATTTCTCGACCCGCCGAGCTACGAGGAAGTTCTCGAAGCTGGTAAAGTTGCCAAGAAGTTTGCAAAAAGGGTTGTGGTAGTTGGCGAGAGGAGGGAGGAGATTTGAAGTCGATTAAGGAGGCAATATCCCGGCTGAACTGCGACAACGTCCTCGAGTGCTTCTTCGGACTGAACCAGAGCGACGTGTCGCTATACTTACTCCTCCTGTCGTCCGGAGAGATGAAAATAGAGGACCTGAGCAAAGCTTCCGGAAAAGCCGAGAACTCCGTATACAGATCCCTTCAGAAGCTCATGCTCGCGGGAATCGTCGTGAGGGAGAAGAGGTTGATCGAGGGCGGAGGATACTACTACACCTACAGAGCCGTTCCGGCGAGGGAGGTCGCCAAAACGATGAGGGAAATGCTCGCGGTTTGGAACAGCAAGATCCTGGAGGCAATTGACGAGTTCGAAAGGAAGTACGGAGGTGGTTAGTCTGAGCATAGCCGTTCTCGGGTGTCAGGGTTGTGGAAGGTGCAGTCAGGTCTGCCCGACGGACGCGATAATCAGAGAGGGTGGCAAAGTCGTTAGAATAGATGAGAGCAAGTGTCAGAAGTGTTACAAGTGCGTGGAAGTATGCCCGTACGGAGCGCTCATAAAGATGGACTGATTGAGCTGCTCGGAGGGGACGAATACTCGAAGAAAGCTATCGAACTGCTGCAGAAGTATTCGAGAGTGGGCGTAATTCCGAAAGAAGAGCTCGACGAAGAGCTTTTAATTCTTTTCGAGTCGGAAAGGCTGGCGCTACCAATCAACTCCGAGAAAAGCTCGCTGTCCTGGGGGGCGAGAATCGTAGAGCTGCAAGATCTCGAAATTCCCTACGTGATACGGATAATGTTCTCCGAGGGTCTGGACTGGAGGGGGGCTGTGAAAAGATATTTCGAAAAAATAGGCGAGAAGAATCCGGAAGATATCGTGAATGTCGTCGAAGAGATCTTCGAAAGCAGGAAGGGAAGGTTCGTCTCCGGAGACGTCATAACTTCCATCGCCTCGAAACACGGCAGGGAGGCGGGAACTCTCATAGCCGAGCTGAAGGGGGCCGGAATAATAAGCCCGTTCGCTGGCTGTGGAAGGAGCCTGGCGAAAATGGTTAAAATAGTTGGAAGCCCAGTTTACGAAATAAACAGTTTCCTTCTGAAACTCTACGAGAGTTCACTTTAACTCGTCGAACTTCCTCCTCCTCATGTAACCCTTCAGCCCTCTGTATCCGACGATCGACACGACTGCCAAAACGACAATCGCTCCGCCATAGATGAGGATTTTCCCTTTGTTCTCGCTTACGAACGAAGAGAATTTCTCGAAGGGCTCTTTAACAGGTTTCAAAACGTCCTCCGGAGTAGAAGTTGGGGTTTCCTCTGGAGTTTCCGTCTTTGCCACGAGCGACTGCATTTCGGAAATCATAGCTCTGAGCTCTTCGTTGTAAGAGTTCACGGAACTCTCGACCTCCTGCAGAACCCTCTCCGCGTCGTCGAAGAGTTCGCTGCTGATGTAATCGTTGACCGTGCTCAGCTTTTGACTTAGCTCGGTGTACTTGCTCTTGTAGTCGTTCAGCCTTATTTCGAACTGAAGAGTCGCGTAGCCTTCGCTCTTCAGCTCCGCTATCGTCTTGTCAGCATCCTCCATCAGCGTCAGCATGCTCTGAAGTTTCTTCTCCACTTCGCTCTTCCTGTAGTTCAACTCGGCTTTTTTCAGAATTTTCTCCGCTTCGGATAAATGCCCGTCGGCTTTGGAAAGCGTTTCGTTGGCGGAGATGTAGTCCTCGTTCGAGAGTGCTTTCTTACCTTCCTCGATCTCCTCGCTCGCGAGCTTCAGCTTTTCCTTCGCCTCGACGACCGAAACACCCTTGTCTTCGAGTTCGTCAGCCTTCTTGTTCAGCGAGGACAGTCTGCTTTCGAGCGAGGAAACGTAGTCTCCGAAAGCCTGCGGATTCACGACCGTTATCACGACCGGCGGAACGGAATCCTTTTCCGCGTCCTGTATGTCTACGTAGAGCGCATATATTTTGGCGATCCTTCCAGAAATTTCGGGAATCGTGCCGCTAACTTTAACTTTAATCTGATCCAATCCGTCGTCCCAATCTTTTACATCGACCTTAAGATATTCCTTCCCAGTTCTGCTAATCGATCCGTCATTTTTATAGTAAACACTCGCTTCGATTTTGGGATTGCTCAACGATGTGTTGAACTCGTAATACCTGCCGTCTATCTTTTTAGCATCGTCATCCGTTTTCGGGGCTATCGTGACGTTGAAACGTATCTCCTCCCCGGGCAGGTAATACTCCTTCAGCTTCGGCTCGATTACGGTTTCGGAGAAGTTATCTTTGGATATCTGCTCCGCGGCGAGAGCCGTTCCGATTATCAGCAGAAGCGCTATCGTGAGGAGAATTTTCTTCATGCCAGAAAGTTTCGGAAGTTGGATTTAAAATTTTACCTCCTCGGAATCGTTTCGTGGAAGAAGTACCACAAAGAGAAAACGCCTATAGAAATGCCTATTCCCACGCTCAGCCCCCAAGAAAGGGCCGATTTTACTTCTGGCGACAGGTTGGTCACGTCGATGAGGAGGACGAGCACGACGAATAGCATTATGAGAGTCATGAAGCTCCTAATCTTCTCCTCCACGGCAACTTTTTCGGACATCTTGCTGATCGCGACGAAGACGATCGATATCAGGAAGATCACGCTTATGATCTTCGCGACGTATTCGAGAATCGAGTTTACAACCGGTATCGACGACGGAAACGACACGTTCGCGACCGCGTAGAGTGCCGTGAGGACAATTACGACGTTCGTTATCGCGAGCACGAATGAGGAGAAAGAGACTCCGATGTACTTCTCGAAGGGTTTCGACATCTCGTCTATTCTCACGAGCTGAAGTATTTTCGAGAATAGTCTGTTGAGTATCACCGCGACCACGAAGAATATCAGCAGAACGATGAGCGAAAGTATGAGCTTGGGTATGAGGACTTCCACGTCCCTCAGAGCGAGCACGAAAGCCTCCCTCACGCTCATACGGAAAGGTAATACGAAAATCTGTATAAAAATATGAGGATCGTGAGAATGAAGAGGAGTGCGAAGGATCTTATCGCAAATAAGCTGGCCTCCTTCGTCAGGGAGACGGAGAAAGAGTAACCGGAAATCGTGGTAGAGTATATCGCTCTCGCGTAGATCCTCGCCTTTTCGGGATCCACAGCAACCTCTGGAATCGCGAACAGCGACACGACAGCGGCAACGACTATCAGAACCGACGACGCGACGAAGATCGCTTCGACGTTGTTTAGGAGCAAAGCCAGAGACATTCCGAGCAGCTGGGATGACGTCGAAGCAACGTTCGACAGAAACGATAACCTGTCTCTCGCCTCGGACAGCTCCGCGAAGAGGAACGACGCGAGGGTGTTCGAAGCGGTCATGAAGAACGCGTAGACGAAGGCTACGCCCACGTGAGCGATCGCGAGTCTCGTGTAGTAAATCGTTACTGGGACTGCAGACAAACACAGAACTGCAAACCTGTAGGTTCTGTAGCTCCGCTTGGCCCAGAAGATTGGCGATATTATCGACGCCAGCGTCTGAGAAGAGCTTACCAGAGCCGCGATGTAGTCGCTGGCTTTCAGGTCTATAATCAGAAACGGACTCCACACTGCTCCGACCATCGCGGAAGAGGAAGTTACAAGGAGCAGGAACAGAAACACTACGACGTATTTAACTCTCGTCTCCTCCCTCACGGCTCCAACCTTCACCTCGCCGACCCTCGCGATTGCTACGAAAAGCGACGACAGAATTCCGAGAACGAAAGCGAGCGCATATAGGAGGAGATACTTCTCGTCACCCTTTACGGTGTAGAGAACCGCTATAGTCGTCGCCGAGCCGATTAAATTTGACAGCGCACCGAAAGATGATCTATAGTAGAGAATCTTTTTTCTCTCGTCGACTTCGTCTACCGAGTGAACCGCGAGAGTTATCATAGCTGATGTTGGAACGGAAGAGACTACCGCGAGAGGATACACGACATTCAAGAGGTTGAGGTAGTAGGAGATCGGCACCAACCCCCAAAACAACCTCTCCAGAACGTGAAAGGTTAGCAGGGTTTTTTTGACGTTGGCAATTACGCGCTCCCTGACGTTGAACATCAAGACTGCAACGAAAAACGCCAGCAGGTAAGAGTAAAAGTTCAGTTCCACGATCTCCTTAACGCTCATACCAACGGAAGCCATGAATATCGGTGCGAGACTTCTCGTGACGTTCACGTAGAATCCCGCTACAAGGGACTCGACAACGAGGGAGTACCTCGCCAAGTCTACCTTTCTCGCCATCCGTAAGCAGCTCGTGGACTCGACGGAAAACCCTTTTGCGACGGTCAGCACGTAAACTTCTAAATACCACGAAGCACCAAACGATTAAATAAGCGCACGCGCAAATTTTAAACTACCGTCCGCGAAAGAAAAGCGAGAGCCCCGGTGGGGTAGCGGATATCCTCGGGGGCTGCGGACTCCCGGACCCGGGTTCGATTCCCGGCCGGGGCATATTTTCCCTTGGTTCAGCGCCTAATAACATCGATACCTTGTTCTTACGAAGTTCGGAGATTATACAACGATAACTTCCGCAGTTGTGTTGTACATATATCTATTCTACCAAAAACATTTTTCAAGTTCTCAAAATCACGCGTTTCAACTTACAACCTCTAATATCTGGGCTGGTATCCTCTCTAAGGATTTTCAAAATCCTGTTGGACATTACCTCACAGTCTGTGGGTTTCATTGCTACAAGAAGTGGTGTTGCACTAATGAAATCGCTAGCATAAGGTTTTAGAGAAATGATGTAAACCCAACTTCGTTTTTAATCACCCGTTTCGTTAAAATTTCAAAGCCAATTTTTTCATTCTGGATTTGTATTTTAAAATCATGGACTTTACAAGGATTTATATATCATTAATCATTAAAATCCGCAAAACTGCAGTGGTGGTAGCATGCACACCAAAGCGCATCTTTTACTGGTGTTGCTTTTAATAGGAGGCATATTTGGCTGTACACAGCCAGCCGAGAAACTAACTAAGAAGCCCGAAGAAAAGAC
>CAYXDX010000067.1:0-8500 GCA_964463865.1 uncultured archaeon | reverse complement strand
CACTGAGCAATGAGTACTGAGAACAACACACGACATACCCAATAGATTTCATAAAGTTATCTCCTATTGTATCAAAGTTAGGAATATAAATTTATTTAATTACAATTTGATTAATAAATTTAACTGATAATAACATGCCTTCGTTTTCTCAATTAAATTTCTTGATAAATAGGTACCCTGGGCGTGAGAATTGAATTAAAGCGCCCGGGTCGGGATTTGAACCCGAGGCGCGGGCTCGACAGGCCCGCATGTTAGGCCTGGCTACACCACCCGGGCAGCTGGAGAGTTGTAAATTAAATGTGTTTTTAAGGGTTGTGGTCAGAGAGTTTGAAGGTTTTCAACTACGGCCTGAGCGAATTCCCTCGTTCCGACGAGCTTTCCTCCCACGTGTCTGTGAATGTCGTAGGTAACGATTCCCTCACTTATCGTCATCTCAAGAGCTTTCTTTATGTATTCAGACGCTTTCTTCCAGCCTATGTATTCGAACATCAGAGCACCGCTCAGAATTTCCGCTGTTGGATTCACTTTGTTCTGTCCAGCATACTTGGGGGCCGAGCCGTGGACAGGCTCGAAGACACCCATTCCGTCACCTATGTTACTCCCCGGAGCAATCCCGAGTCCACCAACTAAGGCAGCAGCTGCGTCGCTCATGTAGTCTCCGTTTAGGTTGGGCATCGCCAGAACGTCGTACTCTGCAGTTCTTGTCAAAATCTGCTGGAACATGTTGTCGGCAATCCTATCGTTAATTAGAATTTTCCCTTTCGGAAGTTCTCCGTTGTAGTTGTTCCAGAGCTCTTCTTCGGTCACGACTTTATCTCCGAACTCCTCCTTAGCTACTTCGTATCCCCAGTCCCTGAATGCTCCTTCTGTGTACTTCATTATGTTGCCCTTGTGAACGAGCGTGACACTCCTTCGGTTATTCTCTATAGCATACTTTATCGCCAGTCTTACGAGCCTCTTCGTAGCAAATTCGCTTATCGGCTTGATTCCTATGCCAGAATCCTCCCTTATGTGAATTCCGAACTCTTCGGCCAAGAACTTTATGACCTTTTTAGCCTCCTCGCTGCCCCTCGGCCACTCAATTCCGGCGTAAACGTCTTCCGTGTTCTCCCTGAATATGACGAGGTCCACGACTTCCGGATTTTTCAGCGGACTCGGGACACCTTTTATGTAAAACACCGGCCTTACGTTGGCGTAAAGATCGAGAACCTGCCTTATGGTCACGTTGAGGCTCCTGTAACCTCCGCCGACGGGCGTCGTTAAAGGCCCTTTCAAAGCGACTCTGAACTCCCTTA
The DNA here is from genome assembly GCA_964463865.1 of uncultured archaeon. GTDB lineage: Archaea > Halobacteriota > Archaeoglobi > Archaeoglobales > Archaeoglobaceae > Ferroglobus. The sequence goes on along the minus strand of CAYXDX010000067.1, from coordinate 7,205 downwards.
TCGCGTTGAGCGTGTCCTCCGGCAGGTGCGTTCCGTAGAGCTTGTAAGCGTCTTCTCCAGCGTAAACCTTAAACCAAACTACTTCTTTCCCGATCTTCTCTGCCGCGGCGTCCAGAACCATTAACGCGGCGGGAACTACATCTTTCCCGATACCGTCACCTTCGAAGTATGGGATTATCGGATTATCCGGAACGATCAGTTTTCCATCCCTATACTCTATCTTCTCTCCTTCTTCCGGCGGCTTCACCTTCTCGTATTCCATGCTCACGAGACTGTTAGAGGAATTAAAAAGGTTGCGAGACTAACAAAGTTTTAAATTCTAAGGTGCTCACTTTCGAAGGATGGACTACAAAACGGCGTGCGTCGAAATAGCTAAGGAGATACTGAGGAGGGGTGTGAACGATAAAAGGTCAGTCGGTAAGATCAAAAGGGAGTTCGCCAAAAAGTTTAAGCTCGACAGGTTCCCGAGCGATGCAGACATTTTGAAGTTTTCCGAAGGTATAGAAGGCTACGAAAAGCTCAGAAAGGTTCTAAAGGTAAAACCCGTAAGAACGCTCAGCGGAGTAGCCGTCGTAAGCGTGATGAGTTCTCCAGCCAAATGTCCTCACGGTAAATGCGTTCCGTGTCCCGGTGGCGTGGAGTTCAACACTCCTCAGAGCTACATAGGGCTGGAGCCCGCAGCCCAAAGAGGAAGACAGCACAACTACGATCCATTCAAGCAGGTTACAGCCAGACTGACCGAGCTGAAAGCAATTGGTCACGCGACCGACAAGGTCGAAATAATCGTAATGGGAGGGACCTTCATAGCGAGAGAAAAGGAATACAGAGACTCCTTCGTGCTCGGAATATACAGAGCGTTGAACAGCTTCGAATCGGAGCTCGACCTTTCCAAGACCGTAGAGGAGGCTAAGCTGAAGAACGAGAGAGCGAAGGCGAGATGCGTAGGAATGACGTTCGAAACCCGTCCTGACTACGCTAAAGAAGAGCACATCCTCGAAATGCTGAGATACGGAGGGACCAAAGTAGAGATTGGGGTTCAGAGCGTTTACGACGACGTTCTCGAGAGAATAAACAGAGGGCACGGAGTCAAAGAGGTCGTGGAGGCTACGCGGCTGCTTAGAGATTCTGCTTTCAAAGTCGGCTACCACATAATGCCCGGACTTCCGGGGAGCGACTTCGAGAGGGATTTAAAGATGTTCAGGATCCTGTTTGAGGACGAACGCTTCAAGCCAGATTACCTGAAAATCTACCCGACCTTAGTCGTCAAAGGGACGAAGCTCTACGAGATGTTCGAGAGAGGAGAATACAGACCGTATTCGACTGAAGAGGTCGTCGAGCTAATAGCGAGGGCCAAGAGATACATTCCGGAATACGTCAGAATCCAGAGGATTCAGCGCGACATTCCCGTCAACGCAGCTATCGGTCTGGACAAAGGGAACATCAGACAGCTCGTTCACGAGAAGTTGAAAGAGCTCGGATACTCGTGCAGGTGCATAAGGTGTAGGGAAGCTGGGCTAAGGCTGAAAAAGTTCGAGAAAAAAGACTTCGAGCTCGTCGTGAGGGAATACAGAGCGTCCGGCGGAAAGGAATTCTTCATATCATACGAGATCCCGAGCGAAGACGTCCTCATCGGATTCGTTAGACTCAGGTTTCCGAGAGAGCCGTTCATAGACGTTTTAAAGGATTGTGCACTAATAAGAGAGCTGCACGTCTACGGAGAGGCCATACCGTTAAGTTCTAAAGACGACGACGCCTTCCAGCACAAGGGTTTCGGAGAAAAGCTTTTGAGAGAGGCAGAGGAAGTGGCCAGGGAAGAATTCGACAGGATAGCCGTTATAAGTGGCGTGGGCGTGAGAGAGTATTACAGGAAGAGAGGATACAGAAAGGAGTTCGAATACATGGTGAAGAAGCTATGAGAATAAAAACGAGGATTCTTAAAGTAGATCCCAACGAGCCCGAACCTGACAAAATTTCCGCCGCTGCAGAGGTTATTAAAAGCGGCGGACTCGTTGCCTTCCCGACCGAAACTGTATACGGACTCGGAGCAGACGCGCTTAACGAGATGGCCGTCAGAAAAATCTTCGAAGTTAAGGGAAGGCCAGCGGACAATCCGCTAATAGTCCACGTAGACAGCGTCGATCGAGTCTACGAAATAGCCGAACCGAACGAGATAGCGGAGAAGCTAATGGAAGAGTTCTTTCCCGGCCCGCTGACGCTCGTGATGAAGAACAAGAAGGTTCCGAAAATAACCACCGCCGGTCTCGATACCGTGGCTGTGAGAATGCCGGATCACAAGGTAGCTCTAAAACTGATAGAGTTCAGCGAAACGCCAATAGCTGCTCCGTCGGCGAACAAAAGCGGAAGACCAAGCCCTACAAAAGCCGAGCACGTCGTTGAAGACCTCGGAAACCTCGTCGACTGCATAATCGACGGGGGCGAGACGAAAATCGGGCTGGAATCGACGGTCGTCGACGTAACCGTCTATCCAGTCGAGATACTTAGGCCGGGAGCCGTAACCAAGGAAGAGCTCGAAAGGTTCGTGGACGTAAAGTTCGCGGAAGACGTTAGCGTAGCGAAAAGCCCCGGAATGAAATACAAGCACTACGCACCAGAAGCGGAAACGATCGTGCTCGTCGGGAAGAACTTTTTGGGGAAAGCCGAAGAAATTGCGAAGAGGTTCGCTGAAAAAGGTTACAGGGTGGGAATAGCCGGAATGAACTTGAACAGAAAGAGCGAAGAGTTCGCTTACTACGACCTCGGAAAAACGTTAGAAGACTTTGCGAGAAACCTCTTCAAAGCTCTCAGAGAGCTCGACAGAGATTGCGACGTCATAATAGTTCAGGGAGTCGAGGAGAAGGGGTTGGGAAAAGCCATAATGAACAGATTGTCGAAAGCTGGGAGAGTTTTCAGAATTTAACCGTAAAGCTGAAATCTTTCTCTTCAGAACAAATTCCATGAGGTTCGAAGAAGCCGTAAAAACGAGGTTTAAGTGTGCGAAGTGCAGTTCGACAGACTGCGAAGTCGAAAGCGTCGCGATGACCGGAACAGGTCTGACGAAAATCTTCGACATACAGTCGAAAATTTTCTACGCAATTTCTTGCAAAAACTGTGGATACACAGAGTTCTACTCCAAGAAAGTCGTTGACGGGAGAAAAGGAATTCTCGGAGACTTACTTGACGTCATGTTCGGGTAAAAACTCGCTCAACCTTCTCTGGTTAACGAAAGCGGAGATCCTCTTAACCGAATAACCCATCCTCTTAATTTCAGCGAGAGAGTATCCGCTTTCGATCAGCGAAGCTATCTTCTTTCCGACGCCGGGAATTTCGATAGTTCTGAGGTTCTCTTTTTTGAGTGCTACGAGCACCTTTGGGTCTTCTTTTGGCAGGAAACCATCGACCAGAATGTCTCTGAAGTCCTTGTAAGTGTATCCATACACTCTCATCAGCGCGTCCACCCTGTAGAGGTTCGCAACTCTACATTTACTTTCAGCTTTCATTTTTTCGAGCGGCGTTCCTTTTACCGGCACGAACCTCGAATAATACACCCTCCTGACGCCGTATCGGTATAGCTTCTCCGCGACTTTTATCACGTCCTCGTCTCTTTCGCCGATCCCCGCAATCATCTGCGTCGTGAAGCTTCTTCCAGACTTCTTAGCTTCCCTGATTCCCCACCTTAGCCTCCGGAGAATGTCTTCTTTCGTTTTGACGCTGCACACCTCCGAGAGGATCGACTTCGACGGGCTCTCGATGTTCACGCTGACTCTGTTCGCAAGTTCAACCGCCCGCTTAACCTGATCTCTCGAAGCTCCGGGGACTATTTTCAGGTGCAAGTATCCAGAGTGTCGCTTTCGTATGAGCTCGCCAGCTTCAAGGATTTCGTCCATCGCCTTCTCCGGGTCGCTTATCGAGTTGCTGATAAACGCTCCCTCGACCAAACCCTTCTCCTTCAACAAAAAGAACGCTCTCGCTATCTCTTCGGGCGTAGCCTTTACGCCTTTTTTCCAAGCGTTTCTGCAATACTTACAGTCAAACGAGCACGAAGAAGAAACGAGCGTTTTAAATAGGTTAAACTCCCTCTTTCCAGATTTGGAAACGTAAACGAGCCTGAGCGGATCGAAAGCACATTTCTCGTGACAGACGTCAAACCTGCTCAACCTAACGAGATGCCTTATCTTTACTAACTCCACAACCGAAGTTAGCGTTAAGAACAATATTACTTTTCCGGCACCCTGCCGCTTATTATCACCACGAGCTTGCTCCAGAAAGAATACGGACCAGTCTCGACGACCCTTAAATCCTCCAAACCAGCTTTTTCAAACCACAGAACCATCTGCTGCGTGGAAGGGAACAGCATTACCGACTCGGCAAACCTCCTGACTATCGGATTGTCGGGTTTCCTTGGAGCGAGTATCACCACTCTTCCTCCGCTCTTCGTGACCCTCGCCATTTCTTTTATCCCTTTCAACGGATTCGGCCAGTATTCTATGCTTCCCGCAGATATCGACGCGTCAAACGTCGAGTCTTTAAACGGAAGGTTTTCCGCGTCGCCCCTAACGAAGTTCGCGTTGCTGAACCTCTCGACGGCTTTCTCCATCTGCTCCGGCGTTATGTCCACGGCGACGACGTTTTCCTCTCCCACCCTACTAACGATTTCTTCCGTCGTGAAGCCCGTTCCACATCCGACTTCAAGAACGAAATCGCCCTCTTGGATGTCGGCTAAGTCCACGACCTTCTTCCTCATTTCGAGCGAGTAAAATATCGGATTTACGTAGTCGTAAATCTTGGAAAAATACTTGTAAAAAAATCTGGCCCTCTTCTTATCTTCAAGGAGGCTCATGACTGTTCCTTCTTGAAGAACTCCTCGAGCGGCACCTTGCCCTTCTTCACAACCTTCATGTTAATCTGGACGATGTCCCTTGTGATCATCCTGCCCCTGACCATCTTCCTCTTTCTGACGCCCTTCTCTTTCGGTCTGTATCCCACTCCTCCGGATAGCAGTATCCTCTTTCTAACTCCTCCGGGTATGTCCGGTCTCATCGGGAATCCGTCCTTGTCTGTCCCCCCGGTTATCTGAAGCTCGTAGTCTGGCGGGAGATCTACGAGCGTTCCGTTTATAACGTCTCCTATCTCCTTACCGATAAGCTTGTTCGCGTTCGCTCCGCTCACGACCTTCTGATACGCCTTTCCGGTTTCCGGATCGGAAATAACGACCTTAAACTCCATAACCTATCACCTCCCCCAGAACGGGTTTTCTTTTCTTTTAATCTCGAGAAACTCCATAAACGCCTTCTTAGTTTCTTCGGAGAGAGAGTCGAGCAAATCCTTCTCAATTATTTTAGCGTGCCTCTCGGGAACGTCGACGTAGAGAATCTCGTTACCTTCAAGGTGTCTTCCGATCATCACTCCGTCTATCGCGATCGCAACCTCGTCGCCTTCAGTTGCCACCGGAATGTTTTCTCCACCCTTCTGAATGCTCCTTACTGTTCCAGCAGGCGTTCCGTCGGGCTTTATGAGTTTGACGTCCCTCCTCAACTCACCAGCGAGGATTTTAACTCCGACTATGGCAGGCTTACTCCTCCTGAATATGAAATCCTTCAGGAGCTGAATTTTGCACGGCTTGATCAGGCTCTCAATTTTCTGTCTCTCTCTCAACCTCTTCTGCTCCTCTCTCCAGTTTATGTAGTTGTCCATCAGCGAGTAGATTATGCTGTCGAGAAATATCCTGACTCCATATCTCGACGCCTCCTCCTCCACTCCGGGCAGCACTTTGACGTTGAAACCCACGACGACCCTGTTTATTTCGTCCCTGTTTGCAGCAGCTTCTACGACATCTCTTTTGTCCACATCTCCAACCTCAGCTTTTTTTATCGGAACTCCAGCTTCTCTAAACTCGTTTACAAGCGCTTCGAGGCTTCCGAGAGTGTCTGTTTTTAGCACTATGCCCTCCTCATCCGTTCTTATCGTCACGGATTCTATTTCCTTTCTAATTCTCTCTTCGAACTTTTTCACGTCCTCTTCGCTCTCCACGACTTCGAACTCGCTTCCGGCAACCACGTTTTCTATGTTCGGAGCGACTATCTTGACTCCGGCTGCAGCTGTAACTTCCTTAACGCTCCTGAACCTGCTCTCCACCCTTATCTCTTGCGCGGGTCTCGGCTTCAAAATTCCCCTGACGTGAGTGACGATAACTCCGTTAACTCCGCCTATCGCTATTTTATCACCCACTCGCAGAGTTCCGTCGTAGATTATCGCGTCCATCGTTATTCCGAGTCCCTTTTCCTCCTTAACTTCGAGAACAGTTCCTCTCGCCTTACCCTCGACGTGAAGTCTGAGGTTTTTCTCAAGGTACCTCTGCGCGAGTCCTACGAGGACGAGAAGCAATTCCGGAATTCCTTCTCCCGTCAGGGCGGAGATCGGTATTATCGCCAGAGTTTTCGTGAAGTCTCTTATCTTGTCGAACCTGTCGGCGGAGAAGCCAAACTTGTAGAGGTCTCCTATCAGCTCGTATATTTTGTTTTCCAGCCTCTGCTTGACCACATCATCCTGCTTCTGGAAGGACTTCAAAAAGGGTTCGTTTTCGTAACTCTGCCATCCCGGAATTTTGTCGATTTTGTTTGCGGCAACCACGAATGGCGTTTTAAAAGTCCTGAGAATCATCAACGCTTCTTCCGTCTGAGGTTTGAATCCTTCGTTGATGTCCACCACGAGAATAGCGAGGTCCGCTAAAGCTCCACCCCTCTTCCTCAAATTCGTGAAAGCCTTGTGGCCGGGAGTGTCAATAAAAAGAAGGCCGGGAATCGTTATGTTCGGTCTCCAGAGTTCGCCGCAGATCTCTTTTATGAGGTCTATCGGAACTTCCGTCGCTCCAATGTGCTGAGTAATCCCCCCGGCCTCTTTGGCCACGACCCTCGTGTTCCTAATCTTGTCTAACAGCGTCGTCTTACCGTGATCGACGTGTCCGAGAACCGCGACTATGGGAGTTCTGAGCTTTTTCATGATTCGTAAATCCAGCTCTCGTCCGCTCTTTCGTAGCTGACTATCTCCTCGTCCTTGAAGAACAGCGATATCTCTCTTTCGGCAGATTCACGCGAATCCGAAGCGTGAACTACGTTCCTGCCTATGTCCATCGCAAAGTCTCCCCTTATCGTTCCCGGAGAAGCTTCCACCGGATTGGTAGCCCCCACAAGATTTCTGACGACTTTCAC
>CAYXDX010000066.1:0-8860 GCA_964463865.1 uncultured archaeon | reverse complement strand
TTTCCCCCACCTCCGCCTTCAAAAGTTACGCTATACGTTTTTCAAAAGTTACGCTATACGTTTTCGTTGAGCCGTCCGGGAACTGTAAGGTGATGTTAAGCTCGACCACTTGCCTCTCGTGCCCCTCTTCGCTCACGGGAGGTGAGACGGGTAGCTGGAGGTATCCGTTGCTCAAAGTGTACCACACGAAGTTTTGAGTAAATCCTCCTCCTCTCCAACTCCACTCAAGAGTAACGTTTACCGGCTGGTTGGCGTAGCCGGTGTAGCCGGTTATGTAGTAGGTCGGGGCTGCTGACTCCCAAGGTGGACCCCGAGAGTCTGGTAAGTATACAGTGGGGCTTGTGGAAAGAGGCGTAGCGGAAGTTTCGTTCGATATCGCAAAAGATTCGTTGATTATTTTCTCAGCAAGTTTCACGCTCCAATCCCCATCTGTTGAAACCAATATGAGGTTGAGTTTTCCGGAGAACGATACGCTACAAGCCCCTCTTGTGGCACCTGGTATCGTGCTATCGACAAAGTCGAGGAACCACCCGTAATTGTCGCAGTTTTCGGAATACAGTGTTAGGTTAACCTTGGTGAATTGGTTGGGGAGGGTAAAGATCGGATTGCCGTATAGGACCACTCTTTTATTTCCCGAATACGTTCCCTCGGACATGTTTATAACTACGAGATTTATTTCGTTTCCACTGTAAAGAATACTCTCACCCAAAATAGCTCCGTCCGAAGTGAAGTAGTCTCCGAGAATCATGACCTCTTCGCTCACCGAAAGGAAGTGGTAGTTCGGATCGAATTTTATTGCAAGAAGGTCGAAGGTCAGCGGCTGGGAGAGAATCGGAGAATCAACTTCAATCGTCCCGATTCTCTCGACCACTATCGAGCTACTCGCAGTACTTGGCGTGAGCAAAAACGGATACTTCGGATACTTCAGAGTTAAATCGAAGCTTGCAATACTCACACCATTGTTGGAGGCATCAACAGCTTTTTCAACAAGTTCTTCAAATTCCGATTTTACCGAAAAGTAGTGCTTGGCCTCGACGCTTTTAATCCACGTCGGAACGAACATCGTCTGAATGGTTCCGAGGATAGCTACGATCATCGCGACGACCAGAACGAATCCCAGAACTGGAGAAAGAGCTTTATCGTTCATAATCCCACCCCCACGACGAACGCGAAAACGAAAAGACATACGATCATGAGGAATATCGAGTGTTTCAGACCGGAAGAAATAGTCTCCTCGCTCATAACTCCTGCTATTATCCCGTTCACGAACGCGTTAATCAGAGAAGCGTGATAGAATAGCGTGGTTAACTGAGCCAAATTCGGAGGGTTGAAGTAAGTTCCGGATATTCCGGCTGTGGAGAAGTTCGAGAACACCGCGATGAAATTCTGAAGAATAACGACGACGGTGAAGAGGAAAACTCCGAACGTGACGTAGATTATCACCATGTAGGAGAACATAGCGTTCTTGAGCCTTTCTCTGAAGTCGAGAAGCAGCTCAACGTCCGTTGCCGCGGCAAATATAGCTGCTCTTACGTTGCTCGTCGCCATTAAAGCTCTGTTGATTATTGAGACGACCTTTGAGACTATCGTGCTTCCAACCCTCTCCTCGAACCTTTCTAAAGCTTCGGTAACGAGCTTACCCCACTCTATGTCCCTCCTGATCTTCTGAACCTCTTCGCTCAGGACTCCGAGCTGGCTCGAGGACATGACTCTTATCGCTGTGACTACGTTAAGCCCGCTCTCGTTTAAACTGCCCAAACCTCTCAGGAAGTCGGGAAGGTGCTTTTCGAGTTTTTTCAGCTTGTAGGATCCGTATTCGTATAGTATCGTGTACGGGAGGACGGCAATGACGAACGAAAACGTCAGGAGGTTTTCGATTCTGAGCTTTCCGGAAAAAGCCAAAAAGAACAGTAGTGCCGCGGGAACTGAGAATACGAAGCTCAGTTTCGGATCTCTAAGAAAAGTCTTCATTCTTATGGACTTCTCGATCTTGCCAACGACTCTCTTGACGAACATTGCGACGCCGCTCTTCCTTTTCAGTCTCGAAACACCGTTCCCGCTGATAGTAGCGTGGAGGAATATCTCACTTCTCCTTTCTCCCTTCCACTTCTCTTCCTCGAGGAGCTTCGAGGACTTTATGAGATATATGAAAGCCGCACCACCGAGTGGGATGTAGAGGTAAACCATGCCTCTCATCAGGTTTATCGTGTTCTCGCTCATCATGTTCATGACGACGAAAACTATCAGAGAGAACAGCGGCGCGACTATTAGCAGAGCAACGTAAATCTCCGCGAGTATTTCGTAACTGCTAACGTAAAGCTCGTAAGCTCTTTCCCTCTCTTCGGTCAGGTGCGATATTTTAAACTCGAGAAACTCCGAAAGCGAGCTACCACCCTCGAGAACGCTTGCGAGGTCCTCAAGAAAGTCTCGAAACTTCTGCGAGGGCGTCGTGGAGGCAACTTCTCTTATCGAAGTTATTATGTCCTTTCCGAACACCGTGATGTTTCTGACGATGATCGCGAACTCTTTCCCTATTTCTCCGGTCACGTGTCTTTCTTCGGCTATCGTCCTGAAGAGGTCTATTAGCGGCGTCCCGCCTTTCGCCATACCGAGCATTAAACTTGCTACGTGGTAAAGCGTGGCGTCTATCTTCGCCTTTCTGCTTCTCGCTATCATCGACGGTATTCTCAGGAGGAGCGACCTTACGAGGAGGAGCGTGAGAGCTCCGACGACGACTGGTAGCAAAACTGAGAAGATCTGTTTTCCGTTAGGGATTTCAAATGGAGTGGCAACGGTTTTCGCGAACGCGACGTATATGTTCTCAGAAAAAGCGTACGTAACGTAGGAGAGAGCGACTGCAATAGGAAGCGACAGAAGGGTGTAGAAGTTGACGATGGCGAGAAACTCGGGAACCGTGAGGGGGAGCCTCGAAGCTTTCAAGTTTCTGTCGAGCCACGCGTACGCGTCCTTGTTCTTGAGGTACTTCCTGAAGTAGTGCCTCGCGAGGAACTTCGGGTAGAACACCGGAACCTTTTCAAGCTTCGATTGTCTCATGCACCTTCCCCTCTTCGTATATGACCTCGAACGTCTCCTCCGGGTTTCGGTAGTATGAGTGAACCATGTTCGTGAAAGTTCTGTAGTCTTCGATACCCTTCTTCATCAGATACCTCAGGAACTCCGCCCTGTTCATCAACTCTCTAAGCGTGTCCTCAACCTCCTCTCCTCTTATCACGGCTATCCTTTCGAGGTTCTTCAGCGGGTTGACCTGAATGAAGGAATCCGTATACGGGTCCCAGCTGAAGATCTCGTTGATGAGCAAGTTTCTGTCGTTCGGATCTACTCCGAGTATCTCGTACATTTTCTTCGCTCTTCTGTATCTGACTTTTTCTTTCGTCCACTGAGTCTGTATAGCCACGACGTCCAAGAACTGAATTAAGCTTCTCGGAACGTTTAGCGGCTCGGTTTCGAGCCTGTATATCGCCTGATGAATGTCTCCCGCGTGTAACGTTGCGTAAGCTGCGTGTCCCGTGCTCATCGCCTGGAACAGCGTTTGCGCCTCTATCCCCCTCACCTCTCCGACGACGATGTAGTCCGGCCTTTGCCTAAGAGCCGCTTTGAGGAGGTCGTACATGGTAATTTCCTTTTCGTCCTCCGTCGTCGCCTCTCTCGTAACCTCAGCGATCCAGTTTTCGTGGTAGAGGACTATCTCCCTCGTGTCTTCGATCGAGATCACCTTAACGTTCGGCGGGAGGAACATGAGTATCGCGTTGAGCGTCGTGGTCTTTCCTGCCGCGGTCTCTCCTACGATGAGCACGTTCAGTTTGTGCTCCACGCACAGCCACAGGTAGGCGAGCTGTTCCGCCGAATACGTTCCGAGCCTTATGAGGTCGAGCGGTATGAGTGGCTTCTCGGTGAACTTTCTTATCGAGAACGACGACCCTCTGGTAGTTATCTCCGTTCCGTATGTGGCCTGAAGTCTGCTCCCGTCTGGAAGCGTTGCGTCGATCATCGGGTTTCCGTGGCTAAGGTGTTTGCCCGAGATTTGGGCTAAGAACTGGACGTACTTGTCGAGCTCGGCTTCGGTGAATATGAGGTCGGTCGGAATGTGCCCGTACTTCCTGTGAAAGACGTAGACTGGAATGTTGTATCCGTCGCAGCTTATGTCTTCTATGTACTTGTCGTTGAGGAGCGGGTCTATCGGCCCGAAGCCGAGGAAGTCTCTGAAGAGGTAGTAGTTGTACTTCGCGATGAGCACCTCGTCGACCTCGTAAGGCAGAATCTCCAGAACGTCTTTGAATGCTTTTTCCAGAATTTCCGCCTTCTCCTCTACGCTTATTTTCAGGTCTCTCAGGATGAGAACGTCGTACATGTGGGCGTATATCTCTTCGAGGAGTTCGTATTCCTCAGCCGTTAGGCCCGGCTCGAAAATTCTATACCGGATCTCGTTGTTGCTTTCGACTATTTGAACGTAAACGAAGGGTTTGAATATCCAGTAATCTTCGAGAACGATTTCGTCTTCCGACTCTTCGACTTCGACGAGGCTTTCCCACGTTTTCGGAATGAACTTCTGGAGCAGAGCGTAATAGTGTCCCGTGAACTTCATCAAAATAACTTTACCTGAAAGAGAATATAAAAGGCTTTCTTACAAAAAAATAAGTTTAGACTTCTTCGAATCTGTCCTTCAACCTCTCCAAGACCTTCGGTAAGGTCGTGTATTCCATCTCTTCTCTTGGCAGCCTGTGTGGTTCGAACGGTCCGTGCCTCCTCATGTATTCCGCGATCTCCATGGCCTTTTGCCTGGTGTAGTCGTAAGCCGGGTCGTCGAAGAGGTCTACCGGTCCAATGAGCCTTCCGTCGGACAACTGGAAGCCCGCTGCCATAACTCTTGGCGGCCCGTCGAACCTCGTGCACTTCGCGTATCTGAACGGAACCGGCATCAGCGGACCGTTGTGGCTGCCCCTCATCCAGCCGCTGACCAGGTGCGGGAACGCAAATGCTTCGAGAACTTCTCCTACCGCTGGCAGTCCGCTCTGCGCTCTTACGAGTGCGACGGGATCGTCTTTTCCTACGTATTCTCCGGCGATCTGATACAGTTTCTCCGTGCTTATCACTGCTACCGGCTCGTCCTCCGGGAGCTTTCCGCCGGGTTTGGGATAAACTCTCTTTATGACGAACCTGCTCTTAGCACCGATGAGAGCGAGGATGTCGTACATTTCTTCCGGAGTCTTCATGAAAACTCTCTTGTGCTCCATTATGTCCCATATTTCGAACACGAAACCCTGGTGCATGCTCGGGTCGATTACGAGTCCGGCAGTGTTGAACGGGTCGGCGAAGATTCTGAAGATCGGCAAGTTAAATGCTCCTGGCTCGGTTTTGTCCATCATGAACGCTATAAGCGGCTCCGCCTTTCTTTCCGTGAACTCCATTTCCGCAACTCCTGGCCCCATTCCTCTAACGTTTCCGGAAAAAGCGTCGGCGAGCAAGTCCTGTCCAGCTCCGTAGAGTTTCATCTCTTTGGCCTTTTCGGCCGCTTTTTCGAAAGTCTCCCAGGCGAGTTTGTGAATTTCCTCGCTGTCCACACCTTTTCTGTGGGTCATCAGGAGTTCGAGGTCGTCTCCAGCCCTGAACACCCTGAAATCTATGATCAGTCCACTCTCCTTCGCCTCGGAAAGCTTTTCCTCTGCGATTTTGAGAAGCTCGTCAGCAACTGTTACATGGCCAGCAACACTTCCGACGTCCGCTTTTATCAAGCTCACGGTTATTTTACTCATGTATTAAGATAATTCCGCGTTTAATTTAAGTTTTAAGGTTAACTTTTTATACCAGTATCATGATAATCAGAACATGAAACTCAGACTCGAAAGGTGTCCGACTGGCATTCCCGGATTTGACGAGCTGTGCGAAGGCGGTCTCGTGAGAGACAGGACCGTCTTGATCGCTGGACCCTCAGGATCGGGTAAGACGATATTTGCGATGCAGTTTCTCGTGAATGGCGCTACTCTTTATAACGAGCCCGGAATATTCATCGCAACTGAAGAGAGACCGCAGCACCTTAGAGAGCACTTCGCGGTTTTCGGTTGGGACCTTGAGAAGCTTGAAGACGAGAACATGCTCGCGATAGTCGACGCGACATCGACGAAGATCGGACTTCCGAGCGACGAGAAGTACATAGACGTTCGACCCTTCGACACGAGGAGTCTCATCGACCAGATCATCACGATTCAGGACGAAATAGGTGCGAGGAGGGCGGCTTTGGACTCTACGACTGCGATAGGCTTCGCGATAAACGACCCCGCGAAGTTCAGAATTGAGCTACTGAAGATAAGCACGACGCTTGAAGTTCTTGGCCTGACGTCGATTTTAACGGCCGAGGTGATTGAGTCGGGAGCTATAAGCAGGTTCGGAGTCGAAAACTTCGTTACCGAAGGAACGATAGTTCTTTACTACACGAGAAGCGAAAACGTGAGAATCAGGAGCTTGGAGATCTACAAGCTCAGAGGCAGTAATCACAGCAAGAAGATACACCCCTACGACATAACCGACGAAGGAATAGTCGTCCACTCGAAGGAGGAAGTTTACGCAGGATTTTAATGCTTCTGGAGTTTTTGATCTTCGTAATCGGACTGATCTACGGATACTCGAGGAAAGGCAGGGAAGACTTATTTGGTATTCTCGTTTCCGCGATCAAGCTCGCCGTAGTAATAGGACTCGTTTTTGGACTTGCAGCCTTCTTTCTCATACCACACCCTATAGTTCTGTTCCTCGTAGGTGTTGGATGGCTTGCGACGTTGTTTCTCATCCTATACTTCACGGCGATATTTCTGCTCGGCGTGATAGTCGGCGACGTTCTCGAAAAGGCTACCTGAACACGAGTCTACCTTCGAACCCTTCTCTGACGAGTGGCTTGCTTAAGTGTCTCCTCGCGGACGGAGGAACTTCGTAGAAACCTTCTTCGAGATCCCTTTTTATTTCGGACAGGGCTCTGTAGTTCACGACCTTTTTACACCTCTTACACCTGAACCCCTTACCTCTGCCTGCGCTTTCCATCTTTTTCCCGCAGTCGCAGACGGGATTTTCCTCGACGAAAACCCTCGCGACCTTCACGACCCTCATTTTCTCGAGGTTTAGCGTGGAGTTTTTGTAAGATCCGTAGACTTCTACGACGTCTCCCGGCATGAGTTTTCTGACAATTTTCCTGAACTGCTTAGTCGGTTCGAACGCCGCACACTCAACTTCGCCGAACGCGGTCTCTATTTTGAAGAACACGTGCCCCCCCTCTATTTCCCAGGGTCTTTCGACGACCTTCCCTCTAAGCCTGTAAGATCTGAACTCCTTCAGTTCCCTTACTTCGCTCTCGTCTAAGATGTGCATATCTGTGCCTTGGTTCGTTACGAAAATCTGGTAGAAGTCGTATTCTTCGGTCTCCACGTATTTGAGAGCGTCGAGAACTTTATCCACGCTTTCCCCTCTTATTCCGAAGAGAACAGGGTCTGGAGAGTTCGGAACAGCGACAACAACATCGTTGCCCCAGTCGACCGTGTCCCAGACGTGAGGATACAGCATCAGGTCTGCCAGAAAGAAGCTCTCTTTCGAATACTCTCTCTTCTTTCCTATCCTGTCTTTTTTTCTGTATGCGAGGAGTTCGAGCGTTACGTCGCTTAGCTGAGCACCTACGGACGCGAGAGCGCCGATAAGACCTCTACCTTTTTTGTATTTTAAGTGCGGAATCAGAAACTTTCCGATTATGAACAGTGCCTCGTCGAGCGTGACGACGTCTCTTATCACCCTCAGCGAGTAGCTGTAAAGTTTCTCCACGATCTCTTCTCTGACGAAAACTGCTCCTGGATGCGTGTTCTCGTCTTTCAGTTCGGCGTATTCGTCTATCAAATTTCGCACTATGTCGACAGCATCTCCTATCTCTCCTTCGACGAGGAACGAAACTGCGCCGTTACCTCTCGTTTTAAACGGAACCGTTGGATTCAGCCTGATCAGTCTGGGGAGGCCGATAATTTTGAACCCAGATCTTTCGAGCTCTCTTATGGTTAAACTTGCGAGGTAAGTCGTGCACATTCCTCTTCTCGAGTCGGTGTCGTCGATGCCTATCCAGAACCTCATACGTGAAGCGGTTTACCGTGGTAGAGTATGTGCACGAGCTCTTCCGGGAGATCGAGCTCTTTAATCTTGTCTTCTACGAGTTTAAACTCGAAGCTGAACTCTTCTATGGAAACGTCGAGGTTTCTCGTGTCCACGATCGCGAACGTCGGGTCATCGTCCCTCGTGTTTCTTATACCCGAATTTCCCGGGCACACGACTTTTCCGTGGTGCGTGACCTTTATGAACGGCTCCTTTCCACCGATTATCTTTATGTCTGCTTTTTCGAACTCTTCGAGAACTTTCTCGTAGTAGTCTTCGCTCTTCCAGTGGTCAGCTTCCTCGCCAGTGGGGTCGAAGTAAGATATCGAAACCCTCGTGTCTCCGAACTTCTCCACGACGTAAAATTCGACTTCGTTTCTGAGCCACTTCCTGCCCTCGTGTCCGAGCGCTTCCCAGTTGAACTCGAGCATTCTGTATTCGAACTCGGGTATCGTGGCTTTCAGCTCTTCCCTCTCTTCGTCGCTCAGTTCTCCGAACTTTATCAGCAACCTGTCGAAGTGGCCTCCGACGGGAACGATTATGTCAGAGTTCTTTATGGCTTTGAAGACTTCCTCTGGATACGGCATGTATCCGAATATGCCGACGATGTAGATTTTTTGGACATCTCTTCCTTCTTCTCTGAACTTTTCTCTCAAAACTTCTACCTTCGAAAGGAGTTCCGCCAGAGCTATCATGTTGCCGTTAAGGTTGGATGCAGCCACTATCA
>CAYXDX010000065.1:0-8987 GCA_964463865.1 uncultured archaeon | reverse complement strand
TTATGAAGTTCGCCTCGCTTTCGTTGGCCACTGCCTTGGCTATAAGCGTCTTACCAGTTCCAGGCGGACCGTAGAGCAAAACGCCTTTCGGCGGTTCTATTCCGAGGCGCTGAAAGACTTCTGGATACTTTAACGGTAACTCTATGACTTCTCTGACTTTCTGCAGCTCCTCTTTCAATCCGCCTATGTCTTCGTAAGTTACACCCGCCTTACCAAATCTCTCGAAGCCCTTAACCGGCCTTTCTCTGAAAATAACCTGAGTCTGATCGTCGATTATGACCGGACCCTTTGGGTCTGTTTTAACCGCCACAAGGAGTGTAGCCTGATTTTGAGCGTAT
The DNA here is from genome assembly GCA_964463865.1 of uncultured archaeon. Lineage (GTDB taxonomy): Archaea > Halobacteriota > Archaeoglobi > Archaeoglobales > Archaeoglobaceae > Ferroglobus. The sequence continues at coordinate 8,649 of CAYXDX010000065.1, read as the reverse complement.
TTGCCGAATCCGGTAAAAGCTGGAGCGCCGACTATCGGAACGACGTCTCCCTCCATCACCGGCCTCTTCAACAGCTGATGCTTCAGATACTCGCCGATGTCCGCTCCGTAAACTTTAAAATCGAGCTTCTTAAGTGGTGCGAGAATGACTTGTCTCGCTATGCTGTATTCGGCTCTCCTAACCTTGACGGTGTCTCCGATGTTAACGCCGGCGTTTTCTCTGATGAAACGGTCAATCCGGATTATGCCTCTACCCCAGTCCCTCTTGGGAGCTCTCCAGACTTTTGCGACGGTCTTTCTTCTGCCTTCAATCTCGATAATGTCTCCAGGAGATATGTTGAGTCTGAACATTGATTCGGGATCGAGCCTCGCGATTCCCCTCCCAGAGTCACTCGGGTAAGCTTGATTTACTTTGAGCAGCAGTTCCATGATTAAAGTAAAAGTCTTAGAAGATAAAAAGTCTTGTGGTGGTCTGATGAAGGTTGCGATAATCGACGCGTTCAACGGAGCGAGCGGAAACATGATAGTCGGAGCCCTCTACGGGATTTCTCTGACTGATGAAGACCTTGAATTCGTTAAAGATTCGCTGGGGCTCGAGATAGAATACGAGGTAAAAAAGGTCGTGAAAAAAGGGATTGCAGCAAACCAAGTAATCGTGCGAGGAGGGGAAAAGCAGAGAAAATTCTCGGAGGTCGTAGAGCTCATAGAAAATTCGAAACTGAGTCCTGAGGTTAAAAGCGAGTGTCTGAAAGTGTTCGAAAGACTTGCCAAGGCGGAGGGAAAAGTTCACGGAAGAGATTACAGAAGAGCTGTTTTCCACGAAGTGGGGAGCGACGACGCGATATTTGACGTCGTGTCCTCGACCTTGGGATTTTTAAGGTTGAAAAAAGAAGGTTACAGGATTTTCACGAGTAAAGTAAGGGTCGGTTCTGGATTCGTCGAATTTTCGCACGGGAGGTATCCCGTTCCTGCTCCGGCAACTCTTGAAATTCTTTCAGAGTCCAACGTCGAAGTGATCCTCGAAGGAGAGAGTGAGCTCCTAACCCCTACCGCAGCAGCTATCATTTCAAACTTTTCCGAGGGCACGTTTAAAGGATCTTTAACAGTGGAGGCGATCAGTTACGGGGCAGGGGACAGAGAAACGGAAGTTCCAAACGTTCTAAGGATAGTATTCGGAAAGACGAGCGAACACGACAGAATAGTCGTTCTCGAAACGAATATCGACGATCTGAGTCCGGAATACCTTTCGTATGCGGTGGAAAAACTCTCGTCTCTCTGCCACGACGTTTACGTCGTTCCAGCGCTGATGAAGAAGGGGAGAATGGGTAGCGTTTTAAAGGCAGTAGTCGACTACTCAAAAGTCGAAGAGGTTGCAGAGAAGATTATGAAGCTTACGGGTAGCTTAGGCGTTCGAATAATCCCCGTAGATCACAGAGTAAAGTCTTCCAGAGAGGTAAAGAGCGTCAGAGTAAAGATAATGGGTCGGGAGTTCGAAGTCAGGGTGAAGTATTCGGATTACAGGGTCAAACCGGAATACGAAGACGTTAAAAAGATCGCCGACGAGCTCGAAATCAGTGCTGAAGAAGTCTACAGAATTTTGATGAGGGAAATCCCATGAAAAAGCTGCCCACAGGAAGTAAATGCATCGACTCTCTGCTCGGCGGAGGTATAGAGACCGGGACGATCACCCAAATTTACGGAGTCAGCGGAAGCGGTAAGACTTCTCTCTGCTTGATGCTTAGCTACAACACCGCGAAGAGGTTCGGAAAAGTCGTTTACATAGACACGGAAGGACTCTCTCCGGAGAGGGTCAACCAGATCTTCGAAGACAAGGACGTTCTGAGAGACGTCTTCGTTTACGATGTCTTCGACTTCAAGATGCAGAGCGTCGCGGTTAGAGAGGCTGTCAAGCTATGCGAAAAGGAAAGCATCGTTTTGATAGTCGTGGACTCCCTCACGTCGCTGTACAGAAGCGAGCTCGAGGACGAGGAAAAGCAAATACGGGCAAAAAGGGAACTGATTTCCCAGCTTACGATTCTCCTTGGAACCGCAAGAAAGCACGACGTCGCGGTCGTGTTCACGAATCAGATGTTCACAGACGTGAAGAGCGGGGTCGACAGACCGCTCGGCGGCCCGAGTGTCGATCACCTGTCGAAAACGATAATTTCGCTCGAAAAGATCGACGGAAAGAGGATCGCGAGACTCGTGAAGCACAGGTCGAGAGAGGAGGGAGTTTTCTGCGAGTTCAAGATTACCGACCGAGGTCTGGAACCTTAATGCATCGGCAAACGTTTAATAACGTCTCAACGAATATCAAAATTAATGAAAAAACTTCTCCTCTTCCTAACGATCGTTTTGCTCGTGCAAAATGTCGGAGCTTCGAAGGTCGTTGAAGTAAAGATAGACGGAATGATAAACGAGGGAACCGTAATCAACGTCGAAAGAGCTTTCAAAATTGCTGAAGAGGAGAAAGCCGACGCCGTGTTGATAATCCTCGACACTCCCGGTGGGCTCGTTTCGTCGACGGAAAAGATAGTTTCCATGATACTGTCGAGCGACATACCGGTCATAACCTACGTCTACCCCCCGGGATCTTTTTCGGCTTCCGCAGGTTCGATAATCTTGATAGCGGGGCACATAGCTGCCATGAGTGAGGGAACTTCCGTCGGCGCGGCTACGCCAATAAGCGTCGGATTCGAGGGAACTAAAGTCGAGGAAAAGGTCGTAAACTATCTTGCGAGCTACGTGAAGAGCATAGCTGAAAAGAGGGGAAGAAACGTCACCGCCGTAGAGAAGTTCGTCAGAGAGGCTTACAGCATCTCAGCCGAAGAAGCGCTGAAGTTCGGCGTAATTGACGTGATAGCCAACTCGAAAGAAGAGCTGTTCGAAAAAATAAGCGGCAGGGTCGTTAACGTGAACGGAAAGAATGTGACGCTCAACTTGAAGAGCGCGGAGGTCATAGTAGTCGAAAAAGACCTGAGGAGTTCCCTTTACGAGTTCATAACGAATCCAGAGGTGGCGTCGATACTACTTATTCTCGGAATATACCTCCTCATATTCGGCCTCACATCTCCAGGATACGTTCCAGAAACGCTCGGAGCGATCTTTCTGATTCTCGCTCTTGCCGGGCTCGGAATGATGAGCATAAACTACCTCGGAGCAGTCTTAATACTCCTCTCGGTGCTGTTTCTCGTAGCAGAACTGCTAACTCCAACTTACGGATTTCTCTCTGCCGCATCCATACTGTGTTTCGTTCTCGGGATGATCATGCTAATAAACGAACCCATGCTGCCGAGGGAATTTTACGGCGAAGTGAGGAACTTCATCCTCGGGGTTGCCACCGGCTCCGCGCTGATAATGACTTACGCGATAGTAAAGGTGGCTCAGCTCAAAAAAGAGAGGAAAAAAGTTGGCGGTGAGGCGATAATAGGTAGAAGAGGAGAAGTGGTATACGTCGATAAGAAGATCATCGCCAAGATCGGAGGTGAGCTGTGGGAAGTCGTCTGCGACGAAAAACTTGAAGTCGGCGACGTCGTCGAGGTCGTCGACAGAGACGGGTTAAGGTTGAAGGTGATCAGGGTTGATAGAGGAGGAATTGAGGAGCGAGACGATAAAGTGGCTCGAAAGGATAAAGGAAAAAAAGTTTAAGGCAAAGGAAGGATTCGAAGAGTTCGAGAAAAACGTCAGAGCTTACATCTCCGACACGGAGTATTTCCTGAAAAAGGGCGACCTAATAAGGGCTTTCGAGTGCGTCGTGTGGGCCTGGGCGTGGCTGGAGATCGGAAAAGAATACGGTTTCCTGGACGTCGACACAAAAAAGAAAATTTAGATTCCCAAGATTCAGGGTTCGACTTTTTCTTTCGGAAGAGCTTTGTTGATCTCGTCTATCAGCTCTTCGTCGCTCTTACCCTCTGGATCTATGTTGAGAGTTCTCGCGATTTCCTCAAGCTTCTTTCTCTTCTCGTCCTGCGTCTTGTACCTTCCAGCTCTGAGATCCTCCTCGAATTTTCTCAGCTCTATTTCTGCTTCTTTCTGGGCTTTTCTGAACTCACCAGTGGCTCTACCCAAGCTCCTCGCAAGTTCTGGAAGCTTGTTAGCTCCGAAGAGTATGAAAGCTATCAGCAGAATTATTAACAGCTCGTTAGGGCCTATCATCCCGACCATCCCCTCTCCCTCACTTCTTCGACGCCTCCTCGTTTAAATAACTTTTCTTCGACTCTTCGGCTAAATCCAAATTCTTGCTGTAAACCTTTTCGAGCAGCTCTTCATTCGGAGGTTCGAGGCCGTACATTATCTCGAGTTCGAGCCTGCGCTTCGCCTTTTTGTATTCAGCATAGAGTCTTCCAATCTCCCTCGCCACTTCAGGCAGCTTGTCTGGTCCGAGCAAAAGAATCGCGAGTATGACTATGAGTGTGAATTCTCCCCAGCCAATCATTCGAACACATTACCCTCTCGTCCTAATTAAATCTATCGCAAATTTTATTTTTAAGCGGTTAGGTTGAAAAAGAGGGGGAGAGAATGGAGGAGTTGCTCATTTATATCAACGGTGAATTCGTGCCAAAGAGCGAGGCGAAGATTAGCGTGTTCGATCACGGGTTTCTCTACGGAGACGGGGTTTTCGAAGGTATCAGAGCTTACAACGGGAAGGTATTCAGACTCTACGAACACCTCGACAGGCTTTACGACTGCGCCAAAGTTATCGACCTGAAGATTCCTCTCACAAAAGAGGAGTTCGCCGAAGCCATTCTCGAAACGTTGAGAGTCAACAAGCTGAGAGACGCTTACATCAGACCCATCGTTACGAGAGGTATCGGAGACCTCGGTCTTGATCCGAGGAAGTGCGGGAGACCAAATGTGATTATCATAGCGCAGCCGTGGGACAGGCTCTACGGAGACCTCTACGAAAGAGGTTTGAAAGCGATAACGGTCACCGTCAGGAGAAACTCTATAGACTCGCTGCCTCCGAACATAAAGTCTCTCAACTACCTGAACAACATACTCGCTAAAATAGAGGCGAACGCGAAGGGTGGCGACGAGGCTATCTTCCTCGACCACAACGGATACATCTCGGAGGGTAGCGGAGACAACATATTCATCGTTAAAAGAGGTGTCGTCTACACGCCGCCGACGATAAACAACCTAAAAGGCATAACGAGGGAGGTCGTGATAGAAATCCTCGGAGAGCTTAAGATACCGTTCAAGGAGACGAACCTCAGCCTGTTCGATTTGTATTCCGCTGACGAGGTATTCGTAACTGGAACTGCCGCTGAGATAGCTCCCGTAACGGTCGTGGACGGGAGAACAATCGGAGACGGCAAGCCCGGGAAAGTGACCAAACTGCTCATGGAGAAGTTCAGAGAGAAGACGGAAAAGGAGGGTGTGCCGATATACAGGTGACCATATGAGAATAAACCTCGTTGTCGAGCTTCAGGACAGGCCAGGACAACTGCTTAAAGTTCTGTCCCCCATAGCGAAGTTCGGAGGAAACATAATAGGGATAGTTCACAACAGGAGGACTCCAGAAGACAGAGTTCTCGTAGATGTGGTTTTCGAGATTTCCGAGGCGAAGGTCGACGAGATCATAAACGAAATAAAGTCGTCCGGAGTAGTCATCAGAAAGTTCAACGAGGTAAAACTCGTCGAAAAGACGTCAGTTCTTCTGATAGGACACATAATTCACACGGACCTCAGCGACACGATAAACAAAATCGACTCCACGGGCTTCGCAGAGGTGACAGAAATGGACATAAGCATGCCAGAACTGAACAGGCCGTCCACTGCTTTGTTGACTATTTCTGCAGTGAGCAAAGACAAGCTCGAGGAAGCGATAGAAATTTTGAGAAAGGTCTGCAAGGAAAAAAATATTAGAGTCCTCGAGCCACTAAACGAGAACGATCTCGCATGATAAGGATAGCGATAGTCGGATTCGGCGTAGTCGGACAGGGAGTAGCAGAAATGCTGCTGACCAAGAAGAGCGAAATAGAGAAGAGAGTCGGAAAATACGAGGTCGTAGCGATAGCAGATTCTAAGAGCTCTATTGTTGGAGAAGTCGATCTCAAAAAAGCTCTCGAGATGAAAAAATCGACTGGAAGGCTTGAAGGCGACAAAAAAGCACTGGAAATCGTCGAAGAAGTCGATTACGACGTCCTTTTCGAGTGCACACCCACTGACGTAAACACCGGAGAGCCGGGACTTACGCACATAAAGGTCGCTCTCGAGAGAGGGAAAGACGTCGTTACGTCAAACAAAGGTCCTCTTGTCGTGGCTTACAAAGAGCTGTGCAAGATAGCAGAAAGGAACTCCTGCAGAATAGGGTTCGAAGCCACCGTCGGTGGAGCCATGCCTTTGATAAAACTCGTCAAGAACGATCTTGCGGCGAGCGGGATACTGGGAATACGCGGAATTCTGAACGGAACGTGCAACTACATCCTCTCGAGGATGGAACTCGAAGGGATGCCCTACGAACAGATACTCTCCGAGGCGATCGAGCTCGGAATAGCTGAAGCTGACCCGAGTTACGACGTGAAGGGAATAGACGCTGCGGCGAAGCTCGTGATAATAGCCAACGCTCTGATGGGCCTCGACGTCAAGTTCGAGGACGTCGAAGTGGAGGGAATAGAGGGCATAACTCCAGAAGCTTTCGAGGTCGCGAAGAAGAGAGGATACACCATAAGGCTGATCGCCGAAGCTGAAAAAACTTTAAGAGTTTCTCCGAGACTCGTTCCCACGAACCACCCGCTGAACGTTTACGGAACTCTGAACGCTGCGGAAATAACGACCGAGTCTGCGGGAAAAGTCTTCGTAATAGGGAGAGGGGCTGGAAAGCTCGAAACCGCGAGCGCCATGATTTCCGACTTCATAGATATGTATGACAGGAGAAATATACGCTGTTAAGTTTCTTTTGGGTCTGCTAATACTGATAAAAGCGTCTCAGCTCGACTTAAAGGAAAGAAGAGTTCCGAACGTATACTGGAAGGTCTTCGCGATCGTCATGACTCCTCTGCTCGCACTGGAGTTCCTCGAACTCAGATACACGATTTTCACGATAACTTTAGCCGCTTTCCAGTTCGCTTTCGTATCGCTCTTAGCTTACCTGCTCTACAGAATAGGCGCCTACGGTGGGGCGGACGCAAAAGCGATAATCACTCTCGCCTACGCTTTTCCGGTGTATCCGAGCGTTTACGTTTTTCCTCTGATAAACAAGAGCTTCTCGTTTTCGTTCTCCACGCTCTCAAATGCGGTCGTCGTGGCCCCGATTCTCGCACTGTATCTGTTCTTCACGAACGTCGCGAGAGAAGGGGTCAGAGGGATCAAAGGAAACCTGCTGTATTACTTCGTTGCCAGAAAGGTCAGCGTAGAGAACTTCCCCAGATTTTACAACCTCCTCGAGTTCGTCGAGAACGGAGAGATCAAGAGAGTTAAGAGAGGTGTGGAGGCAAACGAAGAGATTCTGAACGAGTTAAAGAGGCTCGGTGTGAAAGAAGTCTGGGCTACTCCAGCGTTACCGTTCCTCGTGTTCATAACCGCCGGATACGTCTTCGCCTTCATCTTCGGCGACGCTCTGCTTTTCCTTGTTCAGAACGCTCTCCGATGAAAGGTCGAACAAAGTTTCCTCGTAACCCCCGAAAACAAGCTTAACCTTGCTACCTTCGGTAACTCTACCTATGACGCTCGCGACGAGTCCGTGCTTCCTGAATATTTCGACGACCAGATCTTCGTTCTTCGTCGTCACAACAAACGCGCACGCCGGGTAGGATAGCAACCACTGTATCATGTCAACGTTACGCGGCCTGAATATCCTGTCCACGTGAATCTCGCAACCCTTTCCCGAAACTTCCATCATCATCGCTACAGTCCCAAGAAGTCCAGCGTTGCTCACGTCCTTTCCCGCTGTCACGAGCTCTTTTTCAGCGAGTTCGACCATTGACTCGAACTGCCACCTCAACGTTTCTCCGCTCTTCTTCGTCGAGTCGAAGTTAAACGGCAAGCTCGGATGCGGCTCTCCATCAACGTCTGCTGCGAACACTATTTTGTCGCCAGCATTAGCCGTGTTCGACCTGATGATTTTCTTCGCCTTACCTATCATCGAAACGTCTACGGAACACACCTTAGCGTCGGGATGGACGTGCCCGCCAGAGATTTTCACGCCCAGCTTTTCGCAAGCATCCCTCATTCCGGAGGCGATAACCTTTAACTCTTCCTCGTTTCTCGCCGCAACAACGTTCACGGCTGAAATCGGTCTGCCGCCCATCGCGTAAATGTCGTGAACGTTCACGAGTATCGACACGAAACCTCCCCAGTATAGGTCAGCTTCGAGGACTTTGCCCCACACTCCATCAGTTGCCAAGAGCACGTATTCGTCTCCGAACTTAAAGTAAGCCGCGTCCTCGCCGAAAAACTCTGCCCCGACGAGGTTGGAGAAGTAGCCTGCGTATTTCTTTCTGATTACTCCCTGGTAGTTTCTCACCGCGCTCTTGATCATTCTCAGAGAGTTCATCATCTAACGGAGTTTTTCCGACGGTTTAAAAATACATATCCCCGGGTTTGCAAAGCCAAGTCAAGAGGGCGCAAGAGAGATTTACCAGATGTTTTTCGATGAAGGTCTTAAATTTTTGACCAAAAAAGCACCGAAAACAATTAACTATTGGAC
>CAYXDX010000064.1:0-9195 GCA_964463865.1 uncultured archaeon | reverse complement strand
TCGGAGTTTAGGGCGGATAAGCTCTTAGCTAAGAAGACTCTCGCTCCGCCCTCGTAAACCGCCTCAACGTCTCTCAACTCTATTTTTCTGCTCGCCCTCCTTTCCGCTTCAATTCCCGCCATCCTCAGGAGGTAGATTCCGAATCTCAGATCGGCAGTTTTCACGGTCAGCTCGACGACCTTGTCGAAAGCCTCTCTCGTCATCACTCCATCGTAAAAACCGAGCTTCACCCTCTGTCCGAGTATGTCCCTTACTTCGTCTTCGCCGTAGAGCGGGAAGTAAATCTCGTCCGGGTGAAATACTGCTCCGGTCATCGCGTCGAGTTCGATCCTCTCAGTCGTGACGAGGACTACTCCTACTTTGACGTCGTACTCGTCGTGGGCTTTAATTAGGGCGTAGAGAATTTCGTTTCCAGCTTCGCTTTCGAGGAAGTTGAAGTCGTCCAAAGCGACGATGAGGGGTTTGTTTACTTCCACGAGCTTCTCGCATATCAGCTCGTACAGTTTCGCTACGGAAACTCCGGTTATCGGCGGCTGGTATCCGTAGACTTTTTCGAAGATTTTCGACGCGACCCTGTAAGACGTCCTCGCGAGGGGGCACCTGACGTAGACGACGTAAGCGTAGTCTTCGAGTTCCTTTAAAACGATCTTGAGGGTCGAAGTTTTTCCGGTAGCTGGCGGACCAAAAAGAATTGTGTGAACCGGGGATAGGTTCTTCAACGCCGGCTTAAGATTCATCGCGAGGGCCATGATCTGCCTCTCCCTGTGGAGGAGGGTTTCCGGAATGTACTCTGGATCGAAAACGGATTCGTCTTTGAACAGTGTTTCGTCCCTCCACAGGTAGCTCATTCGTTACCACCCTCTTTCTTGAGTCTCTCTATCTCGCTTCTCAGCAACTCTATTTCTTTTTGCAATCCCATAAAGATCTTTACGAAATCCGGTTGAGTGAGTTGCGATAGAGCTTTAGCTTTTCTCTTCTCCCACTCTTCGAGCTCCCGTAATGCCTCTTCGGTAAGTGGTAAACCGCACCTCGAGCAAAATCTCGACTCGGCTGGATTGACTTGCAAACACCTTGGACACTGCTTGACTTCGAGATCTCTACCGTTACCGTTCGTCTTAATCCCGTGAAGTTTGAGAATAGCTTCGTCCACGTCTTCACTCGCGAGGTGGACGTACACTTTCACCATGTCGCTTCCGGGAACCCAGCCGAGGTACTTTGCTCCTACGGTTTCCGGTATCTTCGCCAAGAGCTTAGTTGCTCTCGTGTGCCTGAAGAGGTGCGGATATATCCTTTTCTTGATGCCGGCCCTCTTCGCAATCTTCTTTATTTGATTCCTTATGTCAGCGTATTCCATCCCTCTGAACGCGTTTTTCCCTGTAAGTTTAATCCACAACGGAGCGTTCGAGTCCTCTTTTAACGGGTGGTCCGACAACCATTCGGCGAGGAACCTCGACGAATAAACGACTCTGATCTTTCTCCTCACGGTTTTACTTCTTGGTAACCACACGATCGCTCCGTACTCGTCGAACGAAACGTCTCTTATTCTCATGCTACCGATTTCTCCTATTCTCGCTCCTGATTCGTAAAGAAGAGACAACATTGCTCTGTCTCTCGAATTCATGCACGAATTCATCATCCTTCGAAATTCTTCTTCGCTTATGAGGTCCTGAGGCGTAACTTTGGTTTCGTACTTGCCGATGCTAAACCAGTTAACGACGTCTTCGTTACCGAGCCATTTGAAGAACTTCTTGAGAGTCTTTTTCAATTCGACCATGGAGTTTTCGGTGATTTTTCCAGCTTCGAGGTCTTCTTTGTAAAAATTCAGAACTCTTCTCACGTCTTTCTTACTCCAGCAGTCCAACCTTTTGTTAACGACTTTCAGAGCCTTTCTTATCCATAGGACGTAGGAATAGATCCTGTGCTTCGATATTCCTTCAGCGATTAAATCTTCCACGAAATCTTCCACAATTTCGAAGTTCTCCGGACTTTCCTCGCTAAGCATCTCGAGCTGTCTCTTGTAGTACTTGTTTGCCCTGTGGAACATCTGAATATCGTTCTCCCCTGCACGTTTAAACTTAGACTCCTTTCCGAAAGTCGAGTGGGTGTCAAACCCAAGGTCAGTACGCCTGCCGGCGGCGCTCTTACCTAACATTTTTCGTAACAGCCTAAAGCGTGACGTCGATTGCTTTAAGACTCTGCTCTCAAAATTTAAGCCAGGCGAGTGCTCGAAAGAGTCCGCTAAAATTATGATTTTAGGCTAATCTAAAAATTGTCAGGTTTTCACCTGACGTTATCGTCAGCATTATATTTTTCCCAACACTAAGAATCGTTCGTTTGAAAAATTGAGTTGCCTATTTCCAGAAATATAAAACGACAAAAAGAATAAAAACGGTAAAATTGTTCTCAAGATATGGTCAGAAAAAATATATATCTCAACAAACTTTAGCTTAGGGTGGTGAGCGAAATGGAAAAGTTGTCGGCAGTCGCTCTCGCTCTGGCTTTCTGCCTCGTTGGAGTGATGGGAGTGAGTGCTGAAATTGTTGCCGTTCCGCCTCCAGCACCAATACCGGTGGAGAAAGTGGACATCGGAAAGATCTACGAGAACGTAACGAAGATCGTAATAGAGCCAAGGTACAAGCACCTTCGCCTGATGCCGGGTGACGAGAAGTCCTTCACCGTAAAGCTGAGAAATCCGAACGACAAAGACATCGTTGTAGAGCCGAAGATCGTGACGTTTCCGTTCCTCGATAACGTCGTGGACGAGAGTTGGGTGAGCTTTGACAAGGGTAGGTTCGTGTTAAAGGCAGGAGAGAGTGCGGTAGTCAAAATAACGGTGAGGGTGCCGAAAGATGCGGAAAAGGGGTATTACAACTGCATGATAGCCTTCACGAACGACACGATTCCAATGCCCTACTCGGCAAAGCCGTTTTACGTGAATCAGATGAGCTTGAGTGTAAACGTCTGGATACCGCCGGTGGTTAAGATTTATCCGAAGTTCATCGACGACAGAGTTGAGGCTGGAAAAAGCTACGAATACAAAATATACGTGGAAAACACTGGAGATAAGCCAGTGAAGATAAATCCGGAGCTTTTCAAGAGTGACGACATCTATTACGATCCGTTTTCGCCGGTAACGTGGATGAGCGAAGATCAAATATCGATCGAAGCGCCAAAGGAAGTCCCGCCGAAGTCGAAGGTAGTGGTGAAGGTTAAAGTGAAAGTTCCCTCGACTGCGAAGGGCATTCTGAGAGGAAGCGTTGTTATCAACGCCGAAGATCCCGGCTTGGACGAGTGGATGCAGAGGGTAGAATTGAGCCTGCGAGTTTACGAAAAACCGAGCGAGCCATTTACTAAGACGTTCTTCGTGAACAACGCGAGCAAGGTCACGATAAAGGTGTCCGCAAATAGCTACGGAAGGTCCGCTGAAAGGTCCTGCGACTTCGACGTGAAGATAATCTCCCCGAGCGGAGAGCTGAGCGTAAAACCGAGCAAGCTCGTGGAAGAAGTGGGAGTGACACTTTCGGGAAGCAAGCTTCCACCGTGGGAGGAGGCTGAGGGAATATACACGGTGACGAGCTACAGGAAGACCGAAGTTTATACAATAGAGAATCCGGAGAGCGGGAGCTGGAGAGTCGAAATTCTGCCAAGCTGCGAAAGTTTCAACCTTGTCGTGGAGGTAGAATGAATTGAGAAAGCTTTTACTTCTAATTTTTCTTTTCGCGGTTCTTCTTGGCTGCGTTCAGGACGAAGATGAATTAAAAAGCGAAACGAACGTTAGCGAAGAAAAATTGCTGACGATAAAAGAGATCGCAGAGGAAATCAAGAAAAATCCGGAAGAGTTTCTCTCTCCTTACGACGGATTCAGCTACGACACAGTTGATATTATCGTTGAAAACAACAAGATTACCGTTAGAGCGATAAGCAAAGATCTTCCCGGAGAGGACTTTTACCTGTTCGTTTACGAGAACGGAACCCTGACTTTGAAGTCTTACCTGCTCGAAGCGATCCCTCTGAGCGTGAGAGAGAAAGCGATAAGCGTGGCTTTGAGCAACGAGACTATTTACGAGAACGCCAACGGCTACGTGACCGTGAGAAGAGTTCTTCCGCACACCGCAGCGAAATTCTACTTACCCAAAGAGCTCTTCAGCGTTACCTGGCACGGAGATAGAATGGTTTCCGCTCTTGTCGACTTGGAGGAAGGAAAAGTCGTGAGAATTTACATCTCCGAGTGAGGTGGTGGCGTGAGCGATAAATGGCTAATCCTTTTCGCAGTGTTCGTTCTCACCTTAATTTTCCTTCTTGCCATTGATCCGTCTTTGTTCCTTCTCGTCTCTCCAGCTTTGGTCGTGAGCGGATACTACGTCTGGAAGAAAGGAGAAACTTCCACTTACAGAGCGGTCGGGCTTGCAGCTCTGACAATCGGAATCGTCATAGCCGTTGCGCTCATTTTATCCATGCCAGTGAGTATTGAGTCAACTTCTGGAGCGAGAATCTACAAATAGGGGTGTGTTGCTTGGAGCCGAAGAATCTGCTGAGTCTGTGCACAACTCCACTGAAACTGAAAATCCTGAAAGCCTTGGAAAAGCCCATGAAAATTTCTCAGATAGCCAACGAGCTCGGAGTATCGAGGGAAACTGTAAAGCCGCACGTGAGGGGTTTCGTCGAATCAAAACTGGTGGAAAGAAAAGAGGGGAAATACGTCCTTACGCCTGTAGGAAAAGTTGTCGTGAAGAAGGCTTTCGAAATAGAGAGCCTGTTAAAAATGTGCGACGAGCTGAAGGAGTTCTTCACGAGCCACGACCTCTCGTCAATTCCCGAAGAGCTACTTGAAGACATTCACATGCTCGCTGACGGATTCGTTGTTAAGAGCTGCGACCCCTTCGAGATATCAAGCGAGTGGGTCGAAATTCTTGAAGAGTCAAGCTGGATTAAGGGAGTTTCTCCGGTTTACCATCCAGATTTTCCGTCGCTTTTCACGAAGCTCTCTGAGGAAAGAGATGTTGTCCTGATTCTAACGAGGGAGGTTTTCGAGAAGTGTCTGAGGAGAGACGGGGATCTCCTCAAGAGGTTTCTGAAGAGGGGAAAGATGTTCACATGCGAAGAAGCCGGTTTGGCACTCATCGTCGCAGAAAAAGGTTTGGCGATGGGCCTTTATGCAAACGAGTCTTACGACGCCACGAGCATTTACGTGAGCAGGAGCGAGGAGGCTGTTGAGTGGGGGCTGAAGGTTTTTGAACACCTTTTCAGAAAAGCTAAGGAGGTAACGTTGAATGACTTATAAGCGAATGAAGTCCTCGGGACTTCTTTCACTCAGCCGAGCTTAGAACGGCGGAACGAGAAAAACAGCTAAATACGTGAAGTGCGACGCGCTTTGCAGTATAAATCGGGACTGGACGTGCTGATGAAACTTACGACATCACATATTAAAAAGCCCAAGCAGACCTTAGCCCCCATCTGAAAAAACCTCGCGGAGCTCGGTCTCGTGACGGGAGTGCACAATTACCACGTCTGGAAAGCTCGCTAAAGAACGCGATGCGACTCGAAAAAGTGTAGACATCAGCGGCGGAAAAGTTTATCATATTATAAGGTAAATTCTTACGAGAGCTCGAAATTCTCCTTGAATCAGAGCGGATACACTGGCTGCCTTCAGTCTAACTATCTGGACTTTCCGGAACTATTCTTTGAGCAGTCTCGCGTTCTTGCTGAAGGGGGTTCGAGGAAGGGATTTGCCCGAAAAACTTCGGTAAAGCGCTGTTGGATAGCAGGCGTTTTTTCACATCAGCACGCAGCGAATTTGAGTCGCAGCGTCCATTTTCGAAAGATTCATGGCTAACATCGGAATACATACTCCCATGTGCGACCAGATAGGGAATCTCTTTAAAGAGATAAATGTGACCTAATCAACTTCTGCCGTCTTCCTTCTGATCCCTTTTCGGATATCAGATTTTGCTGGATGGATTTTCGAAACGATTTGAAATCGTGGCAAAAATAATCATATATGAAGACTGGTGTGTTCGAACCCCTTGAGAAGGTCGATTTAAAGGATGGTAAGAGGTTAAAAGTGGAGATTCAGAGATAAAGGCAGATACTGATGTTCTGAACTTAGAAGAGAGAAGGTAAATGTTTGTGGTTGTGGACACATCAGTCTTTGTGGATTCCATAAAGGATATTAAAATAACTCGACCCGATCAATTTTTTAGAAAGAAATTTTAAGGTAGCACACTTCCTACGAAATGCTGTAGATTTTTTCAAACGCTCGACGTAAACTTTCTGACGAAGATGGGTATTTGTTCGTTAATTTTCTAATCAGCTCATCCCATTTTCTTTGAGGGGTAAAAATGTTGCTGCTGAAAACTTCCTTCAAGCTCTTGTCATTGTTTACTATCAGGACGCCAATACCCTCAGAAACTATGTTTTCTAAAAGCATCTGCGTGCTGCTGTCGTATACGTAGTGTGGTATAACCAGATAAACGTGGGTCGAGAGTTTAGCGAGTTGTGTCGGTTTTCCTCTAAGTTTGGCAACGTCTTTAATCTCTGTCTCGCACTCAAAACTTCTTATTGTTGGCCTAATTCCACTTATACCAAACGCAACAACGTCGACCCTCCCGATTCCTAAGATTGGCACATCTACTTCTGTTGTTACGAAGTATCCCTGTTTGGATTCATAGTAATTCTTCACAGCTTCAACGAGGTCTGAATGATCAAGCTTGATCTTATTACATGGCAATAATTTTTGATATTTAAGAATTCTGTCTGAATAATTTTTGCAGTGGCACTGTTAAGAATGACACAAATAAACCATATGCAACCCTCAATCCAACAATTAATTAAAGAAATCAAGGCTAAAGAGTCTTTCAGAGGAATAAGAAGAAAATAGAGTTAAAATCTTCTCAGCATTTATTCTATATTACGGATTCTCCTCTTTAAGGAAGACAGGCAAGTTCACTCTCTTTCCCAGCAGATAATACATGATCACAAGAATCTAATACCACAAAATCATAAGGAATCTCAAAAATAAAATCTCCTGAATGGGAGCTTATCGCAATAGAGAGCATGAGCAAGGTGGCTGGACCAATATTTCAGCCGTTAGGACTTATTTACGGGATGATGGTCGGGATGATAGCTGCAAACAGAATATACGGTGCGTGGGACTTCGCGTGGTGGATGTCTGAATCTTACAGACTCGCCTACATATTTACTACAGCGTTTCTGAGTATCAGCGCTGTAATCTGCTGGGTTAGTCTTCACGTGAAAAAGAGAAACAAGTGAACAAAAAACGAAAAGTCTTAATTTTAAAAATTTTGTAAATACATTGGGTGAAGTAAATATGGACGCAGTAACAAAATTCCTAATTTTCTACTTTTTACCAATTATCGCTCTGCTTGGCTTCGCATCTCTTATCTACACGATTATATCCAGAGAGAAGCTGGACAGGTTTAAGTTTGCGTCCTCAGTGGTAGTATCCACATTTACAATCCTCTTCGGAACTTTGCCATTTGCTTGCTACACTCGTCTTCTCGACGAGAGCTTTTGCAACATGATGGTTTTCGTTCTCCCTACATCTTTCTTCCTTGTATCCTTGCTTTTATGGTTGCTAAGGCTTAAAACCCGTAAAGAGGGAGATTGAAATACTCTCCTTCGAACACGCTCTGACCCCATCAGCCCTCGCGTTTGGTATTGTTTACCTTGCACTCTTGATCTATCGCAGAACTCTACTCCCAAAAGTGGTCTGGATTGTGAGCGTTGAAATAGCGATTTTTGTCGTCGTTATGGGAATTCTAAAAGCCCTCACTTTCTCTGGTGTCGAAACGAGGATAGCGTTCGGCTTGGCCGGGTGGCTATTTTTCTTTCTAATCTTGATTACTCTCGCCATCTTTTTTGTCAGTAACCTTAAAAGAGCGTGTTAAACGTGCAACTCTCACGAGAGGTCGCAAACTCGACCTGCGAAAAAGCGCTCGTGAAAAACTTTAATAACGGATTTCCGAAACAAATCGTAATGATCAGGGAAGTAAAAATTCTACTTGCAGTAATGCTTTCCTACTTTTTGCTGAGCCTCGTAGCTCACAGAAGCTTAGGAGCCGCTCTTTTCAGCTCGCTGCACGTTGGACTGATCTCAGTTCTCGCTCTCGTGATATTTAGATTCGTCAAGAGGCGCGGTGTTGGGAATAGCAAGGCTATCATCTACGTCTTCGCTCCGCTTCTTGCGGTCGTTATTCTCAATAACCTCATTTTCGGAAGTCCGCTTCTTTCAACTAAACAGCTGTTTTTCTTAGCAACTTTTATCACCGCTACCCTCCTGATTTTCGCTTTTGGCAGGATGGTGAATCTTCAAAAGCATCGGGAGTTCGACCTCGCTTTTTTCGTCAAATACATTATCGTCGTTGCCGTAGCTTTTCTAATCCTGTCGTTCGTAGCACTTATTTTGGGGAACTTCTAAGAGTCCGAAGGGTTGCCGGAACGACCACGGATATTCTGCAACACCCAAAGGTATTTGATAAAGAGGAAAATTTTATATGTTGCATCTAATTCCGGATTCTGCAAGTGCACGCACTACGGAGGGATAGAAACGACTGGTCTTAGAGGTTTGAGGGTGTTGAAAGAGGTAATAATGAGTCCCGCGAGAGCGTTTAGCGAAATTCACGAAGGTGGTAAAGATTTTCTGCTGTGGGGACTTCTGTTCGTCGCGCTGCCGAAAGTCGTTGCCGGACTCATACACATGGACGTCTCGTATCTGAAGACAGCGCCGCTGATCGTTGCGGAGTGGCTAATAGCCACGACCCTGCTGTTCTTCGCGAGCAGAGTTCTTGGAGGAAAAGCGAACTTCTTGGGACTGCTGTCTGCCGTCGGCTACGCGTGGTTCCCGCTAACCTTTCTCCCAGTGCTTGGATACCTCGCTCTATCATCGATTCCAGAAGAAGCTTTGACCATACTTCAAAACACGCCGGAAGATCAGATATCACAGCAGCAGATTGTTTACGTGATCAACCACGTGTTCACTCCAGTTACGATAGTTCTCAGCCTGATTATGCTCGCCTTAATGCTGTGGAGCCTCGCGTTGAGCGTGCTTGCCGTGAGGGAGTCTAACGGGTTTTCCACCTGGCGAGCGTTCTGCATAACTATCTCCGTAGTCTTAATCGACCGCTTCGTGATATCGAGAATCGTGGGTGATTACGGGATGATGTGAGGCCGCGAGGT
>CAYXDX010000063.1:0-9257 GCA_964463865.1 uncultured archaeon | reverse complement strand
ATAGCGTAACTTTTGAAAAACGTATAGCGTAACTTTTGAAGGCGGAGGTGGGGGGAAATGAATAACAAAGCTTTATCCCCTCTCGTAGGACTCGCTTTGATATTCGCTTCAGTAATTTCAGTTATTGCAATTTATCAAGTCCAGACAGTTCCGTCGATTTTGAAGGAGCAGGAGTGGGAACACTACTTACTTGTGAAGGAAAAGTTCGAAAGCCTTGCCGAAAGATCTGAGCTCGCTTCGAAGTCCGGAGGTCTCGTTTTCGTGAACTTTCCCCTCCAGCTGAAATACGAAGGTGTCTCTTTCGCTCCGCTTCCGCCCGCGCCCGGGTGCGTAATAGAAGCGGAAAAAATCGGTGTCATGAACGTGACTTACAGAGGTGAAGAATTGCTGTCACTCGACCTCGTCGCTTTAAAGCTCGTTCCAAAATACAACTACCTGAAAGCAGACGAGGAAATCTTCGTGCTCGGCAAATACTTCACTCCGAGCGGTAAGTTGTTAAAAGCTCCGAGCAAAAGCGAGCTTATTCTTCTTGACGCAAACTTCGACAAGATTTCCGGAAGTGAAAGGGTGTCTTTCAAAGTCCTGCCAATCATAAACACTTCGACCGGAAAGGTTACTGTAAGAGTGGAGAGCAAAGAGGAGTGGTTGCTTGACTACCTCAGAGAAGAGTTCAACGCAATTGATGTCGGAAGCAACGCAGTAGAGTTTAACTCAACCTCGATCGAACTCGTTGTAGCTTCGACTTCGGAGAACGTCAAAAACAAGCTTAAAGAGGGGCAGCTGAGCGTAAATGATATGGTTTTCAACGTTTCTCTGCTCAGTGGCGGAGCGACGCTTGGAGAAGATGAAGTTGAAGAAGAGCACGAGAACGAAAACGCATACATCAAAAACGGAGGTGAAGTAACAGTTACGTTTAATGATGATTCCAGCGTGAATAGTGTGACTTTATACATCACTGGCTACACTTCTTACTTCAACAAGAAAGTCAACGTTTCGATTGTTTACGAGGCTAAGCAAAAAGAAGAGAGGCACGACAGACGTAAAGGTTGCATGCATGAGGAGGAAGACGAAGAGGAGAGACTGCAGTATGGTTTGAACTTTACGTGGAGCACTCTAAGTAACGGCTACCTCCAGCTCCCAATCGAAGTGCCGAGAAAACTCGGAGATGAAGAAGAATACAAGATCAGAGTAATTCTGACGTTCGAAAAGGGCAAGAAGTTCGAATTCACCATCAAGGTAAAAGAGAAAGAAGAATGATCGTGACTGACAATCACAAAAGAATACTTAGCAAACTTTAAATATATTCCACCCAAATTTAAACGGGGGTCGCTGTTATGAGCGAGGTTGAGGAGAAGAAAGAAACTGAAAAGGTCGAAAGTAACGTGGTTCCGATAGGAATAAAAGTTGGATCTCAGAGAACCGTCATAGCTAAAGGGAACGATGTGATAGTAATCGAGACGTGCGTGAAGGAGAAGGAAAATCCGATCACCGGAGAAAAGGACTACGTGATAGGAAACGAGGCTGCCGAGCTTTATGGAGATGAGGCTGTCTACATGCTCCGAGGAGGTTTGCCGGGGAACGAAGAGGAGGCTGAGCTGCTGAAGGTCTTTCTGACGAGTGTGGCCAAGGAATACGGAATTCCAGAGAACTCCTACGTGACATACGGCATTCCGTCGACCGAAGCTGAAGAAGGGGTTAACCTCTTCAAGAAGGTGATAAGCCAGGTTCCAATAGGCTGGGCCGGAAAGGAGGTCTGGAACGATTCGTTTTTAGCCGCTCTGTCTCTTCCGGAAGGCTTGGGGATGCTCGACAAGACTTTCGTCGTCGTAAACCTTGGCTCGTCGACAACTGACGTCGTGGCTGTTAGGAGAGGAGAGATCGTTTTCAGCATGGTGACTGGAGAAGTTTCCGGCGACCTCGTGGACAGGTGGATAAAGAACGAGATAATGAACCTGACGAGGGGAGCCGTAAACGTGGACGTATCTACCGCGAGAGAATACAAAGAGAAGTTCGCGAACCTCAAGGAGTGGAAGAGCGTTAAAGAGACTGTCCAGCTTTTCGAAAAAGGTCAGTTCAGCTTCAGGCTTGATGAAGCAGTAAACAAGCCGGTAGAAAGGTATTTAGACGCTCTCGTGGACTTCATAACGCTCGAATTTTTGCCGTCGCTGGCCGAGTTCAGCTTCAAAGCTTACAAGGTCTTCCTCGAGTCGGAGTTCATCCTTACCGGCGGCATGGCAGAAATACCAGGCCTGAAGGAGAAGTTCGCTGCGAAGCTTTCCGAAGCCCTCGGGTTTGGAGTAAAAGTCAGGAGTCCCGAGAACCCGCTGACAGCTTCGGCGAGGGGAGCTCTTCTGATATCCCAGCTGAGAGTGAAGAGAGAGTGAAGGGTGATGCCCGAAGATATGCTCAGGAAGTGGGACGAGCTTTTCGAGGAGCTGAAAAGTTTCGTCGAGGTGGATTTACCCAAGCTCGAAGACAGCGTGAAGAACTCGGTTGAGAAAGTAAAGGCTCTCGAGAGTAAAGTCGCAAAGATCGAGAAAAGCTTAGAAAGGCTGAAAAGCGAGAACGAAGAGCTAAAGAAGTTCGTAGAGGAAAAACTCTCTACTCTACCATCTTTTAACGAAGTGCTGGAGAATGTCAAAAGCGAGCTGGACAGAAAAATCGCCGAAAAAGTTTCGTCGTTGCCATCGATCGACGAACTCGAAAACAAAATAGAGTCCATCAGAGAAGAGTTGACGAAAAAGATTGCAGAAAGTAGCAAGCCAGAAATGACAGAGCTCGAAGAGATCAAGAAAGAGATCGCCGAGATCAAAAGCGCGCTGGCCAAACTTTCCGTCGAACTAAGTCAGGTGAAGAACAGCGTTTCGGAGAAGTTCTGGACGGTGAGAGAAAGAAAAGTCGAAAGTAAGTCTCCGAGAATTCTGTGAAACTATGGACCCTCTAATGGAGTTTTCGGAGTTAGAAAGAAAACTGAGGAGGATTATAGAAGAATACTACGCCCTGCGAACTTCCGGAGGAAGAATTATATCGTTCCCGTCCGGAAAGGGCGGGGTTGGGAAGACCGCCATCACGATTAACCTCGCAACGGCCCTCGCTCTAAAGGGGAAAAAAGTCGCCGCCGTCGATCTTAACCTTGCCCTTCCGAACCTCTACATGTTCGTCGAAAATGCTCCGGAGAAAACGGTGACGCACTTCCTGTGCGGAGAAGCAGAGATCGACGAGATAATCGCGAAGCTCACGATCAAAAACGCCGAAGTCGACGTTCTACCCGCGGAGTCCATCGTGGACCTCGGAAAGAAAGTTAAGATCGAGAGAGTCAGAGATTTACTCCTCAAGCTGAAGCCCGAATACGACTACATACTCCTCGACCAGTCGCCGGGACTTTCGAAGTTCGCGGTGTATCCGACTCTGATGTCCGACGTCGTTTTCATAGTCTCCGTCGACATAAAGCCCGCTTACGTGGATGCGATGAGGGTTAGAGATGCTCTCGAAAGAGGTAAGGTCAACTTCGAGGGATTCGTCCTGAACATGACCAAAAAAGGCGGGTTAAAATACTTCTACAACGAGAGAGTTTACGCAACCGTGCCTTACGACTGGAGGTTGAAGAAAGTGCTGACGTCTGGAAAGACCGTTTTTCACCTTCGCTTCGGATTTCTTTCCCCGAGCAGAAAAGCGTTTTTGAGGTTTGCCGAAAGAGTAATCCAGGACTTCCCGCCGGAAAGTTAAAATGACTAAGTCCGAGCTTCTGAGAAAAGCCATACACTTTTCCGGACTACTCTACATACCGGCCATTTACTACCTCGGAAAAGATGTTACCTGGCAGCTCGTTCTGGCGCTGACGACCTTTGCAGTCGTTCTCGAAGCTCTCAGAACGAAGTTCAACGTAATCCCCGACATTCTGATAAGGGAATACGAAAAGAGGAGGATTGCCGGCTACCTATACACGGGCGTCGCCTTTTCGATAATAACCCCAGTTTTCAGCGATGGTGCCTGCATCTCCGCTGCCGCCTGCAGCTTCGCCGGAGACGGAGTGTCCGGCATCGTGAAGAAAGTGAACGGGAGCTACGCGATTGCGCTTTTCGTTCTTTCGTCGATCGCTGTATCTCTGATTTCCGGACTGGAGGTTTTCCCGTCTGTCCTCGCTGCAATAATATCCTCGACCGCCGACGGGAAAAGAATAAACGACAACCTGACGATACCGCTCTTAGCCGCCATTACTTACGAAGCCGTCACGAAATTCTGAATCTTAACAGAGCAGCTATTCCTCCGAGGGCCGTCAGCCTCTTTCCGGGCTCGAACTCGGTCGAAATTATCACAACCTTACCACCCGTCCTTTCGACGTCTCTCAAAAACGAATCTATGTCCCACTTGTCCCTCTCCTCTACCAGAAACTCGTCCGCCACGAGAAGCGTGTCGATCGCTCCGTATTCGTAAGCTTTTTTAACGTCTTCCAGACCGTAAACCGCCAAACCTTCCTTCACTATTTCTTCCATCAGTTTTTCCAGCAGCTTAGCTTCCCTGCTGACCCTGATCTCTCCCACTATTCTGTCGATGACGCCTCTTTTCAGAACTTCGACGAAACCCCTGACGCCAACGGACGACGCGTCGCTGAGAACGATTTTGTCAGCCATAGTTGGATCCCTCTCCTTGATAAATTCGGCAAAGTCGTCCTTCGTGAATCCCGGCCCGGCTATAACGAGAAACTCGAAGTCGATGTTTTTCAGAGCGGAATAAACTTCAGAGAAAAATTCGTTCCTCAGGCTTCCCGAGTCCTTGGCGTAGCCTTTTCTTATCTCGGCCACCTCATCAACGCCCCACTGCTTCAAAACACCTATGACCGCTTCGCCCTCCTCTATCGTTACTATGACGACTTCTGGCCTCTCGGAACTTTCAACCGCCTCCCTTAACCTCTTAATCTGCTCGCCCTTCCACTCCTTGATTATGCTGAGCTCCTTTCCGGGAGTTATGCTTATCGTGTGGTAGCCAGAATCTTCGACTCCAGCTACGATTCTCCCGGTTATCCTCAGCCTGTTCGAAAACTTCTGGAATTCTACCTTCTCGACTTCCACGCCCAGTCTCACCGTAACTTTCTCCTTGTCGCTCCTCAGCTTATCTGAGCTCTCGCTGATCCTTTTCGTAAGCGAAAAGACGACGTCGCCTTTTTCGATCAGATACTTCAGGTGCCAGAGGTCTTCGACGCTCTCAGGAACCAGCTTTATTTCCAGCTGCTTTCCTCTTTTTACCTCTTCTAACACTTTCACGCACGCACCTCCTGTAATACTCCATTGGGTGTTTCGTCCCGCAGTTGGCGAAACAGTTGTGGTAAGTCTTCATCGTATCGCAGGAGGGGACTTCGTATTCCTTTCCACTTCCCCTCAAACCGGCTATGTGTTCGATCTGATACCTCGCCTTCTCCTCGTCGAAGTCCGGAGCGTGAGAAAACACCTGCAAGACCTCGTCGACGCTGTGACCGATCTTCAACAGAAAGCTCGCGAGAGCGAATCTTGCGGAGTGCGGAACGTTAATTCCCGCTTTGATGTCGGAGATGATCTTCCTGAAACACGGAGGATAACACTCGACGTTTTTCGCTCCTTCAAACTTCAAGTCCTCCTTTCTCTTCATCTCGAAGTCGTAAACTATTTTCGTAAGTCTCTCGAGACCCTCAAAAGAGTAATCCACCTTTTCAGCAAGCTTTTCCCTCAAATACTCCTCGACTATTCTGAAAAACTCGCTTCTCGTAACCCTAACGTAGCCGCGATCCACGAACCTCGAATACAGCTTCCACTCGGTGGCTTTCAGCTTAACAGCAGCCTTCAGGTAATCTCTAACGTGGACTGCCCCGTTCTTGTATTTTATCGAGAAGTTCGCCGCCATAACCTCGGGCAGTTTGTCGAAGGGGTCGTTTTCCATCAGCTTCTTGTAATATCCGGCTGCGGAGACGGAGAACTTTCTCAGGGCTACTTCACTTTTCGACGCAGCAGCCCTGCAGTAGACGTATGCGAGAGCAGATACTCTCGCTTTAGCGAGAAAAGAGTAGTAATCGTCAGACCTTATCCTGTAAGAACAGTTTTCGAAGCACCTTCCACACAGATCGCACCTCTCCCACAGCCTTTCAGACTTTATCGCACCCTTCTCGCAAAACTTCGCGCAGGTTTTGTCCTCACACGCCTCGCAGAGAAAACTGTAATCTTCAAACTTCACTTCGTATTTTTCGCCGAAAATCGCGAATTTCAGGAACTTTTCAGCTTCTTTTAAAGCTTCTTCGTGAAACGTTTCGCTTACGATCAGCCGGGCAGGTTTTAAAAAAGGGTATTTTACGAGCAACGGTAAAACCGGTAAGAACTTCATTCCGCTTCTATTCTCGGCGCGAGTATGTATTCTACCTTCGCCTTTCCGTCGGCCACTTCGAAGATCAGCCTCACGGGGTAGTTGTTACCGAGGTGGATCGTAAGCAAGTCGCCAGCTTCCGCTATCTTCACGAACTCTTTGAGGTATTCGACGCTGAACATACTCCTCGCTTCGGCCTTGTTGAACTCTATCAGCTCGGCCTCGCTCATGTGGAACACGATCTTGTCAACGTCCCCCTCGGCTTCTATGTAAAACCCAGTTTCGTCGCTCCTGAAGACGACGTGGTCGCTGATTTTGTCAGCCGCCTGAATCGCTTTCTTGAACTCGCCAGCGTCAAGAACGACTTTCGCGGGAAGCTCGAGGTTCGGAACTTTTGGTTCTTTCCTTATTGCAGAAGGATCTATCAGCGAGAGTGCGTATTCGACGCTGCCGAACCTAATTTTCATCCTGCTCTCGTCCTCGATCGAGATCTCCACGAGCTCCTTCTTTTTGATCGTCTTAGCGATGTCGTAAATTCTGTTTATGTCCACTCCGACCGTTTTCTCCTCGTCTACGCTGTAAGCCTCAAGATGCTCCCTCGGAATGTCGACTATGACCATCGCAACGTTAGCCGGATCGACCGCTCTCGAGTGAATTCCGTCCTCCGAAAAGTGGAACCTCGCTTCGCTCACCAGAGCCACCATCGCCCTCGTTACAGACCTCAGGACATCTCCACCCATGATCGCGGTGATCATCCGCCATCACCTTTCAGTAAAACTTTTCAGGGAAAAATATTTATAGTTTTCTTCAAATTCCAGCTTCCTTTTTCATTTTCCAGTAAGGAGGGTAAGTCCCCCTCTCCATTATTACTCTCTCTATTTCGGCCACTATTCCACCCCTAACCTTCACGATGTCCTCCGCGTCGTATTTAGCTCTTCCTATCGCGACGAGTTCGTGCTTCAACGTAAATATAGCTATTCTCTGACCCTTTCTAACGCTCTCCTCCACGTAGGCTACGCCCTTCGCAGTTAAACTCGCTCCGTGGCAGATAGCATCCACAGCCGTGTCTTTGATTACGATCTTGGGTATGTTCGCGACCGCCAATTCCATCGGCCTGACGATTTCCCTTATGTATTTCTCCTCTCCCTCCTCCTTCCAGAAGACGTAGGCGTCGAGGAGGTCCTGTAACGTAAACGTTTTTTCTTCCGAGAAAATGCCAGTTCTCGTCCTCCTCAGCTCCTGCATGTGCGCTCCTACTCCAAGAATTTCGCCTATGTCGGTGCACAGCTTCCTCACGTAAGTCCCAGCTTCGCAAACGACTCTGAAAAGAACATCCCTGCCGTCGATCTCGAGTATCTCGATGTCGTAAATCTCCCTGACCCTGAGCCTTTTCTTTACAGCGGACTTCAGGGGTGGTCGCTGGTAGATTTTTCCCCTGAAAAGTTCGAAGACCTTTCTCAGGTCGCGCTCGTTGACGTCGCCGTGAAGTCTCATCAGGGCGACGTATTCCTTCTCCGACCCCTGCAGAAACTGGACGAGCTTCGTAGCGTGCTCTATGAATATCGGCAAAACTCCCGTGACTTTCGGGTCGAGCGTCCCTGCGTGTCCTGTTTTCTTCACCTCAAGAATCTTCCTGACCCACACCACAACTTCGTGACTCGTCGGACCCTTCGGCTTGTCGATGAGCACGAAACCTTTCTTTATGTATTCCTCCACCGGCCTGTTATAGGGGTAGCATCCATATTCCTCAGACGTTCTGGCCTCGTCCTTGACGAGAAAGTCCTTATCGAGTTTCACTATGCTCCTCATACCTCCTCAGCTCTAACGCCTTCAGTATAATCTCGACTATCTCCTCGGGCTTGAAGTTTCCCGAGTTCACAGCGAGATCGTATATGGATATGTCCTCAAGATCTATACCGTAGAACTTTTTATACCTTTCCTTCTCGAGTTTTTCCCTTTCCTCCGTTCTTCTCTTAGCTTCCTCAAAGCTTATGTTCTCCCTTTTTGCT
The DNA here is from genome assembly GCA_964463865.1 of uncultured archaeon. Lineage (GTDB taxonomy): Archaea > Halobacteriota > Archaeoglobi > Archaeoglobales > Archaeoglobaceae > Ferroglobus. The sequence goes on along the minus strand of CAYXDX010000063.1, from coordinate 921 downwards.
ATCCTTTCATATCTCCTGTCCTTATCGCAGTAAAGCCAGACTCTCAGGTGCGCATTTACGAACCAGCCCGAAAGTCTTCCTTCCACTACCACGTTTTCCTCCTTCTCCGCGAGTTCCTTCTGCATCTCGTCGAGCTTCCTGTCGATCTCAGGGTTTTCTTTCGCGTATTCGCTGAACTCTTCCAGACTCATGTTCATCTCTTTAGCCATCTTCCTGAATACCTCTCCCGCGGATATCAGCTTGTATCCGAGCCTTTCCGCGAGAATCTTGGCTACCGTAGTCGTCCCCGTCCCAGGCAGACCAGAAATCGTGACCCTCATAAGCCTACTTTCAGCGACTTTCTGATTATCTGCCCGAAAATTATCGAGTTAAACATATACCACCAGATCCACCACGGAAAGATGAGGTAGCGATGAGATATGTGAATTTCCCCGGTAAAGGGTGCTTTTATCATGTAGTCGTTTGAAGCTGCGTGATACAGCCACATAAAAATTGGAATCGTTACGATTATTACAAATATGAACGAGTTCATCTGCATGCTGAACATCTCGCTCTGGAGTCTCTGAATTTCCTCCTGCTCCTCTTCGAGTTTCTTTAACTTCTGCTTGAGGTTCTTCTTAACGGCGTCCATGTATTCCTTCTGAAACTCCATTACGCGCTTCTGAATCTCCTTCAGCCTCTGGTAGTCGATGGTATACTTCTGAATGATCGCGGAATACAGGCCGGTGAAGAAGGCGAGGATCATTACGACCACGTGAAATGGCAGGAAAGAGAGAAGGGGATCCAAAACGGGAGACAGTAGGTTGCCGAGAAAGAACCTAAAGTCTTTGCTGAGAGCTACTCCCAAAAATATAGTTATGGCAATGGCCGTTATAAGGCTCTTGAATACCCTCTTCATACCTCTTCACCGATGAGTCTCCT
>CAYXDX010000062.1:0-9379 GCA_964463865.1 uncultured archaeon | reverse complement strand
GCAGGGATTAATCGAAAGCGTCCTTGACGTTACACGCATTCGAACAACAACTGCGAGCGTCGAGTGTTTGCATGTTCTCATGTGTGTTTGCAGTGCTAAATACTCTTGCTCTTGCTTGACAGTATCCTGGCGAGTTCGAGATACAAAATCACCACGAGCGGAAACGTAAAGACGTAAGGTAGATAAAGGAAGGTTGGCATCTCAACGCCCTTCGGATGGAGCTGAAAGCTCGCAGATATCGTCTGCAAGTAAAAGTATGGCACTACAGCGAACGCGAGGAAGGAGTAATACTTAGCGAGCGAGACGTCGATAAAGCAGAGCGATGCGTGAACGAGCGCGAAAAATAGCAGAACGACGCTGAAAACGAACTTGGGCTCGGAAAATATAATTCCGCCCCACGCCGCGAACATGAAAATCGCCGAGAGCAGTAGATGAACGAGCGCGTAAACCGTGGTGGTCAGCGAAGCTTCTTTCACGATTTCTGGGAATCTGAGGTGTATGGCTGGAAACAGCAGAATCGAAACGATCGTCACGACGGACACGGGAACGTGGAAGTAAACGAGCTTGTAAGAACTTCCGAGCCTGACCTCTTCCGGAAGAACTGCGATCGTCAGTAGAGACAGGATGAAGAGCGTCAGCACGGCTTTGAGTCGCATGAAAACGCAAGTGCTCGCCGCTTAAAAAACATTTCAGTTCCGTTTTGATCGCGCCGAACCAGACACCGCAACCGTTTAGTAATCGTTCGCGAAGTATGGGTTGGAATGATAGACAGGGTCGTTGAAGAGTGTTCGAGAATCCTCTCCGGAAGGACGGTAGTCAGCGAGTGGGAACTGGAAAGAGTCGTCAGAAGGGCGGCTTTTAGAGTTCTCGGCTTGGACGCTCTTAAAAGAAGTGACGAGATGGTGACCGAGGTTAAAAAGAGTTTCATCGACGAACCGATCTCGATCAAAAGCCTGCACTTCTCTGAGGAGTTCGAAGTGAACGGGGAGAAGTTTTACCACCTCCACACGTGCAAGCCGAGTGAGGAGGAGCTGAGCTACGCCTACGACGAGATGCTAAAGTCGAGGAGGCTCGTGAAGAACATAGAAAAGCTCGACGAAATCGTCGGAAAGTTCTTCGCCGGATACGAGTTCGAGAAGGGCATAGTGAACGAGTTCAGGAGCGGAAAGTGGAAATACGCGATTAACTACTCGTTGATAGACGACGTCGGCGAGGACATAGAGTTCCACAAGGCTTTCGCCAAGGGCTACGACGGGGAGTACGCGGTGGTCGTTCTAACCGAAAAGGACGTTCTTCCGTTTCTGAGCTTCTTCAAGAGGCATTCCGAGGACGTGAAGAAGGCGAAGTTCTACGTATGGGTCGCGGACGAGGAGAGGAATTACGTCGACCCATTTATAGGCTATCCGAGAGACTTAAAGCTCTGGAAGGGTTTCAAGAATCCGAAAGCCGCGAGCATAATAAACTCGCTCTGGAGGGTGAACGTGGAAAAAATAGATTAGTCGACGTCGATACCCTTCAGCCAGGGCATCATCTTCCTGAGCTCTCTGCCAACCTTCTCTATCGGGTGGTTCTTCTCCATCTCGAGTAGCTTCGAGTAACTCGGCCTTCCGGCCATGTTTTCGAGTATCCACTCCCTCGCGAACTCGCCGGTCTGAATTTCCTTCAGTATTTTCCTCATCTCCTCCCTAACGTTCTCGTTGATAACCCTCTTCCCCCTCGTCATACCTCCGTACTTCGCCGTGTCGCTGACGGAGTACCACATCGCGTAAATCCCGCCTTCGTAGATCAGGTCCACAATAAGCTTCAGCTCGTGGAGGGCTTCGAAGTACGCGACTTCCGGCTGGTATCCGGCTTCGACGAGGATTTCGAAAGTAGCTTTTATCAGCTCCGCAACTCCGCCGCAGAGGTCGACCTGCTCTCCGAAGAGGTCCGTCTCCGTCTCCTCCTTGAACGTCGTCTCTATAACTCCTGCCCTCGTGCAGCCGAGCCCTTTCGCGTAGGCCAAAGCCAGGTCGAGGGCTCTGCCGCTGTAGTTCTGGTGGACGGCAACAAGAGCTGGAACGCCCTTCCCTTCCTCGAACATTCTCCTGACGAGGTGGCCGGGGCTTTTTGGAGCGACGAGGACGACGTCAACGTAACTCGGCGGAATTATCTGGTTGTAATGAATGTTGAACCCGTGGGCAAACAGCAGAACGTTTCCTTCTTCGAGGTTCTCCCTGACGTACTTGTTGTAGACAGCTGGCTGAACAGTATCGGGGATCAGCATGGCGACGAAGTCGCTCCTCTTTACGGCCTCGTCGACTTCGTAAACTTCGAACCCGTCTTTTTCGGCTTTTTTCCAGCTTTTGCTACCTCTGTAAAGCCCCACCACGACGTCGACTCCCGAGTCCCTCAGGTTCAATGCGTGCGCGTGTCCCTGACTTCCGTATCCTATAACTGCTACTTTCCTCTCTTTCAGCAGTTCGAGGTTCGCGTCCTTGTCGTAGTATATCTTCGCCATGCTCCACTAATAGTTCGGCAAAAATATATACTTTCCTGATAATCTCGAGGACTATGGAAAAGAGCTTGAGGGAGAGGGTAATAGACCTACTAATGGAAAAAGAATTGAGCCCGTCCGAAATCTGCAAGGAGCTCGATATCGAACCGGAGAGGGTTAAGGAAGTCTACTCGGTGATCCAGTCCCTGCCGAAGGTTCTGAAAAGAAAGGGTCTGAAAATCGTAATGGTCCCGCCGAAGTGTCTCGGGTGCGGCTTCGAGTTCCAGAGCCTCAAAGCGAGCAGGTGTCCGAGGTGTAAAGGCGAAAGGATAAGCGAGGCGAGGTTCAGGATTCTTTAGACAGAAAATCCTCTATAGCTTTCCTGAGCTTCTCCGCGACGACCTTTCCGTCGACCTTCCCTCTGAACTCTTTCATAACGACGCCCATCAGAGGTTTGAAAGCCGACTCTCCCCTCTCCCTCACGAAGTCCTTTCTCTCCTCTATTACCTTTCTGATGAACTCGTCGAGGTTCTCGGCTCTGCCGATCCTTTCAGCTATCTCCTCTTTCGAAACCTTCTCTTCGCAGAGAATCTTCAGAGCCTCCTCGGCACCCTCCTTCGCTATCCTGCCCTCTGCTATAAGTTCGAGAACTTTTCTGAAGTCCTCTTCTCCGAGGTTGTCCACGCTGTAACCTTCTTTTTTAAGCTCGGACGGTATCATGTGCAGGATTTTCGCCACTGTAGTGGCCCCTATCTTTTCCGCGAACTCTTCGAATAGCTCGTGATAACTGGAGTCGGCTATCACGAACGCGAGGTCCTCCGGTAGTCCGTACTCTCTCGCGAACCTCTTCGCCCTGTCCTCGATGAGCTCCGGAATTTCGACCTTCACGTCCTCAAGCGGAACCGGTGGGACGTCTGTTTCCGGATACATTCTCGCGGCTCCCGGCAGGGGTCTGAGATAGGAGGTCGTTCCGTCGTCGTTTGCCTTTCTCGTCTCCTCAGGGACTCCGATCAGGCAGAACTTTGCTCTGTCTATTATCCTTCTCAGAGCCCTTTCGACTCTCTCTTCCGGACCCGCCGCGATTATTACCGCATCCTCCTCGCTCGCCCCGACGACCCTTCTAAGCTCCTTCACCTCCTCTTCCGTTATGCCGTATGCCGGAAGTTCGTCGGTGTGGAATATCCCTCCGAGCCCGAAGGTCTTGGCTATGTCCGCGAACTCCGTTCCGAGCCTTCTGTTCGGCTGTATTTCCCTTCCGACGAGTCCGGAGAACTTCTTCAGAACTACGGCTTTGACGCAACTCGCCCTCTTCAGAATCCTCGACCTCGTGTTTCTGAAAACCTCGCTAACGTCGAAAACTTCCTCGACAACTTCGGCGCCCCTCCTCAGGAGTTCGTCCCTTATCTTCAGGAGGTTTACCTGCCTCAGAACCTCGTATTCGACGACCTTGTCGAGGATGTCGAGGTTCTGGACGCCCTTTATTTCCACCCTCGCTCCGTCCTTTATCGATATGTTCACGTCCTGCCTTATCGTCCCCAGCCCGCGCCTCACCTTTCCCGTGCTCCTGAGTATCATCCCGATCTTCCACGCCACCTTCTTGGCGAGTTCCGGAGAGTCTATGTCCGGTTTCGTCCCTATCTCCACGAGCGGGATTCCGAGTCTGTCGAGCGAGTAAACGACGACGCCCTCTTTTTCCTCTATCTTTCTGCACGCCTCCTCTTCGAGGCAGAGAGTTGCTATGCCTATTCTTCTCCCGTCGACCTCCACGTAACCGTCGAATGCCACCAGGGCCGTCCTCTGAAAACCGGTGGTGTTGCTACCGTCTATGACGATCTTCCTCATTACGTGAACCTCGTCCACGAGTTCCATGTTGAGCATTTTAGCGATCTGAACGGCCACTTCCAGCGCTTCCCTGTTGAGCTCCGTCGGAGGCTCCTCGTCGGCTTCTACAAGACAGGTCGTGGGGTAGAACTTGTAAACGAACTTCCTGCTCCTCTCGACTTCCTCCCTAGCCGCCCTGTCTTCTTCGCCGAGCTCGCTCCTCTTGAGCCTCAGGTAGCGGAAGAACTCGAAGTTCGAGTCTTCCACGTCCCTGAGCTCGGTGGGACACCTGCAGAACAACTTGTGCTTCGTGTCGAGCTGCTGGTGAATCTCTATACCGACCCTGAGTCCGAGCGATGAGTAGTCCATCACTTCTCCCTTCCGGCAGAAGAAATAAAATTTTTCCGAAGAATCGTAAAGTTCGACACATGAAGGTCGGCGTAGAAGAAGCTTACAGACTTCTCCACCCGAGGCCAGTCGTCTTGGTGTGCTCCGCGTTTGAAGGTAAGGTCAGCTTCATGGCGTGCTCGTGGATAACGCCGGTGAACGACGAACCGTTAATGGTCGCCGCGGCGATCTGGAACGAGAACTTTACGCACGAGCTGATAAAAAAGAGCGGAGAGTTCACAGTGAACGTTCCGAGCAGAAGAATCGCGAAGGAGGTGTGGATCGCAGGAACAAAGAGCGGTAGAAAGGTCGACAAAGTTTCTCTCACGAAGCTGAAACTCGGAAAAGCGAAGAGGGTCGGCGCTCCCGTAATAGAGGACTGCGTCGCAAACCTCGAGTGCGTAGTCGAAAGCGAAGTGGAGGCGGGAGACCACACGGTTTTCGTCGCGAGAGTCGTCGAAGCTTACGCGGAGGGGGAGCTCTTCGATAAGGCCTGGAAGGAGAGCGCCGACGTTCTTATGCATGTCGGAGGTAAGATTTTCGCCGTTGCCCGCGAATACTTCGATGTGACAAATTTATAAACAACACTCTTTTACTCGCTTCGTGCTCGCGAAAAAAGTTTTGAAGAACGTTGCGTACAGCACGTTTTCGATTCTCGTCTCGAACGTCGCCGGAATTCTGATCACGATATACGTCGCGAGGGTTTTAAAGCCGAACCTTTTCGGAATATACTCGCTCGCGATCTCGGTCGCTTTTCTTTTTCTGACGTTTACCGACCTCGGGGTAAATGCAACTGCTACGAGGTTCATAGCGCACGCCAACGACGACTTCAGGATGGCGAGGTCCTTCTTTAGGCTCCTCGCAAAAATTAAACTCGCACTCTCGTCGTTGACAGCTTTAACGATCTTTTTCGCGTCGGGAGTTCTTTCTAACTACGTATTCCACAAGCCGGAGCTCTCGTTACCGCTGAAGGTCATGGCCCTCTTCGTCTTTTTTTACTCGATTTCTGGCTTCTTAAACAGCGTCGCCAACGCCTTCCACGACTTCCGGTCGAACCTCGTCAGAACGGTTAGCTACGAAACTTCGAGGGGTTTGAGCATTTACTTTCTAACCGCGCAGTTTCTCGTTTTAGGAGCTCTTTTCGGTTTCGTCATCGCGGCGCTCGTGTCGTTGCTGGCCATGTCGGTTCTGATTTTCAGGAAGTATTCTTTCCTGATTTTCGGCGAGGTCGAAAACGTCGAACTGAGGAGAGTCTTCAGGTTCACGTTTTACCTGACCATCGGTTCGATAACCTGGATATTCTTCGCATACGTCGACACCGTGATGATCGGGATGTTCCTCCCTGCCGAGTTCGTCGGGTTTTACAGAGCGGCCTACACGATCGTCGGAGCAATTTCGGGTCTGATCTCGGTAGCCGCAGTGGTCTTCCCGGTCTTCGTTCAGCTCGAAGGGAAGGATTTGCAGAGGGCTTTTTCGAGGGCCTTCAAGTACACGTCGGTTCTCGTCTTTCCCGCGGTTTTCGGGTTGATCCTTCTGTCGGACAGGCTCGTGACGTTCGTTTACGGAAGGGAGTACCTGATATCAGCCGCAGTTCTCAACGTCCTCTCGTTCCTGATCCTCAACAGGATTTTCGTCCTGTACAACCAGGTGTTCTCGGCGAAGGAGATGCCGGAGTATCCCGTGTACGTTACGGTGTTCGCGACGCTGACGAACGTCGTTCTCAACTACTTCCTCATACTCTCCCTCGGAATAATGGGCGCCGCGCTTGCGACTCTGATCTCAAACGCGATTTCTTGGATCGCGCTGACGTTTCTGTCGTCGAAAAAGCTCGGAGTTTCTTCGAGCTTCGACCACGTCGCAAAACCTCTCGTCGCAGCCTCTTTGATGTTCGCGGTTATGAGGAACTTCGAACCCAATTCCGTAGCTGAGGGGCTGCTTTTCGTCCTTTTCGCCGCCGCTATTTACTTTGCGACGCTCTTTGCGATAAAAGGTCTGACGCGGGAAGACGTTAATTATATAAAGAAAATATTAAAGAGCTTTTCGGAAACCGGGTGAAAGGATGGAATTCAGGGGAGGCTACACGCTCGCGAGGACATTCAGAGACAAAGTGTCGGTCGCGTGGAAACTAACCCTTCCGGCGCTAATCTTCTGCCTGTTCTTCGACATCGTCGCTGGAGTCTTCCTCGGAAGATACTTCGAAAAGCTGATGGACGAGTATCCGATAATACTCCTCGTCCTTCCCGGCCTCATGGGGTTGAGGGGCAACATCTACGGTGCGATAGCGTCGAGGTTTACGAGCGCGCTCTACCTTGGAGACATAGAGCCGAGGATTGGAGACAGGAAAGTCCTCGAGATAGTTACGACCGGAGTCGTTCTTTCGGTCATGCCCGTGGTCATCCTGTGGTTCGTCGGACTGGCGAAGCTCGGGTTGAGCGGCGCTTTTGTCACGTTCGCGATTCTGATGTCGTCGACGATCTTCGTCGGATTCATACTCGGGTTTACCGCCGCGTCCGTCACAATATTCCCCTTCAAAAGAGACCTCGATCCGGACGCGATAGCGACGCCGGTCGTTACTTCGGTGGCCGACCTGATAACTATACCGTCTCTCATTCTCTTCCTCCTCCTCTTCGAAGCTCAGGAAATCGTTTTCGCAGCGACTATACTCGTCCTCGTAGCGGTTTTCCTCAACATGGCGTTTAAATTCGGAGTATCAAAAACAACGTTTTTTCAGCTGTCCGGAACGCTGGTGGTTCTCGCTCTCGTAAGCTCGGTGTCCGGTTCGATACTCGAGTCTTACAGCGGAATAATACACCAATCTCTCCTGTTCAGCGTTCTTTACCCGTCGATTCTCGACAGCCTCGGAAACTTCGGAGGGATCGTCGGCTCCCGAACGTCGACGAGGCTCCACATCGGAGAGGTGAGGGGGTTTTTCGACGGAGACATGATCAAAGAAATTCTCGCTCTAATAACCACGTTCGTTCCGATTACCGTCGTGATGTACTCGACCGGAATCTTGATAGTCTACCTGATGTTCCAGAAGGTTCAGAAAGTATTCCTGCCCTTCTTCCTGCTTTACCCAGCGGCGGCTTTCGTGGTCATGCTTCTCGCTCACTTTTTGGCCGTCGCTTTTTACAGGTTCGGCCTCGACCCGGACAACGTTACCGTCCCGGCTATAACGACCCTGGCGGATCTAATCGGAACCCTCTTCACCGTCGCCATGGCTTTCGCTTTCGTTTCTTAGCTCTTTTTCGAGTTCCTCGTAAACGTCGAGCAGGGCTATGAGCGTCGTAGGAATAGTGTGTTCGGTGGCGAACGTTATGTAGGGCGTTAGGTCGATCACGAAGTCCGCGAACCTGAAAACGCCTTTGGGTATGCCGGTTCTGCTCCCCGCAAAAACGACGATTTCGTCCGCCCTTCTGAAAGCCCTCTTGAGATCCTCTTTAATGTCAGAGATCTGCTTTCCTGTCGGGTCGGTGATTATCAGAACGTTCCTCCTCCTCTTCTTGTCTCTGACGGTCTGGTAAAGGTCGTGGACGTAGACGGGCACCTCTCTTACCTCTCTCGCGTAGGACTTCTTCTGAATCTTCAACCTCGCGAGCTGCCCTCTCCTAACGCCTTTTAAAAATTCGAGCAACTCGAAAGCGTTGACGTAGTTGTAAGGAGCTATTATTAGCTCCTTTATCTCGAAGGACTGGGCTGCTCTTCCGATCCTCTCGCCTATCTGTCTCGCGCCCCTCAGGTCTTCGAGGTAGGGCATCTGGACGAAGCTAATTTTTCCGAAGAACTTCGTCGAGTCTACTTTTTCCGGAGTGTACTTTTTGTGCTCCTCCTTTCCGTCGAGGATTCCGACGAAGGTTCTTTCGTTCACGATCTCCACGTAAACAGCTTTTTCCGGGAAGTTCAGATCGACGTCCGCTCCGCTCAATTCCTGTATTCTCCTTCCGAGCTCTATGTTAACGTCCGTGCTCGTGAAGTCGTGCTTCAGACCCCTCCTCGTCGTTCTGACGGCAAAGCTCTTGAAGTCGCCCATCGCCCGAACGATCTCTTCCGCTCTCGACACGATCTCGTTCAGGTCGGATTTAACTTCAAAAAGCACGGGTATCGCTTTTTCGACTTCCGGAACTTCTTTCACCTTTTCGACGTCGTCGCTGTGAACGATCAAAATACCGAGGTAACCGGAAGGCCTGACCTCTACTTTAACGTCGCCTAAAGCGTCTTTAATGTGACTCGCCGCGATGTATTCCAACCCTCTCTGCGTTTTGACGAATATCATTCCGCAACTTTCACTTCTCGTTTTTAAACGTTAACGCTTCAGATTAACCTGTAGGTGTAGTAGTCGCCTTCGTAGGCCATGTCGTGCTCGAACTCCCTTACGATCTTGTGTATTTCCATGAGCTCGTCGAACTCGTCGGAGTTTATCCCTATATGACAGCCCCTGTTGAACTTATCGTGAACGATTTTAAAGGACCTGACCTCGCCGTTTCTTCTCGAGTACACTCTCAAAAATCCCTCCTTCCCGCACTTGGGACAAACGACGACTATGCTAAATTTTCCCCTCCTATTTTTTTTGAGTTTAAAATCAACCATGGTCTATATTTAACCACAACATTAAAATAGCTAACTGTTCTCTAACCCAGCGAGGGGCCGTAGGGTAGCCTGGTTATCCTTCCGGCTTTGGGAGCCGGTGACCCGAGT
>CAYXDX010000061.1:0-9554 GCA_964463865.1 uncultured archaeon | reverse complement strand
GCCTTGAGAGCCGGTGCCCGTTAAGGGCTCCTGGGTTCAAGTCCCAGCCCCGGCGTCTCTATGAATATGGATGTCGTTTCATACTAACAACCTTTTACAATTTTAATTTCGATAAATTTTCCGTCAGGCATCTTCGCAATCTCGATTGAAGTTGTAAGGGAAAACGAAGAAACTTTTCGGAAAAGTATCCGAGTCGCTCAAACGTTAGAGTAAAGATGTTCCTCCGCTCGATGCTTTTTAACCACCAAAAACTTTTTATAAGCTTAAAGCGAAGCTTCAGAATCCAAACAGGTGGGGTGTATATGGTGTCTGAAGAGATTAGGACGAAAGCTTTAGAGCTTGCGAAAGCGATTGTGGAAAGCGAGGAGTATAGGAACTTCATCGAGAAGGAGGAAATCCTGAAGAACGACGAAGTCGCTCAGAACATGCTCGTCGAGTTTCAGGACCTGCAGCAGCAGTTCATCTCCTATCAGCTCTCTGGAGAGGTGAACGAGGACGTTCTGAACAAACTGACCGAGCTTCAGAGGGCTTTAAATGAAAGGGAGAGCGTCAAAAACTTCATGGAAGCCTACAACAAGCTTCTGGACCTCCTCGAGGAAGTAGGGGAGATTCTGAGCAGCGAGATGGAGTTCGACTTCGGAGAGGTTTACAGGAGGTAGCTACTGAACCTTCTCCCACTTGTACAGCTCCACGATTTCTGCGAGCGTCCTTCCCTTATCCTCTATTTCTCCCCTGATCCTGTCCTCGTGTTTCTTAACTTCGAGAGCCCTCCTCGCTATTTCGTAAGCTCTCTCCTTCGGGATTACCATAACTCCGTTGTCGTCGGCTATTATCCAGTCTCCCGGATTCACTTCGACTCCTCCGCAGACGATCTTGACGTTTATCTCTCCGAACCCCTTCGGCTCTCCGGCGTTGGGGACCTCTCTCGCGGCGAAAACCGGAAATCCGAGCGCCCTTATGTCGTCCACGTCTCTAACCGCTCCGTCGATTATAACTCCGGCTATCTTCTTGTTTATGCAGCTCCTCGTCGCGAGCTCGCCCCACACAGCTGCTTCGTATCCAGAAACCTTTATGACTATCACGTCTCCCTCTCTAGCGACGTCTATCGCCTCCACGGGCTTCGCCCAGTCTCCGTCCATCGTGCTGACGGTAACGGCCTTTCCAACGATTTTCTTGCCCCTCACGAGCGGGTAAACGCCTTTCATGGCTTTCGCCCTGTGCATCGCGTCGCTAACGTTCGGCGTGGACACCTTCATAAGTATCTCCCTTATCTCGTCTTCGAGCCTCTTCTTCCTTATTTCGAACTCCTTGCCCTTCTCCCAAGCCTCGTCTATCGCTTCCCTGACCCTCCTCGCGGACTCCGTCACGTTTCTCGACTTCACGATGTTGCTCCCGACTATCACGATCCTCGCTCCGAGCGCGACGCAGTTCGCGGCTTTTTCGGCATCGAGCCCTCCGGCAGCCGCGACGGGGATGTTCACTTCCTCGACGACTCTGCTCAACACGTCGAGCGGGTCCATACCCTTCATCTGCTGGTCTATGCCGACGTGGACGTTTATGTAGTCGACTCCGAGTTCTTCGAGCTGCTTTGCTCTCTCAACCGGGTTCGGGACGTTTATCAGATCGACCATTATCCTTGCCCCGTACTTCTTCGCCGCCCTTATGGCTTCGGCTACCGTAGAGTCGTCGCTGAGGCCGAGGATTATTACGACGTCCGCACCGCTTTTAGCCGCCATTTCCACCTCCACCGCGCCTGTGTCGATCGTCTTCATGTCCGCCACGATGACCCTGTCCTTGAACGTCTTTTTCATCTCCCTTATCGCGTTCATACCCTCGCTCTTGATCAGGGGCGTCCCTACCTCGAGCCAGTCCGCTCCGCCCTCTATCGACTCGGAGGCTATTTCAACGGCTCTCTTCAATTCGAGCAGGTCGAGTGCGACCTGAAGGATCGGCCCATCCATAGAAGAAGGTTGTCTACTGAAGATTAAATTGTTTTTGGATAGGAACTCAAAGTTTTTTAACCGCGGATGTGTCCTACGCTTATGGAAAGCGTCGTCTATCACGGACCAGTGATGCTCGACGAACCGGAGGAGTTTCCTCTCGACGAGTTCGTCAGGCAGGCTATAGCGCTCGAAGCCGAGAGGGTTTTCTACAGCGACGGGATGATATTCCTCGTGGATTACGACACGATCCACGGAATAGTCGAGGACAAGATAGTCGTGGTTGAGATGATTACCTACGCCTCCTTCACGAGGGTCGACAGCTACAAGAGGTGGATACTCTACCATGGAAACGACGACGTTGTTGAGTATACGGACAAGATCCTCAACATAAGGGGAGACACGACGATCCTTCCGGTCATAAGGACGGGCGACAGGTTCGTCAGGAAGATAATAGAATACATAAAAAAGGGAAACTACAGAAAGTTCGTTTAAATGATGTCCGGGGTTACGAACCAGACTATTCTGAACTCGTCCCCTTCCTTTTCCAAGCAGACAACTCCGGAGTACCTGAACCTCACAACTTCTTTTTCTGCTCCGGTGAGTCTCGCGAGCAGCTTGCTTAGGTGCGGGAGGTGTCCGACGATCATGACGTTCTCCTGAGTATTTCTAAGCCTCTCTTCCCACACCGACGGGTCCGCGTTCGGCTCGAGGTCTTTTTCCTCCCGAACTTCGGCTCCGAGAACTTCGCCGACTATTTCAGCCGTCTGCCTCGCCCTCGTCTTCGTGCTGTGAAATATCGTGCTAACGCTAACTCCCGCTCTTTTGAGGGCTTCGGCCACCCTTCTCGTCTCCTCCTTACCCCTCTCGGTTATCCTCCTCTCCGGATCTACATCCTCGCTGTGCGCCTCCGCGTGCTGCATCAGGTAGATCCGCGGCATGTATTGAAGTTCTCGTCCCTCCGCATAACCTTTTACTTCCACTTGCTATCAAACGTCGCGAAATTTTTAAATATCATTTTTGCTAACCAGAAGTTAGGGAACAAAGGTTAAGGGAGGTGACGTAAAATGAAGTTCTTCGACCCGTTCGAGGAGTTGAGGAGGATGCAGGAGAGGATGAACAGGTTGCTCGAAGAGTTCGACAGGATGGCGTTTGCGAGAGAAGTTTCAGCCCCGCTCGACGTAATCGACGAGGGGGACAGATACAGAATCCTCGTCGACCTGCCCGGATTTAACAAAGAGGACATAAACGTCTACGTCGAAGACGGCGACCTCGTAATCAAAGCTGAAAGGAAGGAGGAGAGGGAAGAGAGCGGAAGAAACTACATCAGACAGGAGAGGAGGTTCGGAGAGGTCTACAGAAGAATCTCGCTGCCGGAAGAAGTGGACGTCGACAAGATCTCCGCGAAATATAACAACGGCGTCCTCGAGATAATAGTTCCGAAGGTCGAGAAGGAGAGGAAGGTTATTAAGATCGAATAAATTTTTATTTTGCGTAAATCGTCACGACGTCTCCGTCTTCGAGAACGTGGTCGAGCCCCACTCTTTGCCCGTCGAACTTTACGCTCTTCCCCCACACCTTCGCGTATTTGAAGTTTTTCAGCATGTCCCTGTGCAACCTTCTGCACACGTCTTCGATTTTTGCGCCCCTCCTCAGGATCATCGGCTCCTCCTCGACCTTGCCTCCGGGCGGCTTGAGGTAGACCCTTATGAAGTCGAGCTTCCTGTATATTTCTTCTACGAGCCTGTCGAGGTTGATTCGCTTTTCGGCCGAAACGGGGATCGCGTCTTCCGGAATTTCCGCCTCCGGATACAGGTCGATCTTATTAACGACGGTTATCGCCGGGACGTAAACTCTGTTCCCCAGGATCGCGTCTATCAGCCTGTCTATCGTCACGTCCTCCCTTATGAGAACCTCTCCGCTGTGAATCTTGTACTCCCTGAGTATCGCCTTTATCGTCTCCTCGCCGAGCGAAAGCTTGACGGTCGATTTGATGTTTATGCCGCCGGTGACCGTCTTCTTTATAAACACCTCCGGCCTCTTTTCGTTCAGCCTGAATCCCGCCTCGTAAAGCTCCCTCTTAACGAGGTCGATCGTGTGAATGTTGAAGACGTCGGCGACTATGATGATCAGGTCGGCGCTTCGTATCGCCGAAAGGATTTCCCTGCCCCTTCCCTTCCCCTTCGATGCCCCCTCTATGACTCCCGGGACGTCGATGAGCTGAATTTTCGCCCCCTTGTATTCGAGCATTCCGGGAACAGGCTTTATTGTCGTGAACGCGTAGTCTCCGACCTCGCTTTTTGCTCCGGTAAGCGCGTTCAGGAGCGTGGACTTCCCGACCGACGGGTATCCGACGAGAACTGCGGTTGCGTCGCCTTCCTTCTTTATCGCGAACTGTTCTCCGCTCCTCTTCCTCCTCTGCTTCTCGGCCTCCTCCCTAAGCCTCGCGAGTTTTGCCTTCAGCCTCCCTATGTGGTGCTCCGTAGCCTTGTTGTAAGGCGTCCTCCTTATCTCCTCTTCGAGCCTTTTGATCTCTTCGAGGATGTCCATCGCAGATCGAAAAACGCTTCTACGTGATAAAAATTTTACAGGTACTTTCTCGGGTCGGCGATCTTCCCCTCTATCGCCGTAGCCGCCGCTGTCGCCGGAGAGGCTAAGTATATCTCTGCGTTCGGGTTGCCCATCCTCCCCTTGAAGTTCCTGTTCTGCGTGGAAAGGCAGACCTCTCCGTCCGCTAAGATCCCGAGGTGTATGCCAACGCACGGTCCGCAGCCCGGTGGAAGCACGACGCCTCCGGCTTTGACGATCTCTTGAACGTAGCCCATTTCGATTGCTTTCAGATAGACTTCCCTGCTCGCAGGACCTACGAGAAGCCTTACACCCTTCTTGACCTTTTTGCCCTTGAGAATCCTCGCGACGACTTCTATGTCCGACAGCCTACCGTTCGTGCACGTTCCTACGAAAACCTGATCGACCTCTATCCCCTCGACCTCGTCCACCTCTGCTACGTTGTCTACCTGGTGCGGCTTCGCCACGAGCGGAACCAGGTCGGACGCGTCGAAGTGCAGCTCCTTCTCATATTCCGCGTCCTCGTCGGGCTTTACCTCCCTGAATTTATCCGCTCTACCCCTCTCCGCGAGAAACCTCCTCGTAACCTCGTCGCTCTTGAACAGCCCTGCCTTCGCTCCGCACTCTATCGCCATGTTCGCCATCGTCAGCCTTCCGTCGATGTCCATCCTGTCGATGGTCTCTCCGTGAAACTCCAGGGCTTTGTAGGTCGCTCCGTCGACGCCGAGCTCACCTATTACGCGAAGTATCAGGTCCTTGGGATACACGCCCTTCCCGAGTTCCCCGTTCACCTCTATTCTGAAGGTTTCCGGAACCCTGAACCAGTTCTTTCCGAGAGCTATCGCCACGGCAATGTCGGTGGATCCCATTCCGGTCGCAAAAGCGCCGAGAGCTCCGTAGGTGCACGTGTGCGAATCCGCTCCGACGACGAGGTCTCCCGGATTTACGTACCTCTCGACCATGAGCTGGTGGATTATGCCTTCTCCCGGAGGGTTGAAGTCTGCTCCGACGTCTTCTGCAAAGCTCCTTATGAACTTCTGGTCGTTGCTGAGCTCCTTCCTCGGAGACGGCGCGGCGTGATCGACGAAGAAGTGTGTGATCTCGGCGGCTTTTATCTTGCTTTTGTCGAACCCGAGCTTTTCTATCTGCCTTATAGCGAGCGGAGCGGTCCCGTCCTGAAGGGCGATCCGGTCGACCTTGGCTATGACGATGTCTCCGGCGTAAGCGTCTCTTCCACTTTTTTCGCTGAGTATCTTCTCCGCTATGGTCTTGCCCATGCTTTGGAAAGGTGGAGAATGTATTAAAAACATTGCCGTTATACTACTGGCGAAATGCAGAGGTGCGAGGTCTGTGAGGGTGAGGCGACGAACATATGCCCGAGGTGTTACAGATACGTGTGCGAAAAGTGCACCGATCCAACGTCGATGCTTTGCGTCGACTGCTCATCGTTCAAGCGCTGGAGGGAGGAAGACCTGTTAAGAGGCGTGGAGTCGCTCGAAAAGAAGGTCGACTACGTGAAGAGCGTCATGGAAAGGTGCTTCGACTGTCCGCTCCTCAAGGACGAGATCATGCGCTCCCTCTGGATGGTCAAAAACCTCGAGGCTACCGCTAAAGTCGAGGGGATGGAGGAACTCAGCGACAGGCTCATCGAGGTTAGAGAGAAGGTTCAGAAGGTCGGCGTAGAATACCTCGTCAGGTTCAAAATGAAGTCTCGGTAGTCTCGCTCTCCTTTATCCTCCTGTAAGCGTGGACGATCCTGTGGACTGCGGTGGCGTGAGAGAGGATCGCCAGAATTACGAGAGCGTAAAGCTCTACGGAAAAGATTATTCCGAGGAGGATTATGAGTATGCGCTCTCCTCTTTCCGCTATTCCGACATCGCACTTCTCTATTTCCACCTCCGCTCTCGCCCTCGTGTAGCTGACCATGAGCGCCCCGACGAGGGCTATCGATCCGAGGAGGACGTTTCCGGCTCTGTAGCCGAGGGCGATAATTATCGCGGAGTCGACGTACCTGTCGAAAACAGAGTCGAGAAAACCGCCCCTCCTCGTTTTGAAGCCCTCGTTCCTCGCGAGAGCTCCGTCGAGGACGTCGAATACCGCGCTTAGAATTACGAAAGAAGCCGCTTCGAGCCTGTCGCCGAAGGCTACGAAGTAAGAAGCTACAAGTCCAACAACGAGACCCGCGAAAGTGAGAACGTTCGGATTAACGCCGGTTTTCGCGATTACGCTCGTTAACGGCTTAAGCAGTCGGGTCGCCGACTCTTTAAAGCTGCTCAGCATTCTTTCTTATGACGCTGCATATCTCGCAGATCTTCTTCCCGAGATCGCTCTCGCTGACCTTTCCCTCGACTATTTCGTCGGCGAGCTTCTTTATGCTCTCCTTTATGCTCTCGTTCTTGAGAACGCCTCTCTTTCCTTTGGTGTACTGGCTTATCGCGGAAATCGTGACTCCGAGAATCT
This sequence comes from uncultured archaeon, assembly GCA_964463865.1. GTDB lineage: Archaea > Halobacteriota > Archaeoglobi > Archaeoglobales > Archaeoglobaceae > Ferroglobus. Next base: position 2,586 of record CAYXDX010000061.1, on the reverse strand, counting down.
CGGCTACCTCTTTCTTGCTGAACCCCCTGTCCACGAGTTCCCTCGCGAGTTCGCCTCTGATCATCGGAAGGACTTTCAACGCCACCTCTTCGCACGGAGACTTCATTCCGCCCATCTTCACAATGTTAATCTTCGCCACAATTTATAAGTTTTCACCTCAAAATTTTTAAAAAGACCGAATCCCGCTTTCTTGAAAATGAGATGTTCGAAATGCGACGGGAAAGGTTACGTGGAGATTAAAGAGACGTGTAACGTTTGTGGAGGGAGCGGCAAGGCAAAAGGCTTCAATCCGCGCCTCACAGCGGAGCTCACCTCTGAGCAGCTGCAACTGTTCGCGAAGGGTATCTGCGGCGTCTGTAAGGGCAGCGGAGAGAAGGTCAGAATGGTCGTCTGCGACGCGTGTAAGGGAAGCGGCAAGGCTGGAAAGTGTAAGATCTGCGGAAAACCGATAATCGGCGGAGCAGACCTTTGCCCGGAGTGTAGGAAGAAGCCGCACGCATACCTGTTGAGGAACAGCTGCGGAATAGAAGACTTGAGACTGAACAGAGTATATATCGGCAAGGTTTCGAGCATTACCGACATAGGAGCATTCGTTCAGCTCAACAAAAGGCTAAGGGGCCTGATTCACAGGAAGAACCTCGGAAACGCTTACCTCAGCGAAGGGGACGAGGTGACGGTCAAAATCGTATCCATAAAGCCGAGCGGTGAGATAGACCTCGAACTAAATCCGATGGATTCATACGAGGTCGTGGAAGTTTCCAAAGACGTTCCGAAGATCAGCATTTCCGAAGCGGAGGGGAAGGTCGGAAAGATAGTTGAGGTCAGGGGTCTCGTGACTCACGTCAAGCTCACGGCCGGCCCGACGATATTCACGATAGTCGACGAGAGCGGAGCGATAAACGCTGCTGCGTTCGAGGACGGAGAAAGGGCGTATCCGGAGATAAACGTGGGAGATGTTGCGAGGGTAATCGGAGTCGTCAAGAGGAGGGAGACGAAGCTCCAGATAGAAGTCTACGAGATGGAAAGGCTGCTTGGAGAAGAGGCCTACGAGATAAAAAAGGCGATAGAGAGCGAGATCGACAGAAGGAGCGAGCCGGAGTTCAAAGGGTTCCTCATAGAGAGCGAAGTTCTCGAGAGGCTCAAGGACAAAATGCTGGCGGTCGCGAAGGAGTTGAGGAAAGCAGTCCTCGAGTCGAGACCGATAATAATTCGGCACCACTGGGATGCCGACGGAGTCTGCGGTGGCGTGGCTCTCGAAGTTGCGCTGAAAGACTACGTCGAAAAGAACCATCCAGACCCGGACGCGAAGAACTACCTCGTGAGAAGGAAGGTTTCGAGAGCGCCATTCTACGAGCTGGAGGACGTGGTCAAGGACTTGGACGAGTCACTTGAAGATTCGGAAAAGTTCGGGGACAAGATACCTCTGGTAGTTCTCGTGGACAACGGATCCGGACACGAAGACGTGCCGGCGATCAGGCAGTTCCTCGCTTTCGGGGCGGACGTGATAACAATAGACCACCACTTCCCGGACGAGGAAGTGGACAAGTTCCTCCTGCACCACGTGAATCCGTATAAGGTCGGAGGGGACAGCAACTTCACCTCCGGAATCCTCTGCGTCGAGATAGCGAGGATGATATCCGACAGAAACTTCGAGCACCTCGCAGCGATAAGCGTCGTCGGAGATAGAGCCGAGGGGGTCGTGGAGAAGTACATAGAGCTTTCGAAACTCGACGTGGAGTTCCTGAAGAAGGTCGCCCTCGCGATAGAATACGAAGGGTTCTTCCTCAGGTTCAGGCCGGCCAGCCAGATAATGCACGAGATACTCGGGTTCGGAAGGAAGGACAGGCAGCTGAAACTCGTGGAGATGCTTTACGACTACGCGATGAAGAGCATAGACGAGCAGGTTAAAACGGCTATGGAGAGCGTCAAGGTCCAGATACTGCCGAACGGCGTCGCTTTAGCGGCGCTCGACGTCGAGAACTACGCGAAGAGGTTCGAATTTCCGCCACCCGGAAAGCTGACTGGAGAAGTTCACGACAGGTTGAAGCAGAAATACGAAAAGATCGTGACGATCGGATACGGACCGGACTTTGCGATAATAAGGAGCGAGGGCGTCGAACTCGACATCCCGAGGATCGTCAGAGAGCTGAGAGAGGAAGTGAACGCGGGAGTGGACGGAGGAGGTCACCTCGTCGTCGGAAGCATAAAGTTCGTCGCCGCGAAAAGAAAAGAGGTTCTGTCGAAACTCGCGGCGAAGATAGGAGAACTTTAAGGACAGTCCACGTCCTTTATGTAGGGTTTTATATCGACTATCGGCGTTCCGTCTATCGCGTCGAGCCACTTCACGAATACTCTCTTACCCTCGATCCTAACGATCTTGCACACCGAAAGCCCTATAGGGTTCGGCCTTTCCGGAGACCTCGTAGAAAAGACTCCTCTCTCCTCTCCTCCCGGAGGCTTTGCTCTTAAAACGTCTCTTCTCGACTCGTGCATCCAGTATAGGACGAATATTTCGCTGAATTTCTCCAGCCCGTCCAGACCTTGCTCGAACTCCTCGAATATCTCCAGAACGCTCACGTCCTCCCT